>CAZVBS010000073.1:0-1503 GCA_964625905.1 uncultured Candidatus Saccharibacteria bacterium | reverse complement strand
TTTCCCGATTCACGATCAACTGGCTTAATACTTTGCAAAGTAGCATTGTCTCAGAACCACTCGAAGCGATTCAGGCGAGAAGTCAATCAACTTTCGGGCAAGGGGCAAACGGCTTCCAACAACTTTGGTTAACACTGTGGAGCAACCTGCTGTACGGTTATCTGATCGCTTTTTACTGGTGTACCATCTGTGGCATTTACGTTCTCACCAGGCATAGCGTGGATCGTATTCCGGTCGATGAATTTCAGCAGTAGGATGGAACACGATGCTTACCGTTTACTGGCAACGATTAAAACTCGCCAAGCACTTCGCCCCCGGCTCGTGTGCCTAATGCTCGCCAAATCGATAGATCGATATTTTCACTGATGGAACGAACCGATCCATCCAACAGGCTGACGTTTACCATCCCCGTGTGATAGCTTCTGGAAGTGACAATCGCGTAGCTGGGATTACCTGCAATGCCGTTTTTCCCTTCCTGCCAGGAGTTATAATCTATTTCGGGGTACAAGGTGCCTGCGTTGGTAAAATTCACAATAGAATTCGGTAGAAGAGTGACTGTAAAACCAGAATGATGAACTCGCCCGTCAGGCCATTCGGTATGTCCCGTGTTTTTGAATTGTACCCCAGAGGCAATAATCGTTTGAACCTGGGCTGTTGTATTCGGGATTGTTGTCGTCGCTGGGCCGCCGTTTCTCATGTAAGGGGTCCAGGCTTTTACTTCCGCAGCGATGAGTGTATTTGAAGACCCGTCTGTTGCATCCTTAAAAGATAGTTTGCTGTTGGGAAAGAACATGCCATCTCCCCCCTTTCCAGTCGTGGGATCAAACACAAACCAAGTCCCATAATTGAAGCTGTACGATGTGGGATAAAGAGTCACTTTCCCACCGCCGGGATTTCTTGCTTCGTCACTTTTTGCATCGGAAGGGCAGGCGTAAGTCGGTATTTTCAAGCCGTCAATTGCTGCCTGAAAATCCCAGCCGACTGTCAGATCTACAAGGTTCGTCAGGTTTCCCTGCTCTAAAAAAGGGAGAATCCGTCCATGCACACCCCACGAGCCGTTGTTTCCTGTTGATGTCACACCTAGATCGACGGCTGCACCCAATGGGAAAACAGTATGAGCATCGGCATAATTATGCAGTGCTAAAGCAAGCTGCTTCATATTGTTTTTGCAAGAAGACCTGCGAGCCGCTTCGCGCGCCTGCTGGACGGCTGGAAGCAGTAACGCAACCAGAACCGCAATGATCGCAATAACCACCAATAGTTCAATCAACGTGAATGCGTTGCGTCTATTAAATCGCATTGTTGTTTCCGCCTTGTTTTTGGAATCTGTTTTGAAGTTTGGCGTAGGGGGTCGCTCCTCGTAAATCTTACTTACAACCTAAATTCATGTAAAATCAAACGTCATCAAATAGAAACAATGAAAGAAAAAAGCGAGGATACCTGATAAAAGATATCCTCGCTCAAAACAACCTACCATTACAGGCAGCGATCACAACAGTGAGA
>CAZVBS010000072.1:0-1511 GCA_964625905.1 uncultured Candidatus Saccharibacteria bacterium | reverse complement strand
GACTAAAATTGTTTTCAGAGGCTTGAGAAACTAATCCTCCATAGCTACCCTCTGTGCCCGCAACAGTATAAAGTAGAACCCCAATCATATTATGCTCATCTACAAAAAGACGTTCACTTAAAGAGGTAGCCGGGTAGCCACACAAAAACTCTAATTCCTTTACCAGAATATGAGCGAGTGAATGTATTAAAACGAATTTCGCTAAATGATTTTCGGTTTTGAATTTATTTTGAACACTGGTTAACTCATTGCTTTTTGAATTCTCATAGAGCGTATTGATACGTATTTTAAACCTTTCATTCTTAAAAGATTCAGAGAGCCAATTATTAATTTTTTTATCATCAAGTGCTATAAAAATCCCCTCTCCAAAACTCTCAATGGCAGGCAAATACTTGGTTTGATTTCCCCATTCGGACGTATATTTAGCTATAATATTATTCTCGACACTTTCTCCGCTTAAAAACTGGTCATTATCTAAGGGCTCTTGTCGGGTATAAGCAGTTTGAACAGTTGTAATTTTAAGCCGCTTTATAGCTGTAAGATTTTCAATTCCAAGTTTTTGTAGGTTTTTGATTTCCACTCGGTCAAAGACTAAACTATTATCGTTTGAATCTTTATTTGGATGTTTTGTTCTATTCAATTCAGTAATAAAATTATACTCTTTTAAGCGATATTTATTTTCAGGTTCAAATTCACCTTCAATTTCTCCCTTGATAAAATTTGTAATTTTTTCAGTACTGTATTTTCTTCTTAAAGCCTTATAAATGAAATCAATATTTAAACCTTCTTCCGTCCACTCTTCAATTGCCTTTTGGTCTTCAATATCTATTTCTCTATCTACGGGCAAATAAATACTACTTACGGTAATGGGGTAATAACAGCTATTACTTGTTCTAAGTACTGGTTTGTAAAACACACCTTCATTGTTATAAACTGGTGCTCTCATTCCAAAAAATCCTGATAGAGTATTTTTTGCCTGGCAACTTTTACATTCAATTCGGATACCTGCCAAATCAGAGAATTTTTTTGACTTGTAGTATTTTAAATCTTGACTTTCACAACAAAGGTCTTCCCAGTCAAATTGAATCCCACTAGAATCATCATCTGTGCTATTTTTTGTTACTTTATTCCATCGTTCCCAAGGTACATCTTTTAGTTCTCCTGTTGGAGCAGTCATAACAAAGCGAACTTGTTCTAGGTCGTAATAAAACCGCCTTCGCTTTCCATCTAATTTATTTCCTGATTTTGCTTTTTCATAACAAGCCGGACATTTTGGAGGCACAAAATCACTTTTATTAGCTTGACCACCGTGTTTTTGCACCACCTTTTTCCATTCATCCCACCATCTATCAATTCTTTTAAATCCTTCACAATTGTTACAATAAAACCAAGTAGGAAAATAGGAGGAGCTCACTACTTCATTCTTCTTCTCATCTATCGGTACTGACTTATTTTTAGGGTTAGCATAATTAGGAGGTACTCTTAAAAATTCTCTCAATTTTGGAAAACCT
>CAZVBS010000071.1:0-1519 GCA_964625905.1 uncultured Candidatus Saccharibacteria bacterium | reverse complement strand
GAAACTCCTGATATGATTTTAAGGCTCTCTTAAATATAAATTAATAAACTATAAAAGTCATTATCCCTCCTCAGAGTCACCCGGTAGGCAGGCAAGGCAGGGACGCTGAGGTAAGTAAATTTGAATGTTACTTGAAATGAAACTCAAATTATTAATAATTGTACTTTTATTTTTCTTATTGGTTCCTTCTTGTATCGACCCCATTGATTTTAGCAAAGGGAATGATTCAAAAGAACTGGTTGTCGATGGATTGATCACCAATGAACCGGGACCTTATACGGTGTATCTTACAAGAACGTCTGCATATAATGCTTTTACCTATATTAATGAATCAGTCGAAGGCGCAATTGTAACAATATCCGATGATATGGGTAATTCCGAAACGCTTACGGAAACCTCCATAGGAATTTATAAAACAGCCCATGATGGTATGAGAGGACTTTCCGGCAGAGAATATAAACTGGAAATAAAAACTTCTGACGGACAACAGTATATGTCAAGGCCGGAATGGCTAAACGCCGTGCCCAATATTGATTCTGTTTATTATGAAAAAGGGCAACAAGAGGAATTGGATGATGATAACAGGCTAATAACATTTGAAGGTTTTCAGGTATATATGGATACTCGCGATCCTGAAGACATTAATAATTTCTATAGGCTGGCCTGGGCCGGTACACATGAAATCCGCACCCAACCACTTAAATATAAAGAAGGTCTTATATCAGTTCCCAGAGATTGTTGTGAGACTTGCTGGGTCACGGATGTCCCTGGTCAGATAGATGTGTTCGATGATGCTTTTTATGACGGAAACCAAATAACTAAAAGACCTGTGACATTTGTGAGAATAAAAAAAGACGCCGTGGGCAGGCATTTCCGGGGAAAATATCATGTTGAGGTAAGGCAATTATCTTTAAGTAAAGAGGCCTATGATTATTGGCTTTTTATACAAAATCAGATGATTAGCGCGGGTTCGATATTTGACCCTCCTCCAGCTGCGATTGTTGGGAATATCAAAAACGTCAATGAACCTGAGACTACTGTCTTCGGATATTTTGGGGCTTCAGCTGTATCCAAAAAAAGTTTTTTCATCCCAGAAAGTGAGGCACCATATTTACCGTCCGATACTTTGATTTTTGAAGACGACTGTCGTCGGTTTAGAATGAGCACTCCTTATAAACCATCCTTTTGGTAAAATCATGAAAAAAACAAAATTATATTTAAACCTTTTGCGCTTTCTCTCTTTTACCACTTTGCTGTTCACGCAGGCAGGGTGTGCAAAGGAAGATGTGTTCCCTAGTTTCACGATTACCAGCCTTGAAAGCGGTGAACATATCCCGCATGGCACCCAGATTTTAATCATTGCAGAAGCAGACGACGCAAATCGTAGAATTTTATATGTTGACTTTTATATTGACGATATCAGCGTTGATAGAAACAATACTTTCCCATATGAATATGAATGGAACACATTGGACGAAGAAACAGGAATCCATATCATAAGGGCTACTGCCGTTGACGC
>CAZVBS010000070.1:0-1568 GCA_964625905.1 uncultured Candidatus Saccharibacteria bacterium | reverse complement strand
CGATACTACCTTGAAATCCTTATTTTGGAAATCGCGGCTTGTGGCAATTCCCAGTCCCGCCGAAATGCTCGTGCTTGCATGGCCGGCCTCGAAAACATCATATTCCGATTCGGCACGCTTCAAAAATCCGGACAACCCGCCCAATTGGCGAATCGTATGCAATCTGTCGCGTCTGCCGGTCAGGATTTTATGGGGATAGGCCTGATGTCCCACATCGAAAATGATTTTATCAACCGGTGTGTTGTAAACATAATGCATTGCAACACATAATTCAACCATTCCAAGGCCGGCACCGAAATGGCCGCCGGATTTGGTTATCGTATCGATCATAAACTCGCGCACTTCGTCAACCACCTGTTGAAGGGCAGATTCGGGAAGCTTCCTGAGGTCCTCAGGCGAATCTATGTCGTTCAAGTATTTATATGTATATTTTTCTTCAGTCATTCTTGTTTATTTTATCGAATTAATTGTCATCGAATTACTCTTTTGGCGTAATGACATAGACCTGTACGGTCCTGGAGAGTTGCCTTCCAACTGGCAGGTTGTTGTCGAAAAGAATAATATTTTCTCCAATGCCAAACACTTCGTATTTCGCACTTTTCGCTTTTGATTCCAAATATGCCTTGACATTATTTGCCCTTTGCAAGGCAAGCTTTTTGTTATAGTCCTCGTCGCCGATTCTGTCGGTATATCCATATATCTGCACGGTTGAATTATATTTTATTGCAGGCACTATTTGCTTTTTTAATATATCCTTGTCTATTTCAGAAATTTTCGGGCTGTTGAAATCAAAAACGATAAGGCTGAACTTCGATATACTCTTGTCCGGCCTGTCTTCGCGTTTCTTTCTGACGTAGGAATAAAATTCAACGGGGAGAGTCCCGGATTTCGAATCGCTGAGGCCTTTGCTATTCTCGGCAGAGAAATGATAATCCACGGGGAGCTCGCTGGCCACCAAATCATTAGGCAGAATCATCCATTTCAAAGGTTCGGTGTTGCCTTCGCCGTTGAATCTCCTAATCATCTTATCGGCCTGTGATATTTCCATCGACCAGCTTGTCACCGAATCGGTAGATTTAACGTATGGCACGAATTCAATCATATTTGGTTCGGTCATAGTCTGCTTGTCTTTTTTAATTAAAATAGGCTCGAACAAATATTTATTATCCGACGACAGCTCAACGCGCCTGTTCTCGGCTATTCCGTCCGGGTCCGATACGGCCGACGGCTTTTCGGGTAAATCCCTTGCCTCCGTTTCAATTCTATTCGGATTAATTCCATAATTAATAACGAGGTAATTCTTAGCAAATTCAGCTCTTTTCTTCGATAATTCCAAATCGTCTTTTTCCGTTGTGTTATCGTTAGTGCCTGTAATCCGTATCTTGTAATTCTTGTTATTCTTCATTCTTATGCCGATAATATCCAGTGTCCTCTTATTGATTTCCAGTGCATCGGACTCGAGCTGCTTCAAGGAAAATTCACCATATTCCTCTTCGGCAGCAAGATTCTGGCTTGATTTGCTTGGGAATTCACTCCCCTGATCACAAAATACATAGGGAACCAATGGG
>CAZVBS010000069.1:0-1574 GCA_964625905.1 uncultured Candidatus Saccharibacteria bacterium | reverse complement strand
GATCTTATTCATCGAGCCGTCCGCAGAATGTTTGAAGGCGAAGGAACCGGCGAAGCCTCCGCGCCCACCATCAAGATTATTAATTTTTCAATCGGTGATCCCAGTCGGCTTTTTGCTCAAATAATGAGCCCACTCGCACGACTGCTTGACTGGCTCAGCGTCAAATACCGCGTCCTGATCATCATCAGCGCTGGAAACCATGACAGGGATATTGATACCAGGATTCCCAAGGAGGAATTCGACGCACTCTCCGAAGACGAAAAAGAAGCACTGGTCGTCAAGGCCCTCTATGATGACGCGAGACATCGAAAGCTGCTTGCACCGGCCGAGAGCATCAATGGAATTACAGTAGGAGCACTCCATTACGATCCCGCCGCTGTTAGCCACATCAATAACGCAGTGAATCTGTTTGAGAACATTATGCCAAGCCCAGTTTCCGCTTTTGGGAGCGGTTATAGGAGGGCGATTAAGCCAGACCTGCTCTTTAATGGTGGTCGAGTGCTTTATACAGAACCCCTTGGCACTTCAACTGATGCGAGATTCGAGGTTCGACATCTGCGTATTGCTCCGGGGAATAAAGCCGCATCCCCAAGCACTGCTGCGGGGGACGTTAACAAGGTTGTCTATTGTTGCGGCACCAGTAATGCTACTGCACTTATCAGCAGGATGGCTGCGGCGTGCTATGATTCTCTAATCGAGATTTTTCAAGAACAAGCCCCCGACATTGAACTCAGTTCGTATATCACACCGCTACTGAAAACAATGATCGTACATGGTTGTTCGTGGGGTGAGATTTCAGAACGGCTCCAAGAGATACTTCAAACACCGGACAATGGACGGCATATCCGGCACTGGATTAGCCAATGGTTGGGTTACGGCATCCCTGACAGTTCACGAGTTCTCGGTTGCACGGAACAGAGGGTGACCCTTTTAGGGTTCGGGCAACTTGATGATGAAGAAGCGCATTTGTTCAACTTGCCTCTTCCCCCTTCGCTTGGGGCACGCCTCGATAACCGTCGGCTGACCGTTACTCTGGCTTGGCTATCACCTATTGCAGCAAGCACTCAACGCTATCGAACCGCGAGTTTGTGGTTTGAAGTTGAAGGCGGAACACTGGCCCCCAACAGGAAAGAGGCCGAATGGCGTGCAGTGCGGCGAGGAACCGTTCAGCACGAAGTATTTGAAGGCGAATCAGCTATACCGATCTCTGATGGCGACTCCCTCACGATAAAAGTCAATTGTCGAAAAGATGCGGCAAAGATACAGGTGCCAGTGGCTTACGGTCTTGCCGTGTCCCTTGAAGTTGCCGAGGGACTTGACGTTGCGATATACAACGAAATTCGTACTCGTATAGCGTCCGCTGTTGAAATCCGAACGAGAGGGGGGCGCTGACATGACTAAAATCACCGAAGACGCCATCGAACAGACCACACTGAAATGGCTGGAGCACCTCGGTTACGAGATAGCCTATGGGCCTGATATATCGCCTGGTGGCGATACCCTCACCCCGGCCCTCTCGCAGTGGGAGAGGGAGAGTTATGAGGATGTTGTTCTGACCGGTCGACTTCGCTCGG
>CAZVBS010000068.1:0-1586 GCA_964625905.1 uncultured Candidatus Saccharibacteria bacterium | reverse complement strand
CAGCATTTTTCAGTCATAGAAAAACATAATGGACTGCATTTAAACAGAGAAGAACTGGATGGTTTTAAACTAGATGAAGTCCCTATGCCTTTACCAGGTAAAAGTCCTAAAAAGAAAAAACCAAGGCTCAGTAAGAAACAAAAAATCAAGCGAGATCAAGAACAGCAAGATACCAAACAATCTGAAAAATTCGAGGATACGGATAAAACCGAAAAAACAGAACCCGCTGTTAATGCGCATATTTGGGGGAAGTTGTGATTTTTTAAGCAACCTTGTAAATGAGGCGTTAAAGACCATACTGGTATGGATGATACCCCGTTTTTATAACTAAAGTTTAAGCACTTTATAGTTAGATATGACTATCTGAGCATAGTTAATAGGGATAATTAGCACAGTTACATTTGTCTAGTAGTTGAGTTGATTCTAGCATGGTGTGTATAGCTTATTTCCTTAATTACAGGCTAATATCAACTTATCAGGGCGAATTTGCCAAAGAAGAATAGTTATACATAGGAATGCACGGAAGGTGTCTGCGGAAGGTGTCCGGAAGGTGTCAACACGGAAGGTGTCCACGGAAGGTGTCAAGTCTTGTCTTTTGCTTAATTGAAATAACAACAAGGAACCTATATGAGCCCAACTTGCATGCTGGTTTCCATAGGATTTGCACCTCATAAGTTCATACACATGCCGAGCGTACACTAAGGGCTCCTAATACTCATGGTTTTGTGCTCGCAACATGAAGTAATCTGATGTTTATACCTCACCTTTAACAAAAAACCAAAAGAGATGAAAAAATAAATATTCCCAATATGGGAATATGCTATTCTAAGTAAATGAGGATTATAGCTAAATCGACATTACGAATTTTTTGGGAAAGCAGTCCTGAATATATTGATGCAAAAATTGCAATGACAGAATGGTATAACTATTCATTAAAAGCTGAATGGACTACTCCTCATAAAATTAAGGAAAACCTTAAAAATGCAAGTATTCTGAAAAACAATCGTGTTGTATTTAATATTTGTGGCAATAAATATCGAATTGTCACAAGAGTCGACTATCAATTTCAAATGATGTTGATTCGGTTTGTTGGTACTCATGCGGAATATGACAAAATTAAGAATATTGAAGAAATATAGGTAACAAAATGAAATTAAAACTCATCAAAAATGATAAGCAGTTAAATGAAGCTTTAGAAAGAGTCAATCAACTTTGGGATGCTAAAAGCAATACTCCAGAACGAGATGAATTAGAAGTTTTATCTTTACTCATCGAAAAGTACGAGGAAGAGCATTACCCCATTCCTGCCTCGGAGCCTGTTGAAGTCATAAAATTTTTAATGGAACAAAATGATTTAACTCGAAAGGATTTACAACCTTTTATAGGTAGTTTGGGGCGTGTATCAGAAATACTTAACCGAAAAAGAGACTTGAGTCTTGAAATGATAAAGCGTTTACATAATGGATTAAATATTCCTTATGAGTCTCTTATTATCTGAGAAGTAAGAGGAGAAAAAGTTGATTATATTTTTTAAGTCTTTATAACCAAAAAAATTATCCAGACGAGCTGGTTATTTTGGCGTTATT
>CAZVBS010000067.1:0-1606 GCA_964625905.1 uncultured Candidatus Saccharibacteria bacterium | reverse complement strand
TGATTCAAGCAGGTTGTACGGCAGCGAGCCGCAGTTGATCTCAACAAAAGGCCGTTCACTGCGCGGCGACAGGTTATGAATTGCATGAGCGACCAGCTCTTTGCCGGTCCCGCTCTCACCGGTAATCAACACCGTCGCGGTTTCATGCTTGGCAACTTCACGAATCTGGCGGAAAATCTGCAACAGTGCCGGACTGTTGCCGACCATATTAATCCCGACGGCATCCTTCGACAGGTGCTTGACCCGGCGGCGCAAATTCTGCGTTTCCAGTGCCAGCTTGACGATCAGATGGATGGCATCAGCTTTAAACGGTTTCTTGATATAATCATAGGCGCCGATTTTCAGCGCCTCAACGGCACTCTCGACGGTCCCGTAGCCGGTAATGATAATCACCAGAATATCGGGATCGACCTCCTTCATCGCTCGCAACACATCAAGACCGCTGCGACTGCCGAGATTTAAATCGAGCAGGACCAGACTGATTTCCTCTTCACTGACGATCTGCACGGCGGCTTCCGGTGATTCAGTTGACAGGGTCCGAAAACCATCCTCGGCAAGAATCCGTTCCAGATTTTCACGAATGAAAGCTTCATCATCAACGATTAGAATTTTTTCCATGCGGGCGGCTCCTGTTCGTCATATGACATCGATCAACAGCTCAAATATAGTCACATACTGCTTCAATAACAAGAAAAATGGCTGTTTTTGACCGCTTTCGAGATCCCAGACCGTGGACAGATAATTATTTATGGATTTGTGGCCGATAATAGCCAGGTGGGGTTTCTTCAGGCATCATGATCAAGCGGGAGGGAAAAACGCACGGTTGTCCCCTCTCCCGGCTGACTCTCAACATCGATATCGCCACCGTGATCGGAAATAATATTATAACTGATCGCCAATCCAAGCCCGGTCCCCTGCCCTTTTCTGGTATAAAACGGCTCGAAGATCAGCGGGGTCTGCTCGGCCGGAATACCGACCCCCGTGTCATTGACTTCAACACGCAGAGTCTTGTCATCAAGCGCAACGACAACCGTCAGGACACCTCCTTCCGGCATGGCATCAAGGGCATTATTGAACAGGTTGAGAAAAACCTGTTTGAGGCGGTCTTTATCTATTTTTATTTCCGGCAGATCTGCTGCGGCCTGTTCACGCAGTTCGACTTTTTGCCGTTGACACTGCTTGCGGATCAGAAACAAGGAGTCCTGCAGAACCGTCTCAATGCTGCCGAGAACCAGTTGCGGTGCGGGCATTGACGCAAAGCGAAGCATCTCGTTGACCAGTGATTCCAGCCGTTCTATTTCACCGAGGGCACGACGGATCAATTGCTGGTCAACCTCGTTACCGAGCAGTCGATCATGCAGTTCATCCAGCAGCAGACTGACCCCGGTTAACGGATTACGAACCTCATGGGCGATTCCGGCCGACATCCGCCCGAGGGAAGCCAGACGGTCCATCCGTGCCATCTGCTGACGCATATTGACCCGTTCAGTCAGGTCTTCGATCGTCATCAACCAGCCGGCCTGTTGACGATCGAAGACCTGACTGAACGGGTCAATATGCGTCAGCAGATGGGTCAGGGGCCGCCCGCTCCGTTCCAGCGGGACAT
>CAZVBS010000066.1:0-1619 GCA_964625905.1 uncultured Candidatus Saccharibacteria bacterium | reverse complement strand
CAACGCCGTGAAGGATTTTGAGACGTAAAAAACCGTCTTCCCTTACTTTGGGAATTATGAAAAAAGGTCAGATCCCCCCGTTACACCTAACTGAAAACAATTCAGTCGGAAAGGAATCTGACCATGTCTCGCAAGAAGCAACCTTCGTATTCCAAGCGTTCTCAATCCACCCAGCGCCGCGCTCGTAAGAAAGCAAGAAAAGCCACGCGGCGCAAAAACCAACCCAACAAAAAGGCCGCTGGGAAAGCGATCAACTGGTTTTTTGGAACCAAGGACATTTTTTCGGATTTTCAATTTCATGGCAATACCAAATGGGAAGCCGGTGATTTGTCCCGTATGGCATTGTTGTTTTCGTGGTCGGAAAAAAGGTGCGTTACCGACGCATTTCCAGACGCGCTACGACGATGCAAACAACTGGGGTTTAAGGTCGCGCTGACGACGTACCAAGGCTTTATCGGAGCTATCACCAGCTACATGCATATCTTCATTCCTTTGCTGATTCTTCAACTTCAGTGTCGGATGCAAGAGATCGGCGGCGATTTTTGGGAAGTATCAGGTTTTGTTCCAATTGCATTTGACGGCTCTCGTAACAGCGCACCCCGGACCGAATCGAATGAAGCCGAATTGTGCTGCCCAACCTATGGAAAGGGCAAAGGTGCCAAGAACCGAAACAAGAAGAGCAAACACGCCGATCCCAAACCGCAAGCGTGGATTACGCTGATGTGGCACATGGGCTTACGTTTGCCGTGGGACTGGCGTTTAGGCCCATCGAACTCGAGTGAACGCAAGCACGTCCAAGAAATGGTGACTGAGGGGAATTTCCCGCAAAACACGCTGTTTTGCGGGGATGCGGGCTTTGTCGGCTATGATTTCTGGAGCTCAATACGTAAGCGAGGCTTGAATTTCGTAGTGCGTGTGGGTAGCAACGTATATCTAATCAGCAAGAATATGAACTGGAAGCGACGTAAAGACGGCCAAGTTTTTTGTTGGCCTAAAGACAAGCAGGCTAAACACCCCCCGATGATGTTGAGGCTCGTTCACATCCAACTCGGCAATACACAAACCTACCTTCTCACCAGTGTCCTTGATCCCACTAAGCTTGATCAGGACTCACTTGTTGAGCTGTACAAAATGCGTTGGGGCATCGAAGTCGAGTTTCGCGGTTTGAAGCAAACGCTCAATGGTTCGAAGCTGCGTTGTCGCAACGTTGATCGACTGTATGCCGAACTCAACTGGTCGATTCTTTCGATGGCAGTGGCCGAACTGCTTGCTCTCAAAGAGCAGATCCCAAACACAACGCCAGACCAGAAACAGGAGAAAGACCGCCCACCCTACACACCCAAAAAACGCAGCTTGGCGAACACGATGCGGGCGATTTACGACTGTCTTAACGAACTATCGGAAACGCCCGCACCGCAGCAGGACCTCTTCAGTCGCCTCGCAAGAGCGGTAACCGATGATTACAAACGAAGTTCATCAAAGAAAGCCAGGTTCCGCCCCAAGAATTCACAACAGAAGAAAGTCGGTGATCCAAAAGTCAGAAAACTCGAACCACACGAACGCAAGAAAATCAAAGCATTCGAAGAAAAAGCCGCCGCCTAAAATCCTTCACGGCGTTG
>CAZVBS010000065.1:0-1649 GCA_964625905.1 uncultured Candidatus Saccharibacteria bacterium | reverse complement strand
GGTCTTTATCTACCCAAAAAATCTCTTTATCCTTCATAAATTGAGGAATCTCCTCTGGATAAGGCAGTAAATGAGAGTGACCGTTTATGCGCAGTTTTCGTTTTTCCATATTTAAGCTCTCTCTAACTTTCCCAAAGGGAGAGGATTTATTTGTTTATTTTTCATCATTATATAATATATTCGTTTTCCCTTTTGGAAAATGTCCGAAAGGACAAAAGGGCTTTATAATTCTTTAGGCGGTTCCATTACAGTGCCACATTTTTTACAAGTACGTTTCTTTTCATTACCATAAAACTTATCAAAAATTCCAGGCATATCTGTTTCAATATCTTCTAATTTGAATTTCTTTCTATATAACTGATGGTTACATTTTTCACAATACCATTCTAAAGCATCTTTCATCTTTTTTTTGCGAGGATATTCAATAACCAAACCTATAGTATTTGCACCACGTTGAGGTGAATGTGGCACTTTTGGAGGCAGTAAATAAATTTCACCTTCATTAATAGGCACATCTTTAGGTTTACCATTATCCATGATTTTTAACACCATATTACCTTCCACTTGGTAGAAAAATTCAGGAGTTTCATTGTAATGATAATCCTTTCTGCTGTTTGGCCCACCAACTACCATAACAATATAATCACCATTTTTCCAAACCACTTTATTTCCAACAGGAGGTTTTAATAAATGACGGTTTTCTTCAATCCAATCTTTAAAATTTAAAGGCGAAACTAATTTGCTCATTGTTATATGTTTTAGTGATATTAGTTATTCTATAAAATTAATGAATACTTTTTAATTTATAAGATGCTGAATCAATCCCGATAATTATCGGAACAACACTAAAGAGATTTTGTTCGTCCACCATCAACAGGAAGATTAATTCCGTTAATATAACTAGCAGCTTCACTTGCTAAAAAGGTAATGGCATTAGCGGTTTCTTCAGGTTTTGCAAAGCGTTTTGCAGGTATCGAATTTTTCATTGCATTAGATACATTCTCTTCTGAAGCACCAATTTTTAAAGATTTATTTTTTATGATTTCCGATAAACGTTCTGTTTCGGTAGCGCCAGGAAGCACGTTATTTACTGTAATTCCGAAACTCCCCAATTCGTTAGCCAATGTTTTACTCCAATTAGCCACAGCACCACGAATGGTATTGCTAACGCCAAGACCATCTAAAGGTTGTTTGACCGAAGTCGATATAATATTTATAATTCTCCCAAATCCTTCACTTTTCATAAATGGAATAACAGTTTGTGCTAATATATGATTGCATTTTAAATGTTGAGTGAAAGCATTTTCAAACTCATTAAGTTCAGCAGAAAATACTGGACCACCTTTTGGGCCACCAGTATTATTAACAAGAATATGAAACCCATGATTATCTTTAATATGTGCTGAAACCTTTTCTTTTAGTGCTTTAGGATTAGAAAAATCTACAACTATATAATTATGATTTCTATGGCTTGGTAATTCAGATAAAACTTGTTTTAATTTATCTTCATTTCTTGCTATAAGAGTTACGTTTACATCTTCGGCTGCTAAAGCCATTGCAGTTGCTTTACCAATGCCTTGTGTACTACCACACACCAGAGCATTTTTGTTGTTTAAGTTTAGATTCATATTTATTTCCCACGAAAGTGG
>CAZVBS010000064.1:0-1755 GCA_964625905.1 uncultured Candidatus Saccharibacteria bacterium | reverse complement strand
TTGGTTGTATCGAGTTAATAAAGAAGCAAGACAAGAATTATTTGATTGGTTTAAAGATTTAAAGCATGATAATTTAATTGCCATTCCATCATGGTCTATTCATGAATATAATAATCATCTGCAGCAAAAAAAAGATGAAGTATTTTTCCCTTTAAGGACATTAGGCAAATCACTTCGAAACAATTTAAATGAACTTGATAATTATGCTTCCTTAATTGCAAATCATAATCTTGTAAAAGATTCTGGTTTTTTAAGTAGATCTGAATTATTGACCGAGCTAAATGAATCTTCAGGAAAGATTAATAAAATTTTAAACTGCTTGAATAAAGTAAAAGATGAAAACTCGACCTCAGTTAGAAATGAAATAGAAGATTTTGTTGAAGGTGTAATTATGGATTCTGATATTTATTCAATTCAACAGGAAATTAATTTAGAAGTTCAAAATAGGTTTAACAATAGAATTCCTCCAGGATTTAAAGACAAAAATAAAACTTATAATAGTTATGGAGATTTGATAATTTGGAAAGAAATTCTCAACCATTGTAAAGATAAAGGCTTTCAAAATGCAATTTTCTTAACTCTTGACAACAAAACTGATTGGATAGCTTATCCAGATAAAGTTATTATTGACAGAGGAAAGACGATAAATTACACAAAAGAGAAATTTGGCCATTATTTCTTTACAACACCATCATTAGCTTATGAATTTTCAACTATTATTGGAGAAAATGCAAATTTCAGGACTATAAATATAAAATTGTTAGCTGAACTTCTTTCTAATCAATATACTGACGATGAAAGCAATTACTATCCGAATCTATCTCAAGCAGTAAAGTATAATTGGAATATGTCTGAGACTGAAAAGCTAAGTATTTGGCTTGGCGAAAGAAAGGATTTAATAAAAGATGCTATAAATGGAGTATGTAAATGGGACTCATGTCCATCTGAAATTGATACTGAAAAGTTGAAATTATGGATTGTTGAAAAGACTGAACTTGATTTGAATTATGAAAATATAAATTGGGGAACAATAATAGTTGACCATTTTGTATAAACAACATACCGCCAACAATGTATATAGTTTATGGCGAGTGAAGTGCTAAATATAAGCATTTTAACATAAAATAAACATCGATGTAAGTTGAAAGTTTTGTGTTTCAAAACCGCCACAAAACCATATACTCACCGTTAGCCTTCATTTCAAAGCGCATTATCAGCTAGAAGGACAATCACGCAGCCATCAGATTGGCAAAATAATCCAATATCTCACCGCCATAAAAAAGCTAAAGAAAATAATTAAAAAAAATAGCCGACAGGGGAACTATTGTCAAATCTCAATTGTTTTCAGCTTGACGGTGAAATGTCTGTGTAACGCATCAGTAGAACCGCATAGAAACTTCATCACTGTTAATCGCACCAGCAAGGACACAGCCATAAACCGCAAGGCTGAAAACTGGCCTTCAAAAACCAGCTAACTACGCTCTGGTAATCCATAGTTTGACAATTAAATTGAAATTTCAAAGCGATCCTTAGCCAGCCGCGGAGGGTGGGCGGAAAATACGGCAGGTTGCGGGTTTTCGGCCGTGTGAGGGGTGAGCGTGAAGCCGAGCGCAGGCCAATTGCGGGGAGCGGGTAGGGCGTGGGCAGGTGTGGGAAACATTATTTTCCGAAGGCTTTTTTGCTTCGTTTTTTGGCCTCAAAAAATGAAGAGAAGCATCAAGATCAACTGATGAAAATATAATAACGAAAGGCTAA
>CAZVBS010000063.1:0-1757 GCA_964625905.1 uncultured Candidatus Saccharibacteria bacterium | reverse complement strand
TATGCGCGACAAAACGCCATTTACACTGTACGTAGCTTGCTCATTTGTACTGACGTAATTGAGAGTCACTAACTTCACCGTGACACCTGTTTCTTCATTAAAATCACTAACAGCTCTTGCTATGTCAGCGGCCAGCTTCTCTTTTGGTGTCGTCATACCCCGAACCCCTCGAATAAAGTATTCTGTGCCGTTTCTTTTTTAAAACGCTTTACAAGTCTTTTGTAGTAGTCAACATCACGTTCACATCCTATAAAGTCGCATCCAAAGAAATGAGCTGCAATTGCGGATGAACCTGATCCAAGATGACTATCGAACACTTTGAATCCCTTCTCTGCATAACGTTCGAGTAACCAAGCGTATATTTTTACTGGTTTCTGGTTAACGTGGATTCTCTTTTTATCGTTAGCTGATCTGTCGTATATCCGGGCACCGTCATTTATTGTTGATGTTGCCAACTCACAATCAGCAAAGTCGAGACCGCGAATTTTCTTATCCCATATAATAAATCCTTTACTTGGCCAAAGTTGATGAAAATAGTTTCCTCCAAAAACGATATAGTCTCTACATACGCGGTGTATCTCTTTGAAATACTCATCAGATGGAGGCTCGGCATCCCAGCTCTTATCCTTGTCTCGTTTGTTTATTTCCCGTCCATCCATGCTCTGCTTTGTTGTTGATATACCATATGGAGGGTCGAATAGTCCAAGATCAAAGTAGTTATCAGGTAGTTGTTCCATTAAAAGCTTGTTGTCGCAGTTATACAACTTTATTTTTTTACTGCCTTTTACTTTACCACATTTTTTTATTTTCATGCCACCTCCTGTTGGTCAACTGCTTTTGTATTTCCCCAGTGTGTTCCAATTTCAACGTCCATTATGAGAGGTACTCGCATAGGAATACACTTTTCTTGAATACGCTTCATTTCACATATTACTTCTCTATCGTCTACGTAGTTACAGGACATATCAAGTTCATCGTGTAGAGTTATATGAGGAGCGCCTCCAATAGCATCGAACAGACCTGCTTCGTAGGTATCGACCATCATTTTTTTCATAAAGTCCGCAGCCGTTCCTTGAAGTAAACTGTTTAATGCCTTATGTGTTCTCGCTCTTTGTGCCCTGTGACCTACGGCATTGAATGCTTCTTCATAAGTATCATAAAAAACATCGCCATACGGCTCCTCCCATTTAGGGAACCTAGCTCTCCTTCCGAGTATCGTTGTTAAATAGCCGTACGTTTGAGCTTGTTCCATCACATCATTAAACGTCGCTTTTACAAAAGGCACGCCAGCATGATACGCTCTCATAAGTTTATCACTCTTTTTCTTAGTTAGTCCAAGTGTAGCCATAAGAAGAGCAACTCCCATGCCGTATACGATACCAAAATTTATACTTTTTGCTGGTTTTCGTTCGAGTAAAATTCCAACAATTTTATAGATTAAATCAATCGTTGCTTGATGATAGTCAATATCAGGGTTCTTATTATAAAGCTTTCTGATCTTATTGGCACCCTCTCCAACAGCGTAGTGGGCTAAACCTCTGAACTCTATTTGTGATGCGTCAGAACGACACCAGTTTTCAAAACCAAAATCTGGTTTAAAACAACTTCTGATTGCTTTTCCTTCATCGGTCCTTACCGGAATATTTTGTAAGTTTGGATCAGAAGAGGAGAACCTACCACTCACTGTTCCTCCTTTATCGGTTTTTAATTGATTAAACTGACAATGTATTCTCCCATTTACATGTTTATTAAGTAAC
>CAZVBS010000062.1:0-1758 GCA_964625905.1 uncultured Candidatus Saccharibacteria bacterium | reverse complement strand
TTGTTCAAAACAACTACCACGTGTACAGTGCGTTACTTGATCCAAAATACCATGAAGCGATGGGCGCTTGTCCCCCATTGCCGGCAAATCTTTTTCATCCGAAACAACATCTGTTTGAGGTGGCTTTTTGTCTGAAGTGCTCAACTTAGATTCGCATTCGTCTACGCTCAACATTGTTCGTCTCCTTCTACGTTTCATCTATCTTTAGTATACTCGTGGGTATTGACACTAGTAAAGAAAAGTTATCCACTCCATTTTTTTGTAACATTTTGTTGAAAACATGAGGATATATTGTGGAAAAAATGATGAAAAGCTGTTTATACTCTGTGTATAACCATAACAAGCGGCTGGAGTACTCCAGCCGCTTGTTACAATGGTATATAAGTATCACTTAACTATGACTTATTTATTTATATTAGAAATCCAGCTTTCAACCTGCATAACCGCATCACCAGCGTGTTTTCCCATTAATATTCCTGGATGTGTCGCGCCTTTTATTTCAATAACCTCTTTGTTATAGTAGTCCGCCATAGCTTTTGCTGTATTAATCCCAATACCAAACGGAACTGACTCGCCATTTTCACCTCCAACAAAAAGTGTTGATTCTGGTAAAGACCCTTTTTCAATTGAGATCCCTGCTTTGCGTTCACTGCGAGCTACTCCAGACTCCATACCAAGCATTTCTTTCATCTTCATTAACATATCTTGCTCCATGTCTGGAAGAGCCTCCATAATCTGCATAGGATCAGTTGGCATTCCAGCATCCATTATGGAATACACTTCAGGATATGTTTTCTCTTCACTTCCTGAGATTTCTTTAGTTGGACTTGGGTCAATCGCTACAACTGACTTTGTTTCATACTGTGCTCCGTACATAAGTGCCACCAGTCCACCCATACTATGTCCTATAACAATAGAGTTCTTAAGATTGTTTTCTTCAACTACTTGTTGTACGTCTTCTACATAATTCTGCATAGTTACACCACTTAGCTCTCCTTCGCTCCCACCATGACCACGCAAATCAAGTGCATACACATCAAAACCTTTTTTAGATAAGTATGGTACGTACATACTCCACATCATTGAACTTCCCCATGAGCCATGCACAAGCACAATTTCCTCATCGTGCGTTTTGTTTTCTGCTTTTGTAATTTGCGTGAATATTTTCATATCTTTATTGTATCAAACTATATCTTCACACACATCTTTAAATTAGAATCATTTTTATACAAAAAATTGAGCACCTGATATAAGCTAGGTGCTCAGAAACACATTTTTAAATATTTTAGGACATGCATATAAGTTTGTTAGACTAATTTTAGTTTTGAAGTACTTGCCAGTTTAGCCGCAACACCTCTACTCTTTTGGATAGTATAATCTAATTTTGTAGCACAATCTTTCATATATTCAGTTAATTCTTTTGTGGCAAACATAAGAGTATTACATCTTTGTAGTGCTAATTGTCGAACTTTAGATACTGATTCTGTATCCTTATCAAGGATATTTTGTTTCCATAGATTAAATTCCACAGAATCTCCATCACAAAGAACTTTTATTTCTTCAAGAGTTTTCCCATAAAACAAAGTTTCCATAACTGTACCTCCTAAATATTTATCTACTTTAGTTATATCACAATAATCATTACAGAAAACACCGTAAAAACCTAATTTAAGTAAAATATGATTTAAACGTCTTAAAAACACATTGTTAAGTCTAATCACTTATGGCGGTTAAGAATACAATACCTCATTAGGGGTC
>CAZVBS010000061.1:0-1771 GCA_964625905.1 uncultured Candidatus Saccharibacteria bacterium | reverse complement strand
GCGTTCACCCTGAGCTAGGATCAAACTCTAAATGTTAATCTGCCTTACGACAGATTACAGGTATGAACGAAACAAAAGAAAAAATACTAATCCATTTTCTTTTATTTTCTGACTTCTTTTTTCAACTTTCTCCTAAAAAAAGTTGAACTAATTTTTGTTTTCGAATTTACTTGGTGCTTATCATTTCAAATAAGCCTTTTTTTGAACACAGTCAGCTCCTTTTGTATTTGACTGTGTTCTAGACAAGCTACACAACCCTTGTGGAAGGGTTGTGAATTACGCTCGCACAAGCTATTTAATTATCAAAGTTCTCACTCGCCCTCTGTAAATAACAGTGCGAGCAATTAAAAACTGCCGAAAAGCAGTAAAGAGAAGTATATACTTATAGGGCTTAAAGTCAAGAAAAATTGGTCTTAAATACTAATCAAAAACCTTACGATATATCGTAAGGTTTTTGGTACCTGAGAAAATATGAGAACCGCCAATCTACTCCGCGGATTGGGGGTTTGTTGTTTTGGAGGACGTCGGTCTGTGGACATGATTCATTGCGAGAAATCAGACGTCTTCTATTTAGCAATGACATGTCCAGAGATCACAAACCAGAGACCGTAGACTGACGTCCTTGATTTGTGAACCTTGCGATATATCGGCAATGTTCGAGAGAAAAAAGAGCCGGAAACCTGTGAGGGTTTCCGGCGGTGTGAAGATGGACTTAGGACTGTTGCCAACCTGTTACTTCGACTTTGGTGACGTTGATTGTATTGATCCAAGACGGAACAATTACAACGCTGTCTCGTTTCATTTCATTGAACACATCCCCAAGCCTGAGCATGACGATGTCATTACCGCCTTGGAGTTTGCCGGCGGCTATTTCTTGGAAAATCTGAGTGACTGCTGGCTCAAGCAATGGCGTCATGATTTTCGTAAATAAAGCTCTTTGTGATGAAGTGCGCGATAAATATTTCTTACCCAACCCAAGACTGTCTCTGTCTTGCCGACCAAGTATTGTTTTAAACACTTCGCTGTCTCCGTCAAGGTTTATCTTTACGGCGACGGTCATGAACTTTGCATATCCAGTGCCGTTCTTAACGACGTAATTGGTACGCATATTATGGATGAGGCCAATTGGAACGCTCCCGACTAGCGCTGGGTCATGTGATACAGTAACACCAGAGTGCAGCACTTCACCGTTTTCCATGACACGTACGTACCCTGACGTTGTACCAAGCATAGTATTCTCGCTTGAATAATATGTAAGACCAATCCATGCAACAAACGCAAATAATGCACTGGTAATGGAAAAAACCCACACCCGATGATCAAATATGCTTTCCAAGAAAAAATTATCGAAAGAGTTTCTATAATTAAAGTCAAGAAGTATGTTACAAATCATGATAAATTGAACAAGTGCAAAGATGCTCATGGCAAAGATCCATATAGTTGAGACTTCCCCATAAAGCGGATTACCAACAAGATCATTCGTAAAGTTAATATTCATCATTGAAGAAATAGCGGCAAATACCGCAACATTTGAAACTGCAATCAGTGACCAGTTCAACACGTAAGTGATGAAACGTTCGAAGTTTAAACTGGGTTTTTGAGAAATTGCTTGAGCATTCATTAGAAATCTCCATTTCTTTTCAATTTGAGATGATGTGAAGAACTTTTGTAACTAGATGTGACTTTACCATACTTATAGGGGTGAATCAATAATTGGTGGTAATGTCTAAGCACATATGGCGGATTTAGTAGAGTAACTAAATGGCTATTA
>CAZVBS010000060.1:0-1783 GCA_964625905.1 uncultured Candidatus Saccharibacteria bacterium | reverse complement strand
TGCTAACACCGGTAGTCGTTGCACAAGTCATTAAAAAAGTTAAATAATTGCACAAAAGCTCCTTTCTAAGAGGTTTTTGTTTTTTAAGACAAGTTTTAAATCTCCTTTTTAAACCGTGGCTAATTGGCCTATATGAAGTCTGAAATAGGATTTTAAAACAGTCAATAAATGATGCATTGCTTTGGCATCACTTTTTACAGTTTTCTTAATGAATTTCAGGTATTTCTTTAAATTATAAGCAATCGCAGACATCTGCATAACCTTGTTGGCTTGTTTGATTCCGATAGTATTTATTTTTCGAAGTCCTCTAAACTGCGTGAGTGTTCCAAAAACAGGTTCAACGGTGCTCTGTCGTTTGGCTTTTAGATAATGTCCTTTCTTACTATTTACTCTAGCAATGTTTCGCTCATATTGCTCTCGATAATAGGTTACTGTAAATTTCTTCTCTTGGGCTGATTTTCCTAAACAGTTTAAACGTATCGAACAGCCCTTACACAATTTTGATGATGCCCTATATTCTTTCTTTTTTGTATTGTTCTTCTTTTCATAAAACACCTTTTTAAATGGAATTATCTCACCTTGTGGACAAACATAATGGTCTTGCTCCTTGTTGTAAATAAATCCATCAGGGCCTCCCTTATAAGTTCCATGGGCAGGAATATAACTTTCTAATCCCACGTGTTCTAAAAACGCATAATTCTCTCCGCTACTATAGCCTGTATCCGCTACACAGTTCAGCCAAAGTAACCCTTGTTTGTGTAATCTCGGTTTCAACCGATTAACAATAGCCTCTAAATACTGGCTGTCTTTCTTATCGGCATGGTACGCCCAAATATCGGTAATTACATGATGAGCACTATCTACACTCAACTGACTCATATAATTTAACTTTCTAGCCTTTCCAGGCTTTACACTAATGCGGGCATCGGGGTCGGTGGGACTATAATGAGTCTTGTTGGAGGTGTATTTTGAACCTTTGTTCCCTGCTCCTGGACGTTGGTCTTGATCTTTTGCCCATTTCTTATTCCTACTCTTAATTGCTTGTAGTTCCTTAGCACTTGCTGTAATTTGCTGTTGCTGTTTTGGAGCTTTGTTTATTTTGGACTTTCGTATGGGCGTCTCTTCTTTATCAATAGCACTAAAATGACGAATGCTTTTTAAATGAGATTCCAAATCTTCCTTCGGAACTTTCAATTCTAAACTATCCATAGAAGCATTTGCTTTGATAGGTGCTGAATCGATAGCCTGAGTATGACCACTTACCATACCCCTGTCAACACACATAGTTAAAACCTTGGTAAAAACTTCTTCAAAAATAGATTCTGGATATAACTGACGGGTACGACTTATGGTAGAATGCCATGGTAAAGATTCATCGATGTCATAGCCCAAAAAAAATAAAATATCTAAACGCATACTACTATGCATTATCAAATCTCTATCGCTAATGATATTTTCCAAATAACCAACCAAACATAGTTTAAAGAAAACTATAGGATCAATACTCTTTTGACCACTCTCTCCGTAATAAGGACGTGTAAGCATATAGAGATAATCTAACTCTAAAACTTCCTTTAATCGACGATAAAAATTTGTGAGTGGAACGTGGTCACTTAACTGAAATTGTGAAAATAATTTCTCCTGATATTCTTTCTTGCCTTGCATATAGAAAGATACGAAATTTAAACAACTCTTTTAAACTACTTTTTAATATCTTGTGCAACAGACACATTATGTAAATGCAATAAGTAACTCTGAATTCCTTCGGAATTCTTCGCGCACT
>CAZVBS010000059.1:0-1790 GCA_964625905.1 uncultured Candidatus Saccharibacteria bacterium | reverse complement strand
ATTGGCATAACAGGTATCCACTTCAACGATCCAGCGGGCGATACCGACCTGTCGGGGCATACTGAACGAAACTGTCTCGTAGTGAGCGTTGAGCATCAGTAAAAAGGTATCGTCGTGAATGGCGCGACCGCGTTCGTCCTGTTCGTCGATAGCATCACCGTGTAACAACAACCCCAGGCAACGTGCGTGGGAGTGAGTCCATTCCTTGTCGGTCATTTCCTTGCCGTCGGGCCTCAACCAGCAGATATCCTTGACGCTGGCACCTTTGATGCGGCGGCCCTGGAAATAGAGGCGGCGGCGAAAAGCGGGGTGTGAGTTTCTCAGTTGAATAAGATGGCAGACGAAGTCCATGAATGTCCGCTCGCGGCTTTCAATGTTCCAGTCTACCCAGCTGATTTCGTTGTCCTGACAGTAGGCGTTGTTATTCCCGTTCTGGGTGCGGCCCATTTCGTCACCGGCCAGCAGCATGGGTACGCCCTGGGAGAGCAGCAGGGTAGTCAGGAAATTGCGCTTCTGTTGCATGCGGGCATTCATCAGGTTCAGGTTGCGGCTGGTGGGACCCTCTGCGCCCATGTTCCAGCTGAGATTATTCGATTCACCGTCGCGATTCTGCTCCAGGTTCTCGATATTGTGTTTGTCGTTGTAACTCACCAGGTCCTGTAGTGTAAAACCGTCATGGCAAGTGACGAAATTGATGCTGGCGTAAGGGCGGCGGCCACTGTGTGCGTACAGGTCGCTCGATCCGGTGATACGGTAGGCCAGTTCACCGATCAAACCACCTTCACCCTTCCAGTAGGCACGCAAGGCATCGCGGTAGCGGCTGTTCCATTCAGTCCAGCCGACGGGGAAATTGCCGACCTGGTAGCCACCTTCACCCAGGTCCCAGGGTTCAGCAATTAATTTTACCTGTGACAGAACCGGGTCCTGGTGGATGATATCCATGAACGCGCCAAAGCGGTCGACGGCATGTACCTCGCGTGCAAGCGTCGGTGCCAGGTCGAAACGGAAACCATCAACATGCATTTCCTGCACCCAGTAGCGCAGGCTATCAGTAATTAATTGCAACACCCGCGGGTGCATCATGTTAAGGCTGTTGCCGCAACCGGTGTAGTCCATGCAGTAGCGTGGTTGCTCGGGTACCAGGCGATAATAGGCGGCATTGTCGATGCCGCGGAAACTCAGTGTCGGCCCGAGATGATTGCCCTCGGCAGTATGGTTGTAGACCACATCCAGGATCACTTCGATGCCGTTGGAATGCAGTCGTTTCACCATGGTCTTGAACTCGCTGACATCATCGGTTGCCGAGTATGCTGCATGTGGGGCGAAGTAGCCGATGCTGTTGTAGCCCCAGTAGTTTCGCAGGTCGTGTTCGACCAGATGCCGATCACTGATGAAAGTATGTACCGGCATCAGCTCCACAGCCGTTACACCCAGGCGCTTGAGGTGTGCGATTACCGCTTCGCTGGCCAGTCCTGCATAGGTGCCGCGATAGGACTGGGGGACATCGGGGTGCTGGATGGTAAAGCCTTTGACGTGCAGCTCGTAGATGATGGTGCGGTGCCAGGGGGTGCGTAAGGGTGCATCGTCACCCCAGGTGAAGGCGTTGTCGATAACCCGCGCTTTGGGCACGCTATGCGCACTGTTGCGCGAGTCGGGCAGTAGATCCTGTTCCTTATCGCCAATGGTGTAACCGAACAGCGCATCGTTCCAGCGCACAGGGCCAATAATGTCCTTGGCGTAGGGGTCCAGCAGCAGTTTGTCCGGGTTGAAACGGTGCCCCTGGGTTGGCT
>CAZVBS010000058.1:0-1881 GCA_964625905.1 uncultured Candidatus Saccharibacteria bacterium | reverse complement strand
TTCGGGTGCAGCCATCTTTCAGGTAAACCCCAAGGATATTTTTCATGATTTGAATAGTAGCGATCGTACATACCGTAAAAGGTTGTTTCAGTCGGTGCAATTGTACCGTTATACTTGTATCGCTCTAGTTCACCGTCGCTGATCCTTAACGTAAAGGTTGCATCCGGCGGAATTGTTGTGCCATAAACATCGAACAAAGCCCTGCCCAGTTCGTTCTCCAACATTTTCTCTGTTGCCTTTGCATCGCTCTTTTGAGGGTAATAAGCAGCAAGCACTTGCTCCGATTTCAATATAAAATCAATAAACGGATCATTGGAGTTAAGGATTGCATCTCCTCCCTTTTTTGCTAAGTCAAGCAGGTCTTCCGGTGTGGTGATGTAAGAATGACCCTTAACAAATTCAACTGCTTCCTCTCCTTTTAATCCGCCGAACATTTCCTGAAGCGTCGGATCGTTTTTCCCCAGATTCATATAAAGGTAATCTATCTGAAGTTCTAAAGTTTTGTCCTCAAGTATATAGTTAAATTCTGCCGGGAAAATTTCTTGTATAGTCGAGTCAAGCTCTTCTCCTTTGTACATTGCATTTCTTTCTTCTTCAGGAAGCTGCAATTCTCGTCCCAGTTCAACCATATCTTTTGCAATAAGGAAATATTCGGAACTGCTTCTGGAACTAATAGTAAAAGCGCTTATTTCTGCGGCGTGTTCCCTCTGTTCATTTACAACCGATGCAATGGATTCCCATATATGACTGTATCTTGCATCAAGTTCAGGATCGGCTTTTACTTTTGCTCGAAATTCATTTTCGAAATCTCTTTTCCTTGCCATCGAATATTCATCTGTCAGAAATTTATACATCCCTTTGAATACTTTTGCACCGTTCCCGACAAAAACCATCCGATCCTTGTAGAAATCAGCATTGGCGGTATCTTGCGTTATTAGTTCATTATAAATTTTCACCTTGCCGTTGCTTAGAAATGACATATTACGAAATGTAAAATCACGCATGTATTCTAATTGGGACATTGTTTTAAGTCTGTACGTTGAGCCTGGATTTCCAACTACAAAGATCGGCTCTCCTTCTTCTGCACCGTCTTTACTCCACTTAAAATAATTATCTGTTTTAAGCGGATTACCATCATCATCATACGCACGCATAAAGGCAAAATCGGGATTATAACGGGGATAAGTAAAATTATCCGGGTCACCGCCGTACAGCCCCATTCTTGATTCATTTATATAAACCGCCCGAATATCGTTATATCTTCTGTAACCGTAAAGTGAATATTTCCCTCCATGGTAGAGTGAGGTTACTTTGCAGATAAGATCAGTTTCTTCGGAATACTCTTTTTCCAGTTCCGCTATTTTATCCCGTCTTACTTCTCTCCTGTCAGCTGCGTTCTGCACAGTATCAATTGCTGAAAAACCTTCATCGGTTACATCCTCAATAAGAACAAGCTGATCTACAAATAGATTCGGGACTTTCCTTTCATCTTCGATAGTCGGAGCATAAAACCCGGTAGCGTTTAGGTCTTCCCCCTCTTTTTCAAATCTTGATGTTATAAAATCAACACAATGATGATTTGTCATGATCAGACCATCTTCCGAAACAAAAGATGCGCTGCACCATGATGCAAATTTAAGGGCAGACTTTTGAACTTTTTCAAGCCATTCGTCACTCGGAGTAAATGAATATGTTTCCTGAAAATATTCGAGCGGGGCATCTTCCAATGTCCACATCTTTCCAGTATCAAATTTATATGCATGAACCGTATCGGGATCAAAATATTTGAAAGTTGAGTCTTGCTGTGTTATTTCGGACGTTGAGCAGCCTGCTAAAAAACTGAAGATCAGAATTGTAAGGAGCAGCGGATAGTTCTTCATT
>CAZVBS010000057.1:0-1912 GCA_964625905.1 uncultured Candidatus Saccharibacteria bacterium | reverse complement strand
AACCCTCCTATTAAAGAAAATTCATTATTTTTTTGTACATAAAACTAGAAGGTATGCTACTGTGAATAACTTTTAATGTCAATTGTCTCGTGTTGTTGACATAACTTCTGCATAGGTCTATAAATTAAAGTAGATTAAAATACCTTTAGGAGGTGCGTGATGAGAAGCAAGCATACGTTATTGCGTGTAATATTACTGGCATGCTTATTCTTTAATAGTCAGAGTGTATATGCGCACCCTCTTTGTTTAAAAGAAGGTGTATTTCTTGAAAATATTGTAGTGGCTAGTAATGTGAATATTGATAAGCATTTTGAAATATGTTCATGGTGTGGACAAAACAAAGGTGAGTTTATTCGTTTATTTTTGTCTAAAATACATGAGAAGAAAGTTGATTACATTACATCAGTTCTTTCGTATATGATTGGAGAGAATCTGAGCCATAGTGATTTACTGGAAAATAAAATACTAGGACAACAATACATACAGTATTCTTTTGACCTAGTCTATAAACACGGCATAACTACAGAGCAGCACTTAAAGACTCTTGCTGGTATGGATAATAAATAGTACGCTTTTATAAAGTTCATTTATGCAAAATGCCACACATTTGTGTGGCATTTTTTTTAATAATATTTGGTTGTAGAAATTTTATCTATTCACTCTAGAATTTACAGGTACAAAAGTAAGAGCCTTTCCTCGTTTGGTACCACGACCTGTTCGTCCAATACGGTGAACATAGTCTTCAAATGTGTTCGGTAAATCATAGTTGATTACATGTGTTACATCATCTACATGAATACCTCGTGCTGCAACATCAGTTGCAACGAGTACACGCGCACTACCTTCCTTGAATTTTGTAAGTGCTCTTTGTCTTTGTCCGTGACCTTTGTTGCCGTGAATGGACTCTGCTTTTACATTGTTGTCTGAGAGTTGTATAGCAAGCTTACCAACGCTGTGTTTCATTGCTCCAAAGATAAGTACACGTTTGAACTCTGGACCTGAAAGTAATTTAAGAAGAGTTTCAAACTTCATATCATTTTTAAAATGAGTTACATCTTGTGCAATACTATTCGTAACATCTTTTTTCTTCACAGAGATAGTAACAGGATTCTTGAGAAAATTGTTTACAATTTTTTCTGCATCTTTAGACATTGTTGCAGAGAAGAGCAGAGTCTCTCTTTCTGCTGGTGTTGCTCCAAGAATTTTTTTCATATCGTTAATGAATCCCATATCAAGCATTCGGTCTGCTTCGTCTAATACAACAGTTGTAATACCGTCGGTGCGAAAACTTTTACGATTGATAAGGTCAAGCACGCGTCCAGGAGTACCAATGATAAAGTGGTTTTTCTTGTGTAGTGCTCGGATTTGTGGACGAATGTTTATACCGCCAACACATACGACAGAATAGAATCGCGTATTTTGTGAAAGCTTCTTGAGTTCATCCTCAATTTGGATTGCGAGCTCACGCGTTGGAGCGAGAATAAGTGTTTGTCTGTTTTTGTCTTTAAGAGTTTTTTCAATAAGTGGAATAAGGAATGCTGCAGTTTTACCTGTACCAGTTTCTGCAAGTCCAACTACGTCGTGTCCTTCAAGAATTTCTGGAATTATTTTGTCTTGAATAGGGGAAGGCGTTTCTATTCCTAATGAAGCAATAGCTTCTTCTAGTCTTTTATCAAGACCAAAAGAACCAAAATTGTGTTTTGGTTTATATACTTCTTCTACTGTATCTACAGGGTTAGTGTTAATAAATCGTGATGGGTCAAATGTTGGCATTTTTTGTCCACCTCCACGTCTACCGCTACCTCGGTTTTCCGATGTGCTACGACGTCTACTGTTACCACCAAATTTACTACGACCTCCTGGTTTAGAACTTGAAAAAGTTCGTCTGCGACTCATACCAGAGCCACTCCGA
>CAZVBS010000056.1:0-1921 GCA_964625905.1 uncultured Candidatus Saccharibacteria bacterium | reverse complement strand
AGAAACAAGCAATGAAGGCTATTACAACCGATCCTAAGCTCATATCAGATACATTCAAAACTACATGGAAGATATTGACACCAGAGGCTCGTAGGAAGATTAAGGTAGGCCGCTCAAAGTCAAAAATCCCCGACCAAAATCTCCTCCCCACCCAAATAGCGTAATAAAATAACACCTCCTTCAACCGAAATTCCACCAAAAATGCTTTTGTGATGTCCACACGTAGTATTACTAGGTATGAATACCCTTTTTGGGGTTTGTTTCGAATGAATATCGACCGTTTTGCGCATTCCTATTTGTGCTTCTCGATTCTGTTTTTTTTCCAATGTTTTTTGGTGAGCACTAATTGATTTTGGCTGGCGTTCTTAAAAACGCTTGTCGCGCTTCAGTTCTTGTTGTCGCAACTTATGGGTTGTTTTGGTGTTATTTTAGCACCCACTGAATATAATTTTCACGTTGATAGCTCAATTATTTTTTGTGATGACTGTTTCCTTTTGTTTTTTATGGATATCTTTTTCTAATATTAGACATGCTTTTTAATGTAGGCCGGATATTTCTGAAACCGGCCAAAATTGCGGTATTTGTGGGAATGAAAGGTATTTAGGCGATGCTAGATGGACTAAGGTGAAGGAGGGGGACTGTAACGCTATTCATCGCCTTGCTGAAGGTGGTCTTAGTACTCGAACCGGAGCATCGAAGAATGTAGGTAAGCCGATGTGTCCGAAGTGCTACAAGCGTGTCCATCCAACCGTTCCGCCTCCGAAATGTGAAGAAAAGGATTGCAAAAAGCCTATGATTTGGTAAGGCAAGCCATGTTCGGAGAAGCTGAAGGTTCGCGTTTTATCACTCAGTCATTCGAGAAGATCGAGAAGAGGAAGAAGAAGAAGAAGAAGACGAAACAGAGTGCGTTTGATAATTTATGTTTTTACTTCAAACTCATTTTCAATCCATAATTATTCAGACAGAATCGTCTTCAAAAATCAGGAGACTGCAGTTGTACACGTTGAAGCAATTGAAGAAGGTTTCCAATTCATCTAAATCGCAGACCATGTTCAATAGCATTCGACGTCAAGTTGTGACTGCTCGCAATGAAGCACGGAAAGGTGCAGAGGTATACAAGAAAGCAGCGAAGAAGTACAAGGGCCTCAAGGACCTCCGATCGAAAATGCGTGTGACTCAAGTGAAGGCGATTCAAGTGAAAGACAAACTGGTGAGAACAAGCAGAGAGAAGAAGAAGGCAGCTAGAACTGCGCGTGATTCACTGCAGAAGGAGTACGTTGATTTGATGAGCGCTTATAGCTTGCTTGCCCACCGCACAAGATATCCAGGAGAAGTGCCTAGCTCCAGAGTCTTTGATGATTATTAGGTTTAAGATATTCAATAATTTATTACATTTATCATACTTTTTTATCATATCTCCGTGCGCAACTCTCGCGTCAAGGTCCAGGAAACAATCGTCTGAGAGCTCTTTTCATTGAATTTGGAAGTGGTGTTTGAACATTAAAACCCATAACAAACTTCGCTTCGGCATAATACGCAAGATTTCTTCGATGAGTGTTACAGTAATTGCCATTAGCCATCAAATCATCATACAAATATACCCCCCCATTCCCTGGAATCAGCAAATCGGGAGTGATATTCATGCTCCAATAACTTCCAGGAGTGCAAAAATTGTGAGGAATAGGTATTCCTCCACACTTTTGATGGATACAACCACCAGGAACGAACATATGGGGCCATACATATGTACATCGATTTTGCCTGGCAACAGCAGGTAGTACTCCTCTGTGGTGCGGACAGTCACAATTGTGATATCCGCTAACCACATCAACATCCTCAGCATCAGAAGAATCAGCATCAGAAGAATCAGCATCAGAAGAATCAGCATCAGAAGAATCAGCATCAGAAGAATCAGCATCAG
>CAZVBS010000055.1:0-2080 GCA_964625905.1 uncultured Candidatus Saccharibacteria bacterium | reverse complement strand
GCCTTGGATTTGCATTCTATTGAACAACCTATCCAACAAGGAAACTGGAAAGAAATGTCAGAATTATGTAAAAAAACACCACTGCCTATTGCTTTGGATGAAGAACTCATAGGTGTAGTCGATTTTGATCAAAAAAGAAGGCTTTTGGAAACCATTCAACCCCAGTATATTATTCTTAAGCCAAGTCTTTTGGGTGGTTTTCGCCATTGTGATGAATGGATATTGTTGGCTGAAGAATTAAATATTGGGTGGTGGGCAACTTCAGCTTTAGAATCTAATGTTGGGTTAAATGCCATTGCTCAATGGGTTTTTGAGAAGGATAACAAAATGTATCAAGGGCTTGGAACAGGACAATTGTATTCCAATAATATAACTTCTCCCCTAGAAATCATTAACGGTGATTTGCACTTAAATAATAAACTTTCTTGGGGTGATGCTTCCGCCCCTTAAATAGTCGGACAAGATTATATTAAAAAAAGTATAATCTTTACAGATATGAAAAAACGTAGAACTTTCACTAAAGAGAGAAAAATTGAAATTCTTAAAGAGGTCAGTATTCATGGAGTGACCGTTACCTTAGAAAAGCATGATATTTATCCAGCGACCTACTATTCTTGGAAAAAGAAATTTGAAGAGATGGGAGAGCATGGGTTTGACCATGGGATAACCAAGGCAAAACTTAAAAAGATAGGAGAACTAGAGCAAGAAGTCGAATTACTAAAACAGCTGTTAGCCGAGAAGGAAATCGAGAGCAGATTAAAAGACGAACTGCTAAAAAAGAAATATCCCAAAGTGAGAAAAAAATACTCGTAGGACAGTATGTTGCTTTGGGGCTAACAAGAAATCGTGTATTAGAACAAGTTGGTCTAACGTTACACCAATATTACTACAAACCAAAAAAAGATAAAAGACGAGGGAGAAAGTCAAGTTTAACAACAGTTCAACGTGTTGATGATCAACAAGTAGTTCGTCTTAACTCAGTTGTAATAGATGAAATAGAAAGCAATCACTCTGACCCTGACTTAGTATATGGATATCGTAGAATGACGTATCAACTTCAAATATTAGGCTATCTTATTAATCATAAGAAAGTATATCGGCTCATGAAAGAAAATCAACTATTATTAAAGAAGAAAAGAATATTAAAGCAATATGCAAAGTATAGAATACTAACACCATCAGTGCCTCTTGAAATGTTAGAAATGGATATTAAATTCCTATGGATCGAAGAACATAAAAAACATGCTTTCATCCTAACAGTCATCGATGTATTTACGAGAGTAGTACTTCATTGGCATATTGGCATGTCGATAACACAACATACTGTCAAACAAATATGGGAGACAATAATCATAGAGCATTTACAACCAAATGATATGTTAAATGAAGAAATTTCTATAGAAGTTAGAAATGATAATGACCCAAGGTTTTCTGCAAAGATGGTTCAAGATTTTTTTCAAACAAACCATTTAAACCAAGTGTTTACACATCCTTACACTCCTCAAGAAAATGGACATATTGAGTCTTTTCATGCTATATTAGGAAAGTCTTTAGATCAAAAACATTTTGAAAACCTTGAACAAGCAGAGATTTATTTGGCCTTATTTTATACAAAATACAATAATGTACGTTTACATGGATCAATTGCTAATTTAGCTCCAAATGTATTTTGGAAACAATGGGAATTAGGAAATATTAAAAGAATAGAGCTTGCTAATAAAAAAATAAAATTTAAACTTTTAATTCCCTATTATCAAATTTCAGATAATGAGAAGTCAGAAGGAAGTGTTTTGCTAACGAATCCTTTGCCAGTATGTTAGGTTTTTCGAAAAAGAGAATGGCGCCATATCTCTATCAACTTTCAGTACAAAGAGAACCGTCAGTCGTGTTTTGCTGGAGCAAAGGTAGAACAGAATTTATGTATATTTACAAACGAAAATAATTTTGTACGATTAATAGGGGGCTAGACCACTTGAGTATATCTAAAATAGAATCTTAATAAACCTATAGTTACTTCTTCCACCCGTAAAAGAAAATAAGAATAAGCTGCATAGCATTAATAATACTATAATAGTATTCT
>CAZVBS010000054.1:0-2227 GCA_964625905.1 uncultured Candidatus Saccharibacteria bacterium | reverse complement strand
CGTACAGAAGAAGGTAGTCAAGAAAAAAGTTGTTAAAAAGAAAGTCGTTAAGACAAAAACTGCTGTTAAGAAAAAGGCTCCTGCAAACACCAAGCGTCCGAAAACCTCTTCCACCAAACAGCTAAAGAAACGCAAGCCGCGTTAGGTTGGGCGAAGACGCAATCGCGGTAGTAACGCTGGATTTTAGACTTTGGACTTTCATTCATGGCAGGACATTCTCATTGGGCCGGCATTAAGCATAAAAAGGCCCTCATCGATAGCAAACGCGGCAAGCTATGGAGCAAACTCTCCAAGGCGATTATCGTTGCGGCAAGAGCCGGCGGGGCCGATCCGACGATGAACCTCCGCTTGCGCTATGCCATCAACGATGCCAAAGCAGTTAGCATGCCCAAGGACAACATTGAACGGGCGATCAAAAAAGGCTCGGGCGAAGCGGGCGGCGACAATTTTGAAGAAGTATTATACGAAGGCTATGGGCCGGGCGGTGTTGCCGTGTTGTGCGACATCTTAACCGACAACCGCAATCGCACCGCACCCGAGGTTCGCAAAATATTCGAAATCGCTGGCGGAAAACTGGGCGCCACCGGATGTGTTGCCTGGATGTTCGACCGAAAAGGATTGGTGCTCATCGAGACTTCTCAAGTCGAAGAAGAAACGTTGCTCGAGCTAGCCATGGAAGCCGGGGCAGACGATGTTCGCACCGCCGGCGATACCTTTGAGGTGCTCTGCCCCCCCGATCAATTCGTCGGGCTGTGCGAAGCAATCGAAAAAGCCGAGATCCCAACCCAAACACAAGCCATCAGCCAGATTCCCAAAGAGACAGTCGACCTGGACCTCGACACAGCCCAAAAAGTGCTTGTGATGATGGAAAAACTAGACGACCACGACGACATCCAAAAGGTGGCCGCCAACTTCAACATACCAGAAGGGATGTTGGATGTTTGATGCGGGATTGTTGATGGGCTTGTCGGCATAGCCCTATTTCACATCAACAATCCAACATCCCCGCTATTCTTTACCGTAGTGTTCCACCTTCGGCCAGTATTTTTGGAAGTCGAAATCGGGGCTGTTGTCTTCGTCGTGACACTCCATACATTTCTGGACCACGACCCCGTTCTCATAGACTTGTCCCTTTTGGTTCCCTTCGTTCTCGATAATTTTCATTCGCAAACTGGCGCGAAGGCGTTCGAGCTCGGCGTCGTCGACCTCCTTGTCGCCCGACTCGGCCGCCACATGAGCGGCGCCCGGTCCATGGCAATTTTCACACCCATTGCCCGCCAATGCCGGAGTTTTTGTCAGGCCCAAATAGCCAGACCGATAGGGAAAAAACTTCCGTGGGTTCCAGCCCGTGGCGTGGCAACTTAAACATTCGGGATCAAAATGCCGTGGTGGATCGAGCTGAGCCAACGTGTCGGTAGCATGAGCATGTGGCGTTGCGAGAAATACTTCGGTTGCTTCGGCATGGCAATCGGCACACGCTTCTGAGCCAACGAATTTCCCTTCGGTATGCCTCACGCCGGTAATGCCTAAACCCTCAAGCCCCAAGCCCTCAAGCTCCTGTTGATAGGCAACCAAAAGCGCCTGCATGGCTTGCGAGTCTTCAAATCGATGATCCATCGGCACACGCTGATAGCGCAAAGGTTTTTTGGGATCGTCAAACATCCCGATGACAGAAACATACATCCCTTTGTGCCCCACCTCGACCAGCGGCACTTTACTGCCCTCGATTTTAACCATACGCAAAGGCTGTTCTGGAGCTCCACCGGTGGTAGCCACTAGTTGGAATTGAGGAAACTGTTGAGCCAATTGAGTTGCTTCTTGCGGATCGGCATGCACCAACAGCACCAACATATCGCACCGTTCGGCTTCAAGCTGCGCAACAACCTCGGCAAGCGCTTTCTCCGGAGCGGTCCAATGAATATCTGAAGCATTCTGCAAAGCTACGCGATGCTTGCGCCCCAACACCGAGGTCACCCCAATGCGCTTACCTCCTTTTTTCACCACGCGATAGCGACTAGTCAAACCGATCTCGGCATCGATAATGGCCACGTTGGCCGAGACAATTGGGCTGCCTCCCTCCATGAAATCAGACAGTGCTACAGCCAGATAGTTGGCATCGAGCAGTAGCTCTCTGCTCCCCAAAGCAACAGAGTCGTAGCCCATTCCTAACAACGATTTAAGCGAATAACGATATTTTATTTCTGCCTGCGGCCCCAACCGGCGAACT
>CAZVBS010000053.1:0-2364 GCA_964625905.1 uncultured Candidatus Saccharibacteria bacterium | reverse complement strand
AGATTATTTTAATCGATTAAAGAACTATGTAATTAACTACATAGTTAAATATATAGTTAATTATTATTTAATTTAAAGTAAAAATATTATGACTAATTTTTGGAATATTGTTTTAGGAGCGCTTGTTCTCCTTTTGCTCGTTAGCGGATTATTTGATGTAATTGAATGGAAGTTTAACGTGCTTGCTATTATTGCCGTAGCTATTTTTTGGATTATTGCAATGTATAACGGTTTTGTACGTCTTATCAAGCGTGCTGAAGAAGCATGGGCTGATATTGACGTACAGCTTAAGAGGCGTTATGACCTTATCCCGAATCTTATTGAATCGGTAAAGGGATATGTGGCGCACGAGAAAGAAACATTGCAAAAAGTAACAGAGGCGCGTACTAAAGCTATGGGGGCAGGTACAATGACAGAACACGGACAAGCAGAAAACGCGCTAGCAGGTTCTCTGATGTCACTTTTTGCTGTTGCAGAAAATTACCCAGACCTAAAAGCAAATCAGAATTTTCTTGATCTGCAAAATGAGCTTTCCGATACGGAAAACAAGATTCAGGCATCACGTCGTTTTTACAATACAAACGCGCGCGACTTGAGTATTGCGATTGATTCATTCCCCGCAAACCTTATTGCAAAAATATTCAAGTTTGAAGAGCGTGATTTCTTTGAGCTTGAAGAGGGGTCAGAGGAGAGAGAGCCAGTAAAAGTAAATTTCTAGGTTTAGTTAAAATCTATTAGTTCTTATGTACAACGAAGAAATTCTTAAATATATTAAAGATTGTTTGACGCAAAATTATACGAAAGATCAAATCGAACAGTCTCTTGTTCAAGCAGGTTGGAAAAATTCTCAGATAGAGGAAGCGTTTCTTTCAGTACAAAATAATGTCGCCAGCACACAGACGACACGACTACAAGAAACAATCTCTGGAGATAATCGCCACATCTCAAAGAAAACAAATACACAGGACGCCGTATCAAAATCTATACTACCTAAGATGATTATCATTAGTGCTTTCACTATAGTCGTCGCAATGGTCGTTGCAGTGACATTTCTTACGGAAAATAAAATCACTGAAAGAACATTAATACAAACACCTAAGAACTCCGAATCCCTTACTTTTAAAGTTCCTGTAAAAACAACCCAGTGGATTATGCGAGCAAACTGCCCAGTTGGAGTTAGTGGACTCATTATGATTGATAATGAACAATCGATAGATTGCAATACTGATATAGTTCTGGATAAATACATATCTAAAACTCAAAAAGTAGGGCAAAGACTTCTCATTAACTCAAAATTTATTAACAGAACTTATTCTGATCAAACTGTAAAAGTCTTATCAAAAGCTTTTAATTCTAAGGGTATTTTACTTGCCGAAGAAGTATTTTCTATAATACTAAAAGCGGAAGTTGACACTGTTATTAAGAATATAATTACTCTCGCACGTTATTCAGCTGAAATTTATTATCAAAAAAATGGAAAAAGTTATGTAGGGGCTTGTGTAGATATTAAGAATACTCAAACTGGAATGGATGATGACAATACAATTGTCACAGACCTTTCTAGTGTGGTTGTTTGTAAGGATTCATCTACTGCATGGGCAATGTCTGCACAATTGAGAGATAGTCCAGATCAATATTACTGTTCTGATAGTACTGGTGTTATAATTGTTCGGAGTTCTTCCATTACTGTTGTTGGTTGTGAAGACTCTCAATTAGATCAGCAGGTGGATATTATAACACCAATTAACCCTATTGTAAGCACATCAACCATTATAACTACTGGCATCTTAACAGATACAGACAAAGACGGAACGGTGTATGTAGATAAAATTGGCGGTTGGTCGATGAGTATACCAAGTGATTTGTATCACCCGTATTCTACTCGTACAGTTGGTAGTGAACTGCCTGGAGCAACTTTTCGCTGTAATGGTTCAAGTCAAGGCACTAACTGTAGCGAAGGCAAAATTAAGATTACGCCGTACACCACAATCGCAGCAGGATATTACAGGACTGCTTCTTTGGAATGGACTTATGATAAAGCGCTTAGTGATCTTAAAGAAATAGTCTCTCAAAATTCTCCCAAAATGGGCTTAGAGAAGGATGATATGTTAGTCCCTGACGCTCGTGTTATAAAAATAGAGAATCCCTCATTTCAGTTTCTAGGAGATAAGACTCCTTATTCTCGTGAGGCTACCTATTATATTTTTTATCCTAATGATTATATTGTAGTTACAATGACAGACGATAAATACGAACCTTTTCTTTCGTCACTGCAGCTTATATATTAAGAAGACATAAGTTTATTAACAATGGCAACACTTTATACACATCAAGGTGCAAATGTTAGAAAAACTTGGTTTTTGA
>CAZVBS010000052.1:0-2398 GCA_964625905.1 uncultured Candidatus Saccharibacteria bacterium | reverse complement strand
CCCGCAGGTGAGCACTAACACTGGCAGTGGTTGGATTTTTTGCGACTGACTGGAGAGCAACGCAAGGAAGTGGCAAAAAAGACAAGAGAACTGCCGTGAGGAAGTAAGGCAGGCAATGCATAGAGCATGACAAGCTTGCGCAGCAACCCGAAGGGCAACACAGCTCCCCGATAGTCATCGGGGTGCTGTGGTGGTTTGGCGTGAACTATGCTGCCAACTGTACGGACGAACTCCGCTTTTCCAAGAATGTTTCTCCCGATTGTTATAGTTATAGTTATAGTTATCGGGAGAGACTGGACTGGCTGGTAATATTTCGGATTTAATAAAGTATGGGTTCCTGGTCTGTACTTCTAAATCTTAGTATTCTGATTTCTTTAGAAGTATGTCTATAAGCTATTCTAAATCGATACTTTTCAAATACCCTATAATTGCCTGGGTTGTTTCGTTTGTATTTATCTTTTGGATATTTTTCAGGATTGGCAGCAAGGCTTTTTGTAATTGTTAAAATCTCTGTTCTAACTTTTTCTGCATTTGCTAAAGAGTCTTTTTTAATACGTTTACAAGCTTTTTCCAACAAATAATAAGCTTTTTTGTCCCAAACTACTACAGGGGTTTGTTCTTTTTCTTTTACCACTTTTTAGCCATTTTTTCAACTTCTTGCTGTGTGTAATAGTCTCCTGCATCAATTCGGGCATCTGCTTCATCCAACTCTTTGTTGTACTGTTCAATGCTAATGCGGTTTTCTTGTTTGAGAATATCCTTGACCTTTTGGATAAGGTTAATGTCATTGACTTTTGTCAAGGCTTCTATTACTGAGTACTTTTCTGCCTGTATGTCCAACATAACTTTATTTACTTGTTTGTGATACTGTAAAGATAACGATTCCATTTTATTACTGGTTTAGCCCAAGGGATAACTACGCTATCTACTTCGCCAAGGCTTCGTAGATTAATAAAAGCTTCTTATCCCAAGGGATGAAATTTATTCAACTGCTCTTGCAAATCTTCTAGATTAATGGCCTGATAGCGTTCGGTGCTGCTTACCCGTTTATGGCCTGCCATGTACTGTACAATACGTACATCTTTGTCCTTGAGCCATTCGGCTAGTACACTGCTTCTTAACTGCATCAGGGTTTTTACTTCGGGGTGCAGCCCTCGTAAGGTGGCCATCAGCTTACGCAGGGTGTTCATAATGCGCTCATTTCCTTTTGAGCTAATAAAGAGCTGCTCACTAAAACTACTTCCTAAAAATTGTGGCCTTATCTGCTCGATGTACTCGTGCAGCTCCATAATCTGGAAGCCTTCCAGTGCCAGTACCCGGCTGTTCATATTGTTATGCGCACGTATGTATAGTTTCCCTTCCGCCAGCTTTACATCACCGCACCTGAGGGTGTGCAGATCCCCGCTTGTTAATGCCTGATATACCACCAGCCCTGTAATTACTTTATCACGGTAATTATTCAAGGTAAGTGCCTGGTAGTTTTCCTGCCCGTCCGACCCGCCTCCTGTAGCCGTGCGGAGGGCAGGCAGGCGGGTGTACAGTCCTTCCAAGGTTTCTTTATCTAACAAGTTGTGTGGGATGCGTTTGATTGCTCCTTTTATTTTGATGCCCATCGCAGGGTTATGGGGATGCTGCTTATAATCAAAATACTGCCGTACTATTTGTAAAGTTCTGTTCTGTATTTCTCTACTGGCAGTTGCCTTAATGGAAGCAATAAAGGACAATATATCAACTGTTCTAACTTTATCACTGGTAAGCTGGGCTTGTTCCATCCATTGCAAAAACATACCTAAGTAATTGTGGTAACGGTTTAGTGCTACATATTTTAATGCAAGGGGTTTGGTAAACCGGTCGAGCTCTGCGGTAACTGCTGGGCTAAAATGGTATTTCATTAGATATTAGATATTAGTCCATGGCTTTTAGTCCACGGCTTTCAGCTTTCAGACCACAGCATTCAGTCCACGGTTACATCCTCCTTCGCTAAAGCTACGGAGGACACGTGCGTATAGATTTGGGTTGATTCCAGTGAACTGTGTCCCAAGAACCTGGCTATTTGCGCTAACTTCATCCCTGATTGTAACAGGTGGGTAGCAATGCTGTGGCGCAGGGTATGCAGCCCTACTTGTTTGGTGATATGGCTCTTTTCTTTTAGTTGTAAAACTCTATGATAAATAGATTGTGTATTGATGCGTTTGTGGTGCCTGCTTAGCAACAAGGCTTGGGAGGTCTGCCCTTCATTTTCTTCAAAACAAGGGCGGCCTAATTGAATGTATTCCAACAAATCGGTAAATACCCTGCCTGTAACAGGTACATAGCGTTCACGGTAATTCTTTCCTTTTCGTACATAGAGCAACTGTTTCCTAAGTAACAAGTCTTCTACATCCAGTGCAGCTCCTTC
>CAZVBS010000051.1:0-2402 GCA_964625905.1 uncultured Candidatus Saccharibacteria bacterium | reverse complement strand
TTTTCTTATGGAAGATTAAACCTGCAAGGTTTTACACTCCATTATTTATTGATTTAGTAGATGATTTTGACCAAACTAGTGGCCCATTTGACCATATAACAGGGTACACTATGGCAGGTGTTGAATCTGCTATTATAGAGGATTCTTATGGGTTAACATCTCTTAGAAATGCATTACAAGCCAATAAACCCAATGGTGTTACTAATCAGGATATTGAAAACTATTTAGCTTACTACTTTAACCTATAAAATAATGAGACGCACACAACATATATTAGTTTTCCTTTTTATTGCTATTTCGCTTTCTGCCTGCATTAAAGATGGACCAGGAAGTACTACAAAAACTACTATTATTAATAACTCTGGACATGATATTGAAATGCAAACATATTTTCAAGGCGAATTTGAACAGTCAAGAATAATTAAAAATACTAAACAACTGGAATTTAGTATCTCTAACAGTAAAGCTGATGGCGTTCTCCCTTTTTTAGCTCCCCCATTTACTGCCGATTCTATTTGGATAATTTATTACGAAAAAGCCTCCATTTGGCATACCATAGATAAAAACTCGCTTGTAAGCAAAAATTTAATGCTAGCAGGTTCTTATGTAGAAGGCAAGATAAATGGTGGGCTTGCCGAGTACTCTTATACCTTTACACCCGAAGATTTTGAGGAAGCTTTGGAGTTTGGGGATTAGTTCTTATGAAACCTTGCAGGTTTATTTTCTTATTGAAGATTAAACCTGCAAGGTTTTACTCGCCTATTTTTATTGATTTGGTGGATGATTTTGATAGACCTAACGCTGGACCAAACGACCAAATTACAGGTTATACCATGCAAACGCTGGAACAGGTAATTTTAAAACATGCTTATGGACTAACCTCGTTTAGAGATAGGCTAAAAGCCAACAGGCCTACTGGTGTTACCAACCAGCAAATTGATGATTACTTTGCTTACTACTTTAACTTATAGCATTATGAAAAGTATAATATACATTTTTATTGGTTTTATATTCTCATCTTGTACTGAAGGTCCTCTTGGCGATAGTACTTATACAACCTTAATCAATAATTCAGGCCTTAATATAGAACTACAAGAATTTTATAATGGAGCCTATAGATCTTCGAGTTTTATAGAAAATAACCAATCCAAAGAATTTAAGTCTGTGTCAGGAGAGCCAGGAGGCTCCACAGGGCCTAGTATACGTCCTTCTATGGCTGCGGATTCCATTAGGATTATCTATTATGAAAAAGCCTCTATTTGGCATACCTCAGATGTAAACTCGCCTGTAAGTAGGAGTTTAATGTTAGAAAGCTCTTATGAAGGTGGTAAGGTTAGAGATGGGCTTTATGAGTTTACCTATACCTTTACACCCGAAGATTTTGAGGAGGCTTTGGAGTTTGGGGATTGAGTCTTATGAAACCTTGCAGGTTTATTTTCTTATGGAAGATTAAACCTGCAAGGTTTTACACTCCATTATTTATTGATTTAGTAGATGATTTTGACCAAACTAGTGGCCCATTTGACCATATAACAGGGTACACTATGCCAAATATTGAATCAGATATTTTAACTGATTCTTATGGTCTTACATCGTTTAGAACAGCCTTAAAAAATAATAAACCAAATGGGGTATCTGATGCTGATATTGATTCCTATTTAACATACTATTTTAACCTATAAAATTATGAAACGCACACAATATATAGTAGCTTTCCTTTTTATGGTCTTTTCACTATCTGCTTGCATTAATGAAGGCATTGGTACTGTTACCTTAACTCACTTTATAAACAATTCTGGTCATGATATTGAGTTTCAAGTATTTTTCCAAGGTGAGTTTCAAAAATCAACAATAATTACTAATAATGATCAATGGGAACGAGATATTGCTATTGACCGAGGCGATGGCAATACTCCTTTTCTCCCCCCACCTTTTGATGTAGATTCTATCCAAATTATCTATTACGAAAAAGCATCTATTTGGCATACTACAGATGTAAATTCACCCGTAAGCAAAAGCTTAATGTTAGAAACCTCTTATGAAGGTGGTAAGGTTAGAGATGGGCTATATGAGTTTGCCTATACCTTTACACCCGAAGATTTTGAGGAGGCCTTGGAGTTTGGGGATTGAGTCTTATGAAACCTTGCAGGTTTATTTTCTTATGGAAGATTAAACCTGCAAGGTTTTAATTTAAAAAAATAGGTAACTAAAACATAGCCACTAAGGCTCAAAGAAACACTAAGAAAACCTTATTTCTTTATGAAATCTTACTTTCTTTTCACCTTTGTGCTAAAATAAGCAATTATTGTTCTTAAATAGTTACAAATTAGTTTGCTTGGTTAGATTCTAAGGCTAAGTTCTAACTAGGACAGCATTTTTGTATTATCTAATATGGACATGTT
>CAZVBS010000050.1:0-2574 GCA_964625905.1 uncultured Candidatus Saccharibacteria bacterium | reverse complement strand
TTTCTTCTTATGTCCTTGAGAGCATTCCCATTGACACAATAGGCACAAGTCGTTATTCATTTAGCACCTCCCATGTAAAGGTTCTATTCTGTTTATATTGTAGCACATGTAACAAACTTGCTATCTGTTCCAATCCATTATGGTAGTAGCTTTCCAGTATATACACCATTTTACAGGGTGTTTAATCATAGTTATCCTTTAATAACTCCAAGAGGTGTCAATTCTACAATGATATCGATTAAATCTGATTGATTGTGCATAACAGTTTGTATATCTTTATATGCACCCGGTGCTTCATCTAAGTCTTTTATATTTCTTATTGAGTGTATTACATTACTATGATTTAACATTTCTATTTCAGATTCTAAATCTAATTCTCTTTGCGCTTGTTTTCTCCCCATTTTTCTACCTGCTCCATGTGAGCAACTTTCAAAACTTTCAGGATTTCCTTTTCCTTTCACAATATATGATTTCGTCCCCTGGCTTCCAGGTATTATCCCAACAGTTCCTTTTCTTGCCAATGTTGCTCCTTTCCTATGCACCCATACATTTTCCCCGAAATGGTTTTCTAAACTTGCATAGTTGTGGGAGATATTTATTTTTACTATTTCTTTGTAAGTCACAACACCAAATTCTTTTGTGAAGATATCTTTAATTCTACTCATCATCAACAATCTATTTGATAAAGCATAATCTACACAATAATTCATTTCTCTTATATAATCTTGCCCCTCTTCACTAGCTACTGGTAGAAATGCTAATTCCCATTCTTTAGGTACTTTACTGTGCCATTTTTCATTTAGTTCTATGGCTAGTTTGTTGTAATGATTAGCAACTGTGAAGCCGAGATTACGAGAACCAGAATGTATCATTATCCAAATATAATCATCAGAACCTTTTTGTATTTCAATGAAGTGATTTCCCCCTCCAAGAGTTCCGAGGGATTTTAAAGCATTGGTATATTGATTGTTAATCATCGGTGCTTCCTCTCCCATAAAATCCCAATCTCTTTCAGGCATCAATTGGTAATCTTGTTCCTCTTTATGCTTATTAAACCCAACAGGGATAACTTTTCTAATCTCTCCCATTATCTTTTTAAGAGTTTCAGTGTCAATGCTTGTCAAGTTTGTCTTTACAGAACACATACCGCAACCAATATCTACACCAACAGCATTTGGGATTATTACATCTTTAGTAGCAATTACTCCTCCAATAGGCATTCCATAGCCCAAATGTCCATCAGGCATTTGAGCTATATGATGAAATGCAAACGGTAACTTAGACAAGTTTTCAATTTGTTTTACCATACCTACATCAACACAATAGTCTTCTTTTGGTATCCAACTTTTAATTGGTAAATTATTCTCTTTTTTGTATATATACATATATTCTATAAACTATGACCAATAAAATCTCATATTCTTCCCGAGATATATCCACATTTCTTTCTCGTGGTCTTCTAAGCGATACTGGTTTATAACTCTTATTTGTGGCGTTTTGCTTTTGTCCAACGCCTGTTGTAGTGCGGTGCGCTTGTCTATAAGGTAAATAGTCTCCAAAAAGATATCACCGCGACCGCATACGTCTTCAATGTTTAACTCGCATAGGTGTTTTAATTGCGGTAAGTAATTCTCCATGTACCCTCCAAAAGACCAGTATATAGTGTTGTCGTATCCTCTGAAAGCACGTTGCATTGCCCATTTGAAGCGGAGTAGTAGTTCGGGTATCATACCTTATGCAAATCAACGCCGGTAAAGGTTTCCACTGTTTGGTACAGACTTTTGCCGAGTTCGTTAGATAATTCAAGCATTCTCTCGTTTGATATCTTGTCTCTATGCTTTTTATTCGTTCGGGCTAATATCACCTCCGCGAATATAAGAGTTGCGTTTTGCACGTCCTCATCGGTATATTCTCTGTACTCACCGGCATTTTCTAAAAGATACATTGCTAGTGTCTCCATATCTGTACGGATTTTAGCTCTCTCCGGCTCAACTAAATTGTCGTAGTCCTCCGCAATCTTTTTATACTCTTGTTTGTTCATGGTTATGTTTGTTTAATCTGTATAAACTCCCTTTTGCGCTGGTTTGTTCGATTTCCAGTTTCGTAGTTTTCTTTTCAATAACATAATGCCCTCATCTTTCCCTCCCATACGCCCCATACGGCAGTTGCCTAGGATATTCGGTCTTTTCCTTTTGCGATATTTCGGCGTTACGCGTCTGCCTTTACGTGGTGGTTTCATATTATCTTTTATTTAATACTATCTTTACTTATTTCAAATTGTGTGACATCTGCAACGAAAACACACATTGACTCATTATTACCTCGCTTATAATATGTAATCGTTTCTATAGGTTTCGGTTGTCCCAATGCTTCTTCTTTTGTCCTTATCCCAATAGAAGTTTTTATAGGAATACGCCATTCTAGACGATTGCTTGGTATAGACATCTCACCAACAAAAAATAATTTATTTTTTGATATTAACCGTTGATAGAATTTGTATGTTTTCATATTATCTTTTCTATTCTCTTCATCGTATCCTTTTTTTTACAAGCTACATGCCAATAGCGTGTACCG
>CAZVBS010000049.1:0-2618 GCA_964625905.1 uncultured Candidatus Saccharibacteria bacterium | reverse complement strand
CCACCTGAAAGAATCTCATCAAGTGATATTGAGTGCTTAACTCTGTCGGTAATAAATATTTCTCGTGATGATTGTTGCATAGCAGGTTGTGTTACGTCTTTTTCTTCCTCGTCCCTTGCAGGATTTATAACATCTTCTCCAATAAATAGTATAGTTTCTCCTTTTGGTAATTCAAATGTTTCTTTGTTGATAAAAAAGAATACTCCTACACCAACAACTAAGACAAAGAAAACAATACCTGATAATTGATTATTCATAGAAATTACACCTTAAAATTTTTAATTATGTTAACAAGTTCATTTGTGTAAGATGTCTTGCTGATTCTATAACACATAAACTGCCCTTCTCTAAAGCTGTTTACTACTCCTTTATCTTCAAGTTTACCAAGTTGGTGAGATGCAGCAGAGTGTGAAATGGGTATAGCGTCCGCAATTTCATAAACACATAGTCCGTCATTTGATTTATACAACATGTACAAAATCTTAAATCTGGTAGGGTCTGAAAGAAGCTTAAAAGTGGATGTAGCTTTACTAATATAATTATCATCAGGTGTTGTCTTCATGAAATATAATTATGTTTATAAATATATGAATATATGCGCATATAATCATATACTACCATGCACCAAAAAATGGTACAATATTCATTATGTATAATCCATCAAACCTTAATGAATGCCAAAAAGAACATAAAATAAAACAACGTCGTGTAGCCGACCAAGTAATGACAGGTATTGGTCTTATTGCTTCATTTTCAAGCCTACCCCAAGTAATAAAGATTTTCCAGACAGGCACCATAGAAGGTATCTCTCTAACTACACAAGTTTTAGCGCTTGTGACAGTTATTGCTTGGTTTATATATGGTTTTTATATTAAAAACAAACCTCTTATTATTACTACATCAATTACAATAATAGTACTCGGAACTGTTGTTATACAAATGTTTATCTATCAATAATTTCTAGGAAATCCATGTCTGTACTAATTTATACATTATTAAGTGTCATATTAGTTAGTTTAATTTCACTCATTGGAGTATTTACTCTATCTATAAATAAGAAGATTCTTGACCGCTCAATCTTTTTCCTTGTCAGTCTTGCAGTTGGAGCACTTTTTGGTGATGCAATAATTCATCTTATACCAGAAGCGTTTGAGTCGTTCGAAAATACAACTACCGCGGCGCTCTTTATCATTATTGGTATCTTCATTTTTTTTATACTAGAGAAGTTTCTACATTGGCATCACTGTCACGGTACTCACAATGAAGGTTGTCACAAAGCACGTCCGCTTGGTAGTATTATCCTCTTTTCCGACGCGGTTCATAATTTTCTCGATGGTGCAATTATCGGCGCTGCATACCTTGTAAGTATAGAGGTTGGTATCGCAACTACGTTTGCAATTATTCTACACGAAATCCCACAAGAAATAGGTGACTTCGCAATACTTATACACTCTGGCTACACACGCGCTAAAGCCTTACTTGTTAATTTCTTATCAGCACTAATATCTGTACTAGGTGCAGGATTTGCTCTCCTACTTGGAGATATAAGCGATAAAATAACTCCTGCTCTCATAGCAATAGCAGCTGGTTCTTTCCTATATATTGCAGGTTCAGACCTCGTACCAGAACTTCATAAAATATCTGAACTCAAAAAGTCTATCGTACAGTTCATTGCAATTATTATTGGGATAAGCTTAATGTTTGCATTAACACTGATTTAGAACTTGCTAAAAACACGTTTATAAAACCGCATCCTTGGTGATGTCTAGATTACAACTGTTATGTTCACTGCACCACGCTTCACATTTTTGAGCAGTATCTTTATCTCTGTATTTGAATTCACATTCTTCACATTGATATAACACCTCCTCTTTTTCTTGAATTTTTTTTACCATATAAATATTATACAAGAATTACATTAAATTTTTACTGACTTTAAGTTTAATTCAATATTTTTTTGTTACATTATTTCACGTGTATCAATGTTCCGTTTGACAAAACACGTAATTTATGATAAAGTTACGGTAGTATGAACAAAATTTGATGGAGGTAATCATGAGATTACGTAAATCATTCTTGACCGCATGTGCAGTCTTGTCCATTTCAATCATCATGTCTGGTTGTGCAAGCAAACAAGACTCCGGCACCATAATCGGCGCTATAGCTGGAGCTCTTGTTGCCTCACAGTTTGGTGGCGGAGATGGAAAGCTTGCCATGGTCGCCCTCGGCACTCTCGGTGGAGCTTTCCTCGGAAACGAGGTCGGTAAGTCGATGGACGAAGTCGACCGCATGAAGGCGCAGAGCGCCATTAAAAATACAGCAATGAGCGGTAACGTTTCCTACTGGAGCAATTCAAACACTGGGAACTACGGTACAGTACGTGCTCTTGGAAACTACTCTACGTCTTCATACGGAAGATGTCGCGAGTTCGAAACCAATGTCACCATCAGAGGGAAAAGAGAAACCCTTCACGGCAAAGCATGTCAACAGTACGATGGATCTTGGAGAATAAAAAGCTAGCCTCCACCATCAAAAAATAACCTATGAAAAATAGGTTATTTTTATTATTTGGGTGATCGACGGGATTCGAACCCGTGACAGCTCGGACCACGACCGAG
>CAZVBS010000048.1:0-2704 GCA_964625905.1 uncultured Candidatus Saccharibacteria bacterium | reverse complement strand
AAGGGGGCAGAAGGAAGCAGCCCTTTTGGGCCTGAGGCTCTGGTGTTTAAGGTAATGGGAAAAATGTTTGCCTTGGTCTCACAAAATGAAGAAGTCCCCCGAGTAACGCTGAAATGTACACCTGCCGATGGTGAAATTCTAGTCAGTCAATTTGAGTCGGTTGTTCCCGGCTACTATATGAATAAAAAGCACTGGATAACGATATCTCTTGATGGTGAGTTATCCGACAGTATGGTGACTAAGCTAGCGGGGGAATCATATGTATTAGTTGTCGGTAAGTTAACCAAGACTGACAAACAGAGGCTTGAGAAATGTTAAAAAACAAACAAGCCATCCACGTTAAAATAATTTGACAGTAGAAAACCGTGCCATCAATGTTAGCGGTGCTATAGGACAGATTTGTATATTTCTCCGGTTTAGATTAAGTCTAAAAACAGACTATTAAAGATAGGTTTATTGATGAAAAAAGATTGTCGTGCTCAAATTCATATCTATGACTAACTGGACACCCACTTTAAGGTTCTTTAGGATGGGTGTCCGTTTTCCCAGTGAGCTAGGTCGTTATGCGTCTTAGTTAGTTTTATCAAGAGAAAATTATAATTATTAGAGAAGGAGAAGTAATGAAAAAAATATTATTAATGTTTTTTGCTCTGGCATTAAGTGCCTGTTCCTCATTAAAAATTGTAGAAATTGACCCTAATACGGGTTATTTTCCTACAAAAAATAAAGCTACGATAGTCACAAAAAAGTCTTTTGATTTGGATGAAAGAAAGTCTTTGATATTAGTTTCAAATTCAGAGTTTGAGCAAAAGCAAATGGAAAATATTGGTTATTTTGATGAAGTTATTACTTTTGAGGATCTCGAGTCATTAATAGTGAAAAATAATTTGGGCGATAAAATTCCTTCAGTTAAAGATCGGATTGGTATAAATAATGCGGCCAAACACTATAAGCCATTTATGTGGTTTAGGTTTGACACTCGTGGCACAGGGAATCAGCAGTATGCCCAATTTATATTGACTGATCCACTTACACTTGAAGACTATTTCGTTACTGAAACACACCTTGATAAGATGTGGGTCGGGGTTAATGATCAATACAATTGGTATCCAATGTTTAACTCCCTAATTGATTATATTAAAGAAAACTCTAAAACATACAAATAGCACGCATAATTGGATAGCCGGGGATTTTTCTCCCCGGCGAAAAAGGCTAAAATGGACACCTACTTTAAGGTTCTTTAAGATGGGTGTCCGTTTGTTCACTTTGCCTGGCAGCTGATGCTTGGCGTTATGCAATAAAGTAATTCAATACTGTAGTTAAAAGGAAGTATCAAAGTGCTTACAATAATGATCCATGCAAAGGTAAAGCAGGAAATGCTTAATGAGTATCTCGATTTAATAAAGGTGCTTATCAAGGAAACAACGAAAAAAGGATGCCTTACTTATGCTTTTAACCAAAACAAAGATGAACCGACAGAATTTGTGTTATATGAGCAATGGGAAACTCAAGCAGATCTAGATAATCACATTAAAGAGCTATTTAAGATTCTAGGTCCCAAACTAACCGGACACCCATCTTAGTAAGAACTGTTAAGCCATTGAATTTAATATATAATTTTTATTTTTTATGATAGGTGTCCAGTTAATCCTTCACTTGTTTTTAGACTTGTTCTAGCATGGATGGCTTATTTGTTTGGATTAGCTGTTTTCTCTTGCACGATCTTCAAGAAGGAAAACTTTTAGCTCACGCTCCCCTCGCATAACATAGAGGATAAAGACTTTATCGTTTTCTATACGATAAAAAATCCTACAAGGCCCTACTATAACTTCACGATATACTGATTTTTTTCCCAGCTCAGGAGGTCGACGACCAGATTTAGGGTGTGACTCTAGTCGTTCTACAACAGAGAAGACGTCTTGAACTAAATAGGATGCAGCTTCAAAATTGTCTAGCGCAATATACTCGGCTATTTCATTTAGATCAGATAGAGCGGGCTCAGTCCATATTACTTCAGCCACTTAGCCATTGCCTTTTTTGCTTCTTTTTGAGTCAACGTTCGTCCTTCCTGGATAGCACGTTCGCCGCGAGATAGGCCTTCTAAGAGTCGCATTCGAGTTTGCATTAGCTCAAAGTCTTCCACATCAACAAGATATGCCGAAGGCTGACCATGCTCAGTAATCAGGACCGACTAAACTGGACACCCACTTTTATCCTATCCAGGCATCCATCTTTAAAGCTCCAAAAAATATACATTTAATTCAATAAGTTAGTGACCTCTATTAAGATGGATGTCTGGTTTATTTTTGTTTATTTTTTGTTTTACTGAGTTTAGTGCTTGCCTTTTTCTTTCCCTTACGTTCCAACATTGCAAAAACTGAGCCTTTGATAAAAGCATTTTCTGGTGATACCTCTCTCTCCAATGGTGTAAATTGTTTTTCACGATCCATCAATATATTTTCTTTATTATTTTTCATCATCAAGCTCCTCATGTATTTTTGACATATCACCCGACACAAGATCATCTGGCTCATTTTCGCTCAAGTTTTTCCTCTTATATAATTCTCGTTCTCGGATAAGGGAAGCTTTAATTTCAGCTTTTGACCATCCTGTTTTTTGACGTTTCTCACGCCTTTTTTTACTAATATCGATGTAAGCGTCAGGTGAAGTACCTCTTTTATTCCGTCATACTCCATGGCATAAG
>CAZVBS010000047.1:0-2716 GCA_964625905.1 uncultured Candidatus Saccharibacteria bacterium | reverse complement strand
ATCAGTGGGGATAAGTTTTTCGCGAAACGGAACTGTTGGTTGCCAAACTGCCATCTCTTGGTGCTGACAGATACCCGGAATTTGCCGCAAAAAAAAGGCCGGCAATATACCGGCCTTTGATATTTACTGTTGAACCCGAAAAGCGGATACGAAACCCTATTTTTCTTCTGTTTCGTTAGAAGTTTCGGCCTCGCTGTCGTCCGCTTCCTCGCCTGCCTTGGCTTCAGCCTCTTCGCCCGCCTCGGCTTCGACTTCCGTCTCAGTATCGCCTTCTTCGGCGTCCGTCTCGACCTCTTCAGAAGCAGCGGCATCGGCAGAGGCAGCGGCATCGGCTTCATCGTCAAAGCTGAACACGGTCATGTCTTCGCCCTGTTCCTGACGTTCCGCTTCCACTTCGGAGCGCGCTACATTGACACTGACGCTGACCATGACTTCGGCATGAAGATTGAGTGCGACCTCGTGAATACCCACAGTCTTGATGGGGAGAGGCAGGTCCACATGCGACTTGAGCACTGAAAAGCCCGCGTCGTTCAGTCCGTCGGCAATGTCACGCGAGGAAACCGAACCATAAAGCGTGCCCGCTTCGGAGGCCTGACGGATCATTACGACAGAAGCGCCGTTCAGCCCCTCAGCAATTCCGGCGGCGGATTCGCGACGCTCAACATTGCGTTTTTCGATTGAATCGCGCTCTTTATCAAAGCGAACCCGGTTGGCTTCGGTTGAGCGGATGGCCTTGCCCTGGGGCAAAAGGTAATTGCGGCCATAGCCGTTTTTGACCGTAACTTCGTCGCCCAGTGAACCAAGGCGGCCCACGCGTTCAAGAAGAATTACTTTCATTTGATTTACTCCTGATGCTGTCCCGTCACTGGAGCGGTTGCTGTCTGAACCCGGCAAAGGGTAGGGCAGCTTAATTCCAGCATTTTACGGTTAGAGGGGCGGGACCATCCCGCACCCCAACGAATTTGTTTTTTTGCCTATTTCACAAGGAAGGGCAAAAGACCAAGGAAACGCGCGCGTTTGATGGCTTTTGCCAGTTCGCGTTGTTTTTTGGCCGATACCGCGGTGATGCGGCTGGGCACAATCTTGCCCCGCTCCGAAACATAGCGCTGCAAAAGCCGGATATCGAGATAGTTGATTGAGGGTGCATTGGCACCGGTGAAGGGGCAGGTTTTGCGCCGGCGCTGAAACGGGCGGCGGGCCTGAACGGTGGTGAGATTTCTAATTGCCATTTTTAAGTACTCCCCCTAGCGCCGCGGACGACGATCGGAACGATCATCCCGGTCGCGTTTTTGCATCATTACGGAAGGACCCTCTTCCAGGGCATCCACACGCAACGTCATAAAACGCAAAATGTCTTCATTGATGCGCATCTGACGTTCCATTTCGGCCACCGCCTCGTGGGGGGCTTCAATATTGAGCAGCGAGAAATGCGCTTTGCGGTTCTTGCGAATGCGATAGGCCAGGGTTTTCAGGCCCCAATATTCCTTTTTTGCGATTTTACCGCCATTGCTTTCAAGAAGCTGGGTGAGGGTGGAAGTCAATTCCTCCACCTGCTGCGCCGACACGTCCTGTCGCGCAAGATAGATATGTTCGTAAAAAGCCATAAACGCCTTTTCCTTTTGAGTTTGATGTTCACTTCAAGGCATCGGACTGGCGCAAAGCCTCTTTGACACGATCCAAAAGGCGTTCAAAGAATTCTTCAAAAGAGCGGGAACACGGGAGGCAAAAGACCATGAAAACCAGCCTTTGTCGCATAGCTTGCGACCCTCCGTTCAGCCCCCGGCCAAACAAATGCTTGCGCGTCATTAAGAGCAACGCCGCTCGAACGCAAGTTTTTTATCTCTTTTGTTCAGGCTAGCAAGCGCTTGCATGGCTTCGCTGTGCCGCATACCTTGGAAGTGAAACTCCGTTGCGGCAACCTATTGGGGCATCGATGACCAAGAGAGCATTTACCTTTCCCGGGCAGGGCAGCCAGGCCGTTGGTATGGGTACGGAGCGCTGTCAGAAAAAGTGCGTTTGCGGTTTTTCGCTTCGACAGCGCGACCGCAAAACTGGAAGCTGTCAGAAAAAGTGCGTTTGCGGTTTTTCGTTTCGACAGCGCGACCACTAAGGAAAACACGATGACCAAGAGAGCATTTACCTTTCCCGGACAGGGCAGCCAGAGTGTCGGTATGGGCAAAGAGCTGGCTGAAGCTTTCCCCCAGGCTGCCGCCGTATTTGAAGAAGTCGACGAAGCGCTGGGCCAGAGCCTTTCAAACATCATGTTCGAAGGCCCCGAGGAGACCCTGAGGCTCACCGAAAACGCCCAGCCTGCGCTGATGGCGGTTTCCATGGCCGTTATCAGGGTGCTTGAAGCAAAGGGCGTAAACATCTCCTCCGATTCTCAATTTATCGCCGGACATTCCCTTGGTGAATATTCAGCCCTTTGCGCGGCGGGTACTTTAACCCTGTCCGACACTGCGCGCCTCTTGCGCACCAGAGGTCAAGCCATGCAGCGCGCCGTGCCGGTTGGAACCGGTGCCATGGCCGCCATTCTGGGTCTTGGTCTGGAACAAGTGCGCGAGGTTGCCGAACAGGCTTCGCTGGGTGATGTCTGCGAAGTCGCCAACGACAACGCGCCCGGGCAGGTTGTTGTTTCCGGCCATAGCGCCGCCATTGACCGGGCCATTGAACTGGCAAAAGCCGCCGGTGCAAAACGCGCGCTTCTGCTTCCCGT
>CAZVBS010000046.1:0-2717 GCA_964625905.1 uncultured Candidatus Saccharibacteria bacterium | reverse complement strand
TATTAATTACAAGACTCCATTAGAAGTGTTGCAAAGGTCTTGATTCTTTTACGGGTGTGTTTAAAGTCCAAGAAATAACCGCAACACTTCAAGAAACATAACAGACTGTTTAAGTCTGACTTAAACAGTCTGTGAAATGGCTGTAAATGGTTAAAGTCCATCGTTTTGCTTTGCAATAAAAAAGGAAGTCGAGGTTCCTTTTTTTAAAAACAAAAAGTCGCCTAACCTAAATTTGGTTAAGCGACTTATACAAAAAAGCATTGGTCCTTATCGTCGGACAAGTTTGGTCCTTATCATTGCAAACTGTTTACAGTTGTCGTTTTCACAAGAACGTATGCTGACGCCTTCAGATGCACATTCGAGTGTTGAAGGATTTTTGCATCTTGGATTAATGCAGTCATCCTTCTGCCAACTGCTTTTCGGTTGGAATGTGATCTCATGTGTATTAATATTCATTTCGAAAACTCCCGATTTGTGATTTGCCAGACATCAGACAAATGACTGATTTCTATTTGTATTTTAGTATAAAAAGATTGATATGTCAAGTCTAATATTGTAATTTATTTGCACACAAAAGCTCCGGCACGTAAGCGCCGGAGCTTTTATTTTGGTATTAAAAATATTGTAGATAAGGAAAGTTGATATAACTTCCCTGTCTTAAATAGTATTCTCTCTTTTGTTTCGTTCAACCTCCAAGTAACGCGATGTCCTGGTGCGCGAGTGTAGATATAAGTACAACACTATTACTTGTTTCCATCCTCGTACGAGAGACAGAAATCCGACCAATTCAGTTATTACGGGGTGTAATAACGATTCCAATTGGAATTGATCCACGAACAGCTTCCGCTACCCGTGCCTTGTTCGATTTGTTACTACTGAACTGAAAGTTCAGCGACATGATATTTCTATCATGTTCTCCATGTCGCCATGGAGGTCGGACTATATCATCATCCTTCTGTAAAAGATTTCTTTTTTTCGTGAATGCCATGACCAAATCTTTTTTGCAAATTGCATATGTGATTTGGTTGATACAAATATTCGCCAATAGTTCGGGTCAACCCGAACGCTTGGATTATGTATCTTTCCGGTCATTATACCAAGTTCATTAAGTACTCTTTTTAATTTTTCAATCTTTATTTTGTCTTTTTGGACAAGTTGGATATAAAACCGATTAGAGTCTTTATTTGGTATACCACCTTCGGCATCAAAGAATCCTCTGATATATGCTGATTTTTCTCTAGATGTCTTTAAAGACATCGGGTCAAAACCAAAGTCTAGAAACTCTGCAAGAGTTTCTAGTGCATATACATCACGATTCTTACCTTCGCGGTATATCCACGAATTATAATCAAGCTTTCGTAAAAGATATTGAATTGCAAGTAGCCATTCTTCACCTTTTTGAGTAAAACGGTATCGTTTACGCTTGTTTAATGATGCATCGTGCAATGCTCCTTGTAAGTATGCACGAATTTCTTTTTTTGAAGGAGTTCGGCGTGTAGTCTCTGAGGGGTCATCATTTACACACTGTGTAAAGAGAGGACTTCCCTGCTGATTGTCTGCACCTGTAACATTTTCACCCATGTTATTAAGTATAACATTGGGTAGTTCAGGATTCTCAGAGTTTCCAGCATATAGCCAATTTTGTTCAAAGCGATTACTCGCTAAGAGTCGCAACAAGTTTACGACTTAGTCCTTGTTATTGAATTTACCTTCGGTCGCCATAAAGACGAACTTCGGGTACTCCCAACTTCCCTGACTTGACGGGCGGATTGCAATAATTGAGATATATTTTGCGTTCCCACGTAGCGTACAGATTTCCCGTACTACGCGAGTCCAATAGTGCGTTTGTTCATATTTTGTTTTAAAAGGCGAATTTCTTCTATTCCTTCCATAGTCAAATGCTTTTCTTGCGTAACCAAGTTAGCTATTTCACAAAAAATGTCAAAACTTTTACGTTTTGAAACTGTTTGCAGACGGTGCTTGGTAAAGAATGGGATAATGATTGATTCTATATCCCTCCAAGCTCCTACTGTATATCGGTAACATTGTGTATGGTTCTTACGTTGTTCTTTCTGAAAATATACGTTTCCACAATTAAGTGTGTTGCGTATTTTCCATAGTAACTCTTCGTCAATCTCTTGCAATTTGAGATGAAAGTGCATTTGCACTCGCCATCCGCTTTTGTATGCTTGAGATTTACTTAGATTTACATAGAAACAACCTTCACCATCGGTAATACCAACGATATAATCTGCTGTCACTATCGGTTTCGTCCTTCCCATGCAACTAATTATACTATGAATTTAGAATAATTAGGTTGACGCATGGTACTACGACTCAGCTGACTTCTCATAGACGTATTAGTATCTCTCTAATCTATGAGATCTCCCCGGGTCACAATATTAACTATTCCTAACATCCTCAAAAGGCTTTTTTTGTAGACTTCCCCATGACTCACCGTATGGGTCGAATACACCTTCTCTGTCTTTAAACAGAGCTGCGTCACCGCAGAAGGGCTGTTGTTTGCTATTAGGATCCTCCACCTACCTCTTCACAGAGAATAGACTATCCGTTCACTACGCAAAGCATAGTATTAAATATGCTTTGGGATGGATTTTAACCATCTAGCTTCTATATTGCTGCCGGGCACTTTTATTAAATATGAGTACAAGGCTCGAGAACGTATTCACCGCAGTGTTGCTGACCTGCGATTACTA
>CAZVBS010000045.1:0-2770 GCA_964625905.1 uncultured Candidatus Saccharibacteria bacterium | reverse complement strand
TACCCTTTTTGTATTTGAGCTTGTCTTTTTTGGTATCGACGCCTTTTTTCTTCAGACAGGTCATGATGTCTTTTTCAAGCGTGCGCACCTTGCCTGTTTTTTTGTCAAAATAGGGGTAGTTTTGTTTGATGCCAATCCCCCCTTTTTTGAAACAGCTTTTCAGGCCGTACTTCTTGAACAGCTTTTCGCCGATTGCAACGGCGTCTTCGTAAGGAGGGAATTCCTCACTGGCCTCCCATTCAAAACGACGGGCTTTGTCCAGTGCATAAAGACCATTGGCGTAGTCCTGGAGCTTTATCCCTGGAAATTTTTTGAAGTAAAAGGCGCGATACTCTTCGAGGTCAGTCTGCGGTGTGGCAGTGGCCAGTAGCGGTGCTGCCCCCATGATAGAGATGGCGCCTAATATGATGAGTAATTTTTTCATTATGAAAACTCCTGTCATCCTGCATTCAGATATATCTGCGTGAATTTGAAACTACTTAATTTTAGTTGAAGTAGAGTCTTTTTCACCCTTATTGTCCACCCAGCTGATGGTGATGGTATCGCCGACGGCGCCGCCGGTGAACTGGTAGGAGATATAGGGATTTTTGGAGACAGCGGGCCCCCACTGTGCGAGCACGACGGTTTTGCCATTGTGCTGGCAGGTGACTTCCTGAATGAAGTGAGCAGGGATGAGTTTGCCTGTTTTCTTGTCCTTGCGCTGCCCGGTTTCCATTTTGTGGGTAATTAGCGCCTTGACTGTCGTGGTATCGCCTTTGAGGCGAGCCCGGACGCGAATGGTAGATTTAGCCATGAGTGGTTCCTCTAAAAAATTCTATTTAGTATTATGTAGGGTTAGGTTAATGAAAGACCTGCTTTCATTAGCCGCCACAACCGCCAATAGTGACCTTGACTTCCTTACGGGCGCTATAGGTTTTGCCGCCGGCGACAACCACAGCGATGACGCTGGAAGTTTTGCCCATCTTGATGCGGGTAGAAATATAGCCCTTGGCATTAGATGCCAGTTCAAAGTTGGCGGACATAGGGGTAGGGTTTTTCTCGGTGATGATGCCGATACTTGTGACGTTGCTCAAGCTCGTACTTACCGAGACCGGGACGACGGCGCCGTTTTCGGCGATATCGGGAGCCTTGATAGTGATATCGCTGCTGGGTGTGGATTCGGCTGAGCCATACAGTCTACTCATGGCGTCCTGAACAGTTTTGGCTTCAAACGCGGATTTGGGCCAGGCGGCAAGCACCATACGGGGCTGCAGCAGACCTGCGCCTACGGCGACGGCTACGGCCGAACCGGCCAGAGTGCCTTTCAGAAATGATCGACGTTGCATTCGTTCTCTCCAGATATGATTGTTAATCGTTATATTTACAAGCGAATTTTATGTTTGTCGCAATCCTAAAGTGTAAGAACCCATGCGGTAACCGCATCGATTTCTTTTTCACTTAGAATTTCATGCCTGCCAAAGGGCGGCATCATGGTATTCGGGTTTGTCCTGGTGGCATCCCAGATCTGGGCGCGAAGTTTTGCCTTGTCAGGGAAGCGGGATTTCATGGCAACGAGCGGTGGACCGACATTGCCGGCCAGATGAGCGCCTTTGTAGTCGTGGCAGGCGAAGCAGTTACCTTTTTTACGATTTTCTGCGATCTTCTTGCCTTTGGCAGCAAGGGCTTCGTCAGCAACGACGACTTGCGGTACAAGTGTCATGGTTCCCAGTAGCATTGCAACGGTACTGGCGGCGATTACGAGTTTAGCGGTTTTCCGCATGGTTTCCTCCTCGTGGTAATGGAAAAGTTTCGGTTACTCTGTGTCGGTTTTAAACTATTAGGCAAAGCGATCATAATATTACGTCCATTATAATTATGTTCGTTATGCTGATGAGATTCGTATGGAGCCTCACTTCATTTTCGGCAAAGAATGCCTAACAATCAAGTCCAGTATAGCAAGTATGTCTGCTATGAGTGTGTCCTGAGCTTAATTTATATAGACGCCATGCATGGGCAATATATTCCGGCCAAACTGATTTTATTTGGGTTCTGGCTTTTATCATGCTTGTTATTACTATAGCTTGATTGTGTTGCTCAGGCGATCAGAAAACTGTTGATGAACCAGCTCAATAATACCAGCGAAAGCAGGGCAAGAACGATACTGCGATCAAAAGCACCCGAATACAGAAACGTATAGGGGTTATTTTTACTGAACAGGTTTTGAGAATCTTTATTGTTGGGCATAGTTACGCTCCTCCACATCTTGTAATTGCAAATACATACAAAAGCTGAAATTGTCAGGGTCAGGTTTTTCTGCCCTGGGACTGCCGGAGAAGCTGTCAATTTATTATTGTTGTTGTCGCTAGTAATTTTTTAACTTTGTTTTTGTAGCGTAGGGCGAAGATGACGCATGTAGGGCACTGTTGTCAAGTCCCCCTTTATATATTAGTTATTATTAATATACTGAGTTACTAGTTATAAAATCAAACCGAGGATAAATAGAATATTGCGACTGCGTTAATCTCTTTGGGCTTAATTCCCCGCTGCTTAGCGAAGCACTATTGTAGGTGCGGCTTCAGCCGCATATGTTCGCCTGAAGGCGAACCTACAAAAATACCCAGGAGCTTGCTATGGGATAGTTTATTTTCCAGCAAGTGTTTGTCGATAACTGCCGCAGAAAAATCATCCTGAGTCCCGGCAGGCTTCTACTGGATCTATTCGTTGACTATTTCGTTCAATAAAGCCAGTTCTTCATGCATCTGCTGAATGCGGCTTTCGATCCGAGCGCTGT
>CAZVBS010000044.1:0-2928 GCA_964625905.1 uncultured Candidatus Saccharibacteria bacterium | reverse complement strand
AGGGAATGGTACATTAATAATCTCCTATTTTTGTCGTAAAGAACAGGAGATACCCACGGCTTTCTCATAAAAAAGTTGGTAAAAGTATTGTATAATGCGCGTTTGAAAATTTGGTAGAAATATTTATTTGATGGATAATGAAGTTCCTTTTAACGACAATGAAATTACTAGTTTTGTCGATTTATTAAATGCAGAGTTACCAGATCACCGTGATAATAGAGGCAAACGTCATTCATTAACATTGATCATTGTCGGAGTTGTATTGGCTACGCTAGTTGGGCGCCAAAGTCTTTCTTCAATTCATCGTTTTATTAGCCATCGCCTGAGGTGGCTATGCGAACTCACTAAAACAGAAATAATTAAACCGATCTCTCGATCACATCTACCGCGCCTGTTGGACAGGCTGGACTGGGTTGCAATCAATAAACTTATCGAACGTTGTTTTGGTGTGCATATACAGGATGATGAGATTCAACGATGGATCGCCATTGATGGTAAAGTTTTACGTGGCACTTTAAAAGCGGGTGAAAAACAGAGCGTCGTTCTTGCCGTTACGCACGACACACGAGAGCTTATAGGACAAGCTCGACAATGTGGAGATAAGTCCAGTGAAATCCCCGTGGTTCGTGAACTATTGAAAGATAGTGGCTTAGGAAATCAAAAAATATCTCTTGATGCACATCACTTTAATCCAACGACGACCGCCCAAATTCATCAAGAAAACGGAATTTATTTAACCCAGGTTAAAGAAAATCAAGCAATCTTTTTAACGCAATGCAAAACGTTGTATACAGATTGCGCTTCACTGGCCGAAACGGTTGAACATGATAAAGCTCATGGCCGCATTACTACGCGCCGTGCTCAATTATTCTCATTGAAACCGTTAGTTCTTGATTCGCGCTGGAAAGCCAGTAGGCTGTCTGTATTAATAGTAATGGAACGTGAATCATTTGATATATCCAAACAAAAACTGACGATTGAAACATCCTATTATGTTAGCAATTCAGCCCTAAAAACTAACGCAGAAGATTCTTTGGTACAGGAACTAGCCCATGCTATCCGCCAGCACTGGGGAGTCGAATCTAACAATTGGATTCGTGATTGTACCTTCAATGAGGATCACATTAAAACAAAAGCAGGAAACCAAGCCCAGGTCATGGCGCTGTTGCGTGGGCTCTCAATTGAGTTAATACGTAAAACATTCCCAAAAAATTTTCGAGCTGCTATAGATAAATTTATGGACTCGACTCCTACCTTAGAAGCAATGCTTAGGCAAATGAATTTTTTATGAGAAAGCCGTGTATGGTGCCCTATCGCTATCTAGATAGTAAAACCAAACGCTATAAAACTAAAACGGTTTCGGGTGCTAAATTTCTCTGGCTAGTGCTACAGTATGTGTTACCCAAAGGCTTTCGCCGTGCATGTAACTTTGGTTTTTTACACCCTAATAGTAAGGCGGTGATTAAATTGATTCACACCTTACTCAAGTTTGACCCTACAAAGATATTGCTCTTCCTGAAGCCACGCCTACAGTCGAGTTGTCCGTGCTGTGGTGGTGTAATGATCGTTGGGCGTAGACGAGTCCCCAAACTGGAGGTGGTACTTTTGTCCATACCTAAAAATGTACTGGAGCTATCAGTGGTTACATAAGTCTCTCGCATTTCCATCCAGGCGAGCAGCAAATTAGATGCTGAGGATATCGCTTGGTCTAAAGCCAGGGGTTAGGGGTAAAAACACACTCCCGATACTTGTTTTTGAGCGTTGACTGCAATGGACAGCGCTCAAAATTCTTTAGACATATAAAAAAAAGAGGCTCGATTTATCATTCGGGCTGATCAACAAAAAGTTATTTTCATAGAACAATTTAAACGATTTTTTACTATTGTGCCGGGCTTGTCCAACAAACGGTTCAGATTGTGGTTCGCTTCGCGATCACAATCTAACCTTATTCGTTATGCCTATTTTTTAAAGTAAGTCAAAATACTTGTACTTGGAAACTTTTTTATCAAAAGTAAGGATGACCTCACAACCATTTATATTAGCCGAATGAGCAATTAATAAATCTGAAAGGTCGAACTTGGACTGCTGTGCTTCGAATATAAAATTTTGAATAACTGTTAAATTTTCAAATTTAAAGATAGGCATTAGAATTAGTTGAGAAACTGAATCTAAAATATCAAAACGTACAATTTCGTAAACAGATTCTAAGACCCAGATTAATTCTAAAATAACTAATGTAGGTACGAATAATTCATCTTTATCATCTTCAATACTTTTAAAAAGCTTATAAACTTTATTAGCCTGCTTCTCATCATCGCCCACTAAAAAACGAACGAGAATTTTTGTATCAACTCCTACCATGATATTTTTCTTTAAGCCTATTTTGAATAGCTTGATTCATTTCATCAACCGAAACACCCTCCTTCTTAATATTTTTCAGCTTACAAAAAACATCATCTACTTTTCTACTAATAGGTCGAATGACAGCCTCTCCACTCTCTTTGACGAAAAAATCAATTTTATCTCCTGAGTGTAACTGCAATGATTCCCTAATTTCTTTTGGAATCGTAACCTGTCCTTTAGTTGTCAAAGTGGCAAGAGCCATACTCTTCTCCTTACATTTTATTTATTCCTTACTTATTGTAATTCTTTTTTATTTTCTGTCAAGTGTGTATTGCTGACTTTATAGGCATATATTTTATTATCATTCACATCGTATTCTACTATTGGTTTTTTCTTTCGAAAAACATCATAAATTTTTTGTAATGTTATCCCATTGCCCACCAATTAAATTTAAATATGGGTCATTCATAAAATATTTTATCCCTCTGGTTAAGCATCAGCTTTTTAAAACCTAACACTTAGATAAGCATCAAACTCAGCCCCCAAAAAAAGAGCTTATCGAAGATGAGCTCTTTTTTTGGGGGC
>CAZVBS010000043.1:0-3088 GCA_964625905.1 uncultured Candidatus Saccharibacteria bacterium | reverse complement strand
GGCGAAGAAGTGCTTGGTGGGGGCAGAAGTACTCGAGACAGAATGGTTGATGAAGCTGCTAGACTAAATAGAACAAAATCACCTGAAGAAAAGCTAATGGAGAGAAAGTTCAAAGAGCAGGCAGATACGCTGAAAAAAGCAAGAGAGGAAAATAAATCAGACGAATAAAAAATAATATGAGTGACCAAGAAAAAGACTTTAACAAAATATTTGAGGAACGCTTCGCGGAATTACCAGAGGCAATTCAAAAAGCCGTAACCGACGCATCCGTGGAGAAAAAACTTCGCGCGCTTTCCGCTAAACATAAACTTCATCTCGACCAGTGGGTACTTTTAGAGAACGAAATCATGCTCACACTTCTTGGACTTGAAGACCCGAAAGAAATGGCAAAAAATATTTCAAAAGAAGTGGGTATCGAAAAAGACTTGGCGCAAAAGTTAGTAAACGATATCGCCATCGAAATATTTAAACCAATACGCGAACAAATGCAGGGAACTCTAGATAGCCAATCAATAAAACGGGAAACTATCAAAACCGGGGTAGCTGCAAAAGGAAGTACTGTAGTGAAAAAAGTTACCCCCTCCGATACGTCAGCATACAAGGTGGGCGAAAATAGTGTAGACAGAAACGATGTACAAGAAGATCCGTATCGTGAAAGTATTTAAAGATACTTTCGCGTAAACTCTAAATTCTAATACCTAAATTCTAATACCTAAATTCTAATACCTAAATTCTAATACCTAAATTCTAAACTAACGCCGATGTCAGACAATCCAAAACAAGAACGGATATACGACTTAGAAGAACGTACGTTGCGTTTAGCTCAGGACGCACGCAATTTTGTTAAAAAACTACCTCGTACAATTTGTAGCATAGAAGACTGTAAACAACTTGTGCGATCGTCTGGTTCCGTTGGAGCAAATTATATAGAAGCGAATGAATCTCTTAGCAAGAAAGATTTCTATTATCGAATAAAAATATGTCGTAAAGAAGCTAAAGAAACTGTGTATTGGTTAAAACTTATTGATACTAAGAATGATACACTAGAAAGGGAGCGAGAATCACTTATAAAAGAAAGTGTTGAGCTCACTAAAATATTCGGTTCAATCACCACGAAGAGTACTCTGAACTAATTTTGGATTTAGATATTAGGATTTAGAGTTTAAACACATGCGCTACCAAGTACCACAATTTACAGACGTTGAAGATAAAATCTTTGGGCCACTAACCCTAAAGCAGTTTGTATATATTGCAGGGGGCTTGGGTCTAGGATTTATGTTATGGAATTTTTTACCGATTTTATTGGCGATTCCATTGGCGCTAGCAGTGGTTGGGTTCGCGATATCTTTGGCCTTTATTAAAATCAATAAGAAACCTCTCATTTTTGTTATTGAAGCCGCTTTTAAGTATGTTGTACATACAAAATTATATTTATGGAATACAAATTACCAAGGCAATAAAAAGAAAAAGGGTTCTGACGCATCCATTCCCACCGCACCACTTACTACCCCGGCTCTTTCGGAAAATAAACTCACTAATCTGGCTTGGAGTTTAGATATTAACGAGCGCATTCTGCTTGAGCGAGGAAGTGGAAATAAAAAAGATACTATTTAATATATGCCTGAAAAACGAAACTCAGCAACTGCATCTCAAGACTTCGTACCAGTACAAGAAGTGCGTGATGGAGTTATCATACTTAAGAATGGAGGCTTGCGCAGTGTACTCATGGCTTCTTCACTCAACTTTGCATTGAAAAGTGAGGACGAGCAGAATGCTTTCATAATGCAATTTCAGAGTTTTTTTAACTCTCTCGATTTTTCAGTGCAAATATATATTCAATCACGAGAACTTGATATTCGTCCATATCTAGAAACATTGGAAGAAGCCTACAAAGGAACCTTGGACGACCTTATGCGTATTCAAATTCGTGAGTATATTGAATTCATTAGAAGTTTCGTAGAGGGTGCAAATATTATGACGAAACATTTTTTTGTCGTAGTACCGTACACACCTGCAGTCCTAAATATAAGTAGAAAGGGAATTGCTAGCAAAATGCCGTGGTCTAAAAAAAAGAAATCTGTTGGTAAAGATAAAAGTCAAAAAACCGAATTTGAAGAAAACATTTCGCAGCTTGATCAACGCCTTGCTATCGTTCAACAAGGTCTTATTCGCACTGGTGTACGCACCGTACAGCTCGACACCGAAGAAATAATCGAACTCCTCTACAAAATATTTAATCCTGGAGAGCAGGAATCACCATTGTCGTCAAAGGACAAAGGACTACAATAACTATTCATAGAAATCTATATATCTCATATTTCTAGACAATTAGTAGACATAGATACAATGTATACGCACGCAGCAATTTAGTGTTAATAGAAGTTATACGTACCTACACCCTATATACTGTACGCTGTACGCTATAATATTCATATGGCATTATTGGATTTTCTTAAAAAAGGCAAGAGTGAAAGTGCAATCAATGATGTTGTTCCCATTCTCCCAGAGGCAATTTATAAACATGGAGTCTTGGAACTGCAAGACGTTATTGCTCCTTCCGCGTTGCAGGTTACTCCACGAGCCCTTAACTTAGGAGAAAAGGTCGCTCGTACTTTTTTTGTTATTTCATACCCACGGTTCCTTACCACGGGTTGGTTTTCTCCCATTGTTAATCTCGATAAGGTGTACGACATATCAATTTTTGTTCACCCAATGGATACAACCACGACACTACGAAAATTTCAGAAAAAAGTAGCCGAAGTTGAGAGTCAAATAAACATTCGTCAAGAAAAAGGCTTGGTTCGTGACCCTGTGCTCGACACTGCCTACTCCGATTTGGAATTTTTACGCGATCAATTGCAGCAGGCACAAGAAAAAATGTTTCAAGTTGGCCTTTATATTACAATTTACGGCGATACCCGTGACGAAATTGATAAAGCTGAATCAGAAATCCGCTCAATTTTAGAGGCACGCCTAGTGTATTTAAAACCAGCGCTCTTCCAACAAGAACCGGGTTTTAAAAGTGTACTCCCCATAGCTGAAGATGAACTTTCGGTGCATTCAAACTTAAATTCTTCGCCTCTGTCAA
>CAZVBS010000042.1:0-3118 GCA_964625905.1 uncultured Candidatus Saccharibacteria bacterium | reverse complement strand
GTGGTACTAAAAATATCTTCTTCATAATGTTTATTATATATAAATTACTAATAATCTGGTTTTATTGCCCTTGTTTTTGATTTTGATGTATAAGTATTATTATATCAGCATTAACTACTTTAGTTAATCAAAATTAATAAATTCTTTTTCATATTTATACCCTAACACAATCATTAAATTTGTATAGCAAATTGCCTACAAAGCTCCTCGAGCGCCCGAGGAGCATAGCTACCTCGTGCTAGCTCTAAGATGCACGACTTTATTTACTTATGCATTAGTATTAGTAAATAAGAAGTGCCCTTGTGGTAGAGAGTGAGGGATTCAGACTACTTATGATACGCACCGACAGCGTCACTTATATTATCAAACCCGTCTTTATCCAAGAGACGCACTAGTCCCTTGTTAATTTGCCCGATGAGTTGAGGTCCCTCAAAGACGAGACCTGTGACAAGTTGAACAAGAGATGCTCCTCTTTTTATCTTTTCATACGCATCTTCTGCAGAAAAAATACCACCAACACCAATAATTACAAAAGTATCTTTATAATTTTTGTATGTCTTTGAGATAAGCTCATTTGATAAAGTCTGTACTGGCATACCACTTAAATGCCCTTGAATATGATCAGGTAAATTATCTTTAATATTTACTTTAACACGATCCTTTGCAAGGTTCCCAATAATCAAACCCTCCACATTAAAGGATGTGGCGACTTTACAAAGTTCGTTAAATTCATTCCACGGAAGATGTACTGGCATTTTAATAAACACTGGCTTCAATATAGAGTAGCTGTAAATGGCTTCCAAAAGATATTTTAACTTTTCTGGTGTAGTAAAAGGTTCACCTCCATACAAATTTGGACATGAAATATTAATCGTATAGAGATCTCCTATATCACTTTCAATAACTTTTTTTAAACATTCTGAGTAGTCTTGAACCCCTTTTTCAAGTTCTCCAGCTTCTTTACAATTTGTTCTACCAATAGAAATCCCCAGAGGAAAGTTTTCTATTTTTGCTTTTTTTAGTTTAGAAACAATTTTATCTGCACCAATATTTTTTAAACCAAAGTTCACAACAATAGATTTTGTCTTTTTGAGGCGATACATTCTTGGCTTAGTATTTCCTCCATAAGGCAGATTTGTAATTGTACCAATTTGGGCAAAACCAAAACCAATTGACGGAAGAATCTTCATTAGGTCTCCATTTTTATCAAACCCTGCAGAAAGTCCAACTGGATTGGGAAACGATATATTTTTAATTTTCTGATTAAGACGTTTGTTTTTATATGAAAGCAACCACGAGCAGATATGTCTAATGAATACAAATTTACTCAATATACTTCCACCATATATTAGTGAATCATGCATAAATTCTGGATCAAACAGAAAGAATATTGGCTTGAACACTTTTTTATAAACAAGGTTATATACACTGTCCATGATGTCAAACTATATCATAAATAAACATAAATACTGCAAGTGGATTCTATAAAAATTTAAACCAAACGTTGTAGGTTACCTTGTGATGGAACCGTTGGAGGTCAAGCCCTGTAAGGTTATTTTATTATTTTTCAGAAACTAAATCGAAGGTTCCTCGTGCGCTTTATTTATAAATTAAAGTCTATTAATTATCTTTTCTTTCCACCCCTTCTTGTCTCCAAGAAGAAATAGATTTGACGGACACGTCGTGTTTTTGTTTATTTCCTTGTGACCAAATATTCTATCTTTTGACACAAAACTATAATTATCTTCTATTATTTTTACTATGGAAGATATTTCTTCATCGGAAGGAATTGAATCCTCATAATTATTATCCAAAACTATCGCTACACTCCGACAATTTATATCCCAGTTACCAGCCTGCCATCCAATTTCATCATCCGACAACAGTCTTTCGACTTCACCATTTGTTCTTACTATCCAGTGATATGGATAAAATACTTGTTTGCCATTCCTAAAATGCCCAGAGTAAATTGGTTTTCCTTTTATGTCTCTATCCTCATCTAAATACGGATCTGTATAAAAAGTCGCATATAATCTAACTAGTGTTATGGCTGACAACCTTTCAGGACTTATTCCTGGCGAATTGTGTGTGTGGTGAATTACAATTGCATCTATCGACTTTCTTTCCTTGTCAAAATCTTTACCGCTATCTCCCAAAGCAATATCTCCAGTAGATAAATGTTTTTCAAAAAAGTCATAAACGTGCTTCTTTATCTCTCTGTTTTCTTCTGCGCTGATTTCACTCCTTAATTGTTTCAAGCGCTTATACTCCTCTGTTAAAAAGAAATACCAATCAGGATTTTTTATTACATCTTCCTATTTTTTTTCATCAAAAAATTTACTGTTCATATTTATATCCTATCGCATCCAATAAATTTGTATAGCAAATTGCCTACAAGGTACTTCGAGCGCTCAAGGAACATAGCTTCCTCGTGCTAGCTCTAAGATGCGGGCTGCCTCGAGCTGGAACTGTGGTCGGTTAAGCCCAGCAAGGTTGTTTTTAACTATTTTAGTTTATCAAAACGAAGGTCCTCGTGCGCCTTATATTTTTCCAAAAAGTTACAAAAGTGACACATAATCGATGTGTAAAGTTGCGTCTTTAGTGTCACTTTTTATTTAAATTGGTAAGGATTCTGTACAAACTGAATTCGTTGTGGATAAATAAAAACGATCAATTATTTTCAATACTTATAATTGCCTACCAATTGGCATATCGTACTTGTCGGCAATTATTTGCTTTAATGCTACAAGGTGACTCTCACCAACCTTTTCAGCTATCGCTGTTGCAAAATATTCAGATATTAACGGATTACCGTTTCCTTCAAGAATTTCTCCGATACACTCACCACACGGATGTTTGCCGTTCATTATGTTTTCAAGACAGTCACATACCAATTCTTCATCTTGGTGATTAGGGTCGGAAAAACAATAGGAACATGGTTTGGTCAGACAACATTTATATCTGCCTTCTGCCAGTAAATTTTTAACACCTTCGTCTTTCTCCGCGATGATTTCTTTATTATATTCAGAGCTGTATTTTTCCGCACCGTGATTCATCTCAGATGTAGGCATAGACAAAACAGTACCACCAACAACACCCCCGATTAAAAGCAGTGCCA
>CAZVBS010000041.1:0-3185 GCA_964625905.1 uncultured Candidatus Saccharibacteria bacterium | reverse complement strand
CAGGTTTTTATTGTCTTGGAGAATATCCTCCAACAAACAAATGTGGCCTTAGTAAATACTTTTGTCAGACTACACTACAGACTAAATTCTTTGAAACTACGTACACGAATGGGAGAAAACTAATGAAACGCAATGGAATTCGAAAACTCTGTCTCTCTGTTGGCTTATTGTTTGCGCTCAGTGCATGTGCACAGACCGCCCCAAAAGACGGCTTCGGACCGCCGCCGCCGACATTTCAGAAAAAAGCAAATCTGGACAAGTCATATACGCCGGATAAATTTCACGAAAAGGTCGCAGACAATCTCGTCGGTACGAATTGGACTGGCGAGGTCTCGATTCGGAATTGCAAGAATGCTCCGACAAACTACAAGGTCATTCGCCACCTTTCGGCGGTGAACCTATTATTGGTCAGGGTTACCGGCGAATGTCTCGTGATGAACGGTAACTACTCCGGCAATGTCATGCTTGATGGCAAGGTCGGAGTTGGTGACGAGCATGAAGTACGTCAGATCAAGGCGGATTTCTCGGCTGACCCAGCCTCTGGGAAACTTGCCGAAAGCGCCACTATCACGTTCTTTGTGATGGACCGGCGTGGTGGCGGTTTCAAGGTTGTCGACGAATGGTCGTCTTTATTCACGAAAGTGAATTAATTCCTGTCCAAAAGACTCAGATTGCTTTCCTGCAGGTATCGCTTCGGTGGTACCTGCAGGAATTTTTTTATTAAGAACTAGTGACGTCGCGTTAGTGGAGTCAGTCACCATTAAATTCTAAAAAGTGACGTACGACGTCACCAGAACGAAGCTGGTCTCAACTTTCTAACGCAATTTTTTTACCGATAATTAACTGATAAAATCTCTCCGAAGGTGTGTAATAATCAAGTGCTTTCCTCGGTCTGGAATTCAATCTTTCTTCCACTTTTTTGAGTTCCGAGACAGTTACGTTTCTAAAATCGGTTCCCTTGGGGAAGTACTGTCTAATGAGCCCATTAGTATTCTCATTAGTTCCTCGCTGCCATGGACTGTATGGGTCTGTAAAGTATACTTCTATCTTTGTCTCTTTTGTGAAAAGTTTGTGCTGACTCATCTCACTTCCTCTATTGTAGGTTAATGTTTTCTTAAACTGTCTTGGTATTTTCTTGAATGCACCAGGGAAAGCTTTGCTGGCACTTACGGCATCTTTTGCCTTAAGGGGAACAATGAGCGTGAGTCTTGTTGTTCTTTCAACGAGCGTACCTATCGCACTCTTATGATCTTTTCCCACAATGAGATCACCCTCCCAGTGCCCCGGAATTATTCTGTCTTTCACCTCTTCCGGTCTCTCAGAAATACTGATAAGGTCTTGTATTCTTTGCTTTCTGTAATGAGCATACTTTCTCGGTTGCCTCATTTTTCTCTCTTGTCTGAGAGCTTTGGTTAATTCTTTTCTCAATTCACCTCTGGGCAGACAGTATATGTGTTGATAGATTGTTTCGTGAGATATGGGAATGATGACGTCCGACGTCACCAAATTAGAACAAAACAGGCCAACCACCTCCAATTCAATGAGAAATAGAGTCAGATTTTAGTAATATTTATCCTTAGCTTTCTTAAAAAACGAGCAATTCCCATGCTATCATTAGAGTACATGAATAAGAAAATAAGAACTATTGATTTATTTGCAGGTATTGGTGGCGTTAGACTAGGCTTTGACTCAGCTGGATTCGAGACCGTTTTTGCGAATGATTTTGAAGCTCAGTGTAAAGAAACCTATGATCTAAATTTCAATACATCAAAATTAGTTATAGAAGATATAAGAAATATTAAAATCGACAATTTGCCAGAATTCGATTTCTTACTCGGAGGGTTTCCGTGTCAGGCATTCTCAATTGCTGGATATAGACATGGGTTTAATGATAAAAAAGATAGGGGTAATTTATTCTTTGATATCGCTCGCATTCTTGAAAAAAGAAAACCTATGGGGTTTCTTCTTGAGAATGTTAAAAACTTGAAAAGTCATGATGATGGAAAAACTTTTGAAACAATATTAACTACGTTAAAAAAACTTGGATATTATGTGGATGATAAGGTACTAAATACAATGGAATATGGAAATATCCCTCAAAACAGAGAGAGGGTGTACATAGTCGGTTTTAGAGATGAGAAACATTTGGATAATTTTGAATTCCCAAATCCTTTAACTTTAAAAGTTAAGGTATCTGATCTATTAGAAGATAAAGTTGACGAAAAGTATTATTATAATGGTAAGCCGTTATATGAGAAGATTAAAAACGATGTTACAGAAGAGGGTAAAGTCTATCAGTGGAGAAGAAGATATGTTAGAGAAAATAAAAATGGCGTATGTCCTACATTAACTGCAAACATGGGAACAGGAGGCCATAATGTCCCTATAATTAAAGACAAGAAGGGTATAAGGAAGTTAACACCATTAGAGTGTGCGAGAATCCAAGGATTCCCAAAGAGTTATAAAATTCCTAACAATTTAGCAACATCAACTTTATATAAACAATTTGGAAACTCTGTTTCAGTACCCATAGTTTCAGCTGTCGCAAAACAAATAAGGAAAGCAGTTGCGCATTAGTCTTCTTCTGTAATTCTTTTTAGAATACCCCAGTTTTCCTTATAGTCCTGAAGTCTTGATAATGTTTTTGTGTCTCCCAACTGATCTAGATCTTCAACTGGAATTATATAGCAGTCACCATTTCTACTATCAACAGCAAGTAATATATCAATATCTTCTTTAGTATATTTATAGGTTCGCTGTTCAACACTCCTACTTATTTGCTGTCCAGAACGACTTCCACCAGTGAAACTTACTGAGCCACTATTTGTGCCCTTTATTTGTACACGTAAAAGTTTACTGTTTCCTATATCTACTATCGCATCGTACTTTGCATTTGTTACGTCAACTCGTGAGCATGGAAAACCAGCCTTCATGCATCGTCCAACTCCTATCATTTCGTCTGCATTACCATTAACAGAACGAAAAATACCATCGTCAATATCGGTAATATTTTTTGCCCAACTACTACTTTCTTCTGTGGTGTTTGCGGTAATTTTCTTTAAAGCCCGTTTGAGTGCTTTTTTGGAATTAGTCATGTATAAGGAATATATCACATAAAACATGGCTAAAATCAATACCCCGTAATGGTTCAATACCTATGCAACACCTTAAAGGTTAAAATCAAA
>CAZVBS010000040.1:0-3554 GCA_964625905.1 uncultured Candidatus Saccharibacteria bacterium | reverse complement strand
ATAGAGCAACGGGTTTCTACCCCGTCGATGCGGGTTCGATTCCTGCCGGAGAGACTAGAATTAGTAAAGTCCCAATGTAACACATTGGGCTTTTCTAATTCTTCTCTCTGGCAGGAATCGAAAGACGGAGGTCGCGAAGCCTGCTCTTTAGCGAAGCGTAAGAGGCGAGACCGAGTCCAGACGAAAAGTGCTTAGTAAAATTAAGTCCACAGGACGAAGATTTTACTTAGCAACTGGTCGTCGATTCCAGTTTGTGATATAGAATAGATACATTGGTAAAACAAGATACGTAGTGAAACGAATTAGAAACCTGCACCGATTCCTGCCGGAGAAGGTGTTGAATTTCTTTAAATCTTCTATATACTCTTTGTATTGGGCGATTAGCTCAGTTGGCTAGAGCAACCCGTTTACACCGGGTAGGTCACAGGTTCGAGTCCTGTATCGCCCACAAATATTGAAATGAACAGGATTTTTTCTCCTGTTCATTTTGGTATTTAGCAAAAGAACTCGAAAAGGTTGCCAGATATTTTTATTTAAAATATCGTCAACCTATACTGAACATGCAACCTGTTTGTCTAAGAGCCACAGCGATTAGCTACAAGCAGCAGTGCCACGTGGGTGCAACCCGTTTGTTCAAATTTCTAATTTGATTCACAAACTGCAGTCCTCTTGAGGGTAATGTTCGAGTTCTGTATCGTCCACAAATGCAAGTAAGTTTTTTACTTGCATTTTTATTTGGCGAACGTATTTCGAACCCTTTCGTCTAAGCTTTATAACCTATACACTATATATCTATGCATGAAATCAAAGCTAATATAACTGGTAATGTTCAAATGGTCATGTTTCGTGACTACGTAAAACGTAATGCGCAAAAACTTGAACTAAGTGGTATTGTTAAAAACCTAGAAAATGGCTCAGTAGAGGTAATAGCTCAGGGTGAGAAAGATAATATAGAAAAATTAATTAAATTACTTCATAAAGGTCCTTTACTTGCTAGTATTATACGTGTTCATGTAGAGTGGAGGAAACCTATCGAAGTTTTTGATAGTTTCATTATTGTATAGTAATATCTCAATATATTTTTTAATTCTATGGAAGAAAATACACAAACACCAAAATGTATAGGTATTATAATGGACGGTAACAGGCGATGGGCTAAACAGGAGGGTTTAACTTCTGTTCAAGGTCATGCACAAGGGTATGAAAAATTAAAAGATGTTATTGAATGGATGAATGAGGCTGGAGTTCCAAATCTTATTGTATATGCGTTTTCAACTGAAAATTGGGATAGGGCAAAAGAAGAAGTTTCATACCTTATGACTTTGATTAGAAAAGTACTCACTGAACAATCTGAAAAATTTAATAAAGAAGGAAATAGAATAGTTTTTGCTGGTGACATTGAACGTTTCCCAAAAGATATTCAAAAACTTATATCTGAATCAGAAGAAAAAACTAAAAATAATACAGGTAATACTTTAGTATTGTGTGTTTCATATGGAGGGCGAACAGAAATTTTGCATGCAGTAAATAATTTATTAAAAGCTGGAAAAGGTTCTGTGAATGAAGAAGAGTTTGGAGAGGCCCTCTATACAAAAGATGTCCCTGATCCAGATATTATTATTAGAACTGGTGGAGAGAAAAGACTTTCAGGTTTTTTGCCGTGGCAATCTGTATACGGTGAACTCTTTTTTCCAAAGACATTTTGGCCTGCGTTTTCAAAAGAAGAGTTCTTGGGTATTCTTAAAGAGTTTTCTTCTAGAAATAGACGTCGAGGAAAGTAAAATTTGTAATATGAATATTTCAATAATTTACGAAGATGATTCTGTAATAGTGGTTAATAAGCCAGCTGGCCTTATTGTGCATGGTGACGGAAGGACAAAAGAAGATACGTTGGTTGATTGGATTCTTGAAAAGTATCCAGTTATGAAAGGTGTTGGGGAGCCGTTGGTGCTTACCTCAGGTGACACTATTGATAGGCCTGGGATTGTTCACCGTATTGACCGAGATACTTCTGGTATACTTGTGCTTGCTAAAACACAAGATAGTTTTTATTTCCTAAAAGAACAGTTTAAGAACCGTTCTGTGAAAAAAGAATACAGAGCCTTTGTATACGGTTGTGTTAAAAAAGATAAAGAGATTATAGACAGACAGATTGGTAAAAGTAGTAAGGACTTTAGACTGTGGTCAGCTCAAAGGGGTGCACGAGGTAAATTACGCGAAGCTATTACTGAGTACAGTGTATTGCAAAGGAGTAAAGAGTTTAGTTATCTTTCTGTATTTCTTAAGACAGGTAGGACACACCAGATTCGTGTGCACTTTAAAGCAATTAATCATCCTGTGGTTAGTGATAAGCTTTATGCTCCTAAACGAGAGCAGGGGCTAGGCTTTTCTAGGCTTGCACTGCATTCGTTTCGTATAGAGTTAGAATTGCCAAATATTGGAAGGAAGTCATTTGAAGCGCCAATGCCAACAGACTTTAATACTGCTGTGGAGTCTCTGTCTAAGATGATAGTATAATATTGCAGATAGGTACCCTCTGTGGTACAGTACTCCTTACTATATAGAGGTATATGAATCAATTAGTAAATCAAAAAGGAATAGAGATTTCTCCAGTAAACATGGAAAGCCGAAGGAGCGTTGGTATACGTGCTGGGGATACTGTTCGTGTATGGCAGAAAATTGAAGAAAAGGGTAAAACACGACTTCAAGCATTTGAAGGTCTTGTAATCGCGCGTAAGCATGGAAATGAGGCAGGTGCCACATTTACAGTACGTCGTGTGTCAGGAGGAGTTGGTGTTGAGAAGATTTACCCACTTTATTCCCCAATGATAGATAAAATTGAAATTATAAAACGATCAAAAGTTCGACGATCAAAGCTATATCATATTCGTGAAAAGGTTGCTCGAGAGATTAAACGTCAGATGCGAAAGATGAAAATGGTAGATATCGCAACAAACTCAGGTATTCAAGATAAAGCACAAGCAAAAGCTAAAACTGCTGAGGAAGCTAAGGTTGAAGAAGAAGCAAAAGCAACTGCTGACGAAACACCTATAGAAGATAAAAAAGAAGAAATCGAAGAAACTCCAACTTCTGAAGAAAAAACAGAAGATACTCCAGAAAAAGATTCAAAAGAAAATTAATTCATTCAATGCCCAGGTGATGGAATTGGTAGACATGTATCCTTGAGGGGGATATGTCCTTACGGACGTGCTGGTTCAACTCCAGTCCTGGGCACAAATATATTTTAAATCGAGAACTGCTTCTTGATTTATAATAATTTGTGAAACGGAGTCATGTCGCACGGAGCGTAGCGAGTACGACGGCGAGTTCGGGCAGGAGGTTCTTAGTGAACGCAGTGAACTTAGAAACCTGCGCGAACAATGTAAAAATGTAAAAAATTATCAACTCGACTTTTTTACTACAAATCTGGTATAGTCTTGGTGTTCCTAAGCTATAAATAAACACAATATTATATTGGTAGTTTGTTTATAACTCAGGGCGTGGTGGTCGTAGCTCAGCTGGTAGAGCACTCGGTTGTGGTCCGAGATGTCACG
>CAZVBS010000039.1:0-3745 GCA_964625905.1 uncultured Candidatus Saccharibacteria bacterium | reverse complement strand
GTCTATGATGAGCACAATATATGGCATTGGTTCTGGTACTTCGTCTTCTGGTAAGTCTTTACCGACTGACGGTGCAACTATGTTCTTGTGATATGAAGCTATATCTCGCACTGACACTTCTTCTAGTATGTCGTAACGTCTATCCATCTCGTTTGCTAGCCACTTGAGTGCTAAGATTGTTTTTTTCGCATCAGTGATTACAGGAGTGAGTAAGTGTGGGATGTTTTTGTAGAGTGTTAATTCAACACGTTTTGGATCAACTAAAATAAGGCGTAAATCTTTAGGGGATTTGCGATAGAGAAGTGACATAACCACGTTATGGATCATAACTGATTTACCTGAACCCGTTGCTCCTGCTATAAGAAGGTGAGGCATCTTTGTTAGGTCATAGAAGTGTGAATTGCCAACAATGTCGCGACCAAGACCAATCAGAAGAGGTTTTTCTGAGTTTTGGTACTCGTCGTTTGCTAAGAGGGAAGCAAGTCCTACCATTGCTTTGGACTTGTTTGGTATTTCGATACCAACAAGAGACTTGCCTGGTATTGGTGCTTCTATACGTACTGGGTATGCTGCAAGAGCGAGTTCTAGGTTGTTTTGTAGTGTAAGGATTTTGGAAAGTCTAACTCCTTCGGCTGGTTTTAGTGTATAGCGGGTTACTGTTGGGCCGATAGAAACTTCATCCATCTCTACTTGTATGCCAAAGTTTTGTAGTGTGCGTTTGATGATGTTGGCGTTTGCTTTTACGTCTCCTACGTCTGGTTTGCCTTTATCTTTCTCGAGTAAAGATAGAGAGGGTGGGGTATATTCTCCAAATGATTCGTAAGTGTTAATTTTAGGATCTTTTTTACCAAAGCCGAGTAGACCTTTCAAGCCGCCTGTGTTTTCTTCGTCTTCCTCTTCGTCGCCTCTGGGCACGATTTCTTGCGAGACATCAAAATCGTCATCGTCTTCAGTTTCCTCATCTTCATATTCTTCTACCTCTTCACCTTCATCCTCATAATATTCTTCCTTTTCCTCGACATCTTTTCGTTTAAAGATATTTAATGAAGGAAGGCTTGGAAGGAAGTCGAACATAATAACAAGAGACAGAATTATAAATACAACGAGTGTAAGCACTGAAGCATATACATCTAGCATAGCAACGATAGGGGATGACACGAGACCTCCTATTATCCCCGCACTTCCTTTAAATGCGATGTCTATAATTCCTAAGCTTGATAGTACAAATATTCCTGCACTAACATTCTTTAATGTGCCGTACGCATGTTCATACGAACGAAAAAACGATACTGCTATAAAAGATAGAACAATTGGCAGTAAGAAGTACCCGACACCAAAGAGTGTAGATAGACCATTGAACGTAGCTCGTCCTACTATACCCGCTACTCCAAACGCGGACAGTATAAAAAATAGTGTAATAAACAGGAATACAATACCCCAGATACCTCGTACAGTTTCTTCTTTAAGGTCTTTGAATATGTTGTTAATTATTAGTTTTTTTTTGTTTCCTTTTTTCTTTTTTTTTGCCATATGATTGCTCAATAATAACACAATTAATCAGTACAAAACTGTGGGAAAGCCCCTAACTGCTCCGCAATTAGGGGCTTTCCCACAGTTTTCAGTAGTCCAAGGGCCGCCCTTGGATGGGTAGCTGCTTGTTTTCCTAAAAGCTCCTCTTGGTAGTTGGACTACCAAGAGAAAGTGTTTCTTAATAGGTTATGTTACTTGAACTTTTTTTTGTCCTATATATAATGGACATATATGAAAGATGTCTTTGATAAGTAAAAGACATATTAAAGACAAGATAAGAGACGTGTCTAAGACATGTATATGAGACATAAATAATGTCCTTATGATGGTTAACAAAAAAGATAAACAAATACAATCACTGAGCTACTCATACGGAGAGGTTGGACTTGGGTTTGATATTGATACACATGGTCCATTTGGAGATAATTATGCATGCGCTCATGCATACAAAAAGACAGAAAAAATATTGATTGCTTTATACCTTGTTACGAACTCTGTCCCTGAGAAAGAGTCTGCAAGAAATATTGTAAGAGACAAAGCCATTCTTATCTTATCGGACATACTTCAGCTTCGCTCTGGATTTAAATCAACTGGACCTAATAAAGTTGGTAATGTAATTGCTTCTATATACGAGGTAATATCATTACTTGATGTTCTCCATGTTTCTGGGTTTGTATCAGATATGAATCTAATGGTACTTAAAAGTGAGCTAAGTGATCTTATTATATTCTTACGTGATGCTACTGATACTGAAACATCTGAAAAGGTTATGTTTAATGATGAACATTTTAATACAGGAGATATCAAGGACACATCAAGTATAAAAGACATAAAAAGGACATCTTTTAATATCAAAGACATAAATAAAGGTGTGCGAGGTGGCAGATCTGTTTCGACTCCTGCGTCCACAGCCAGGAAACATAATGAGCGTAGCGCTACAATACTTAAACTTGTAAAAGACAAAAAGAACGTAAGTGTAAAAGACATATCTGTTGTGATTACAGATTGTAGTGAGAAGACTATCCAACGAGAACTTATAACTCTTATAAACGAAAATGTCCTTAAAAAAGAAGGGGAGAGAAGATGGAGTACATACTCACTAACATAGGGGCAGAAAGCAGGAAAATCACCTATAAAACATGGCTTAAAAGTAGTTAAATCGCCAATTTGCCGAGCAAATTGGCGATTTAACTTACAGTTTTATATGTTTATAACTTAAGAATATACGTAATTCAACTATGGTAAACCGCTTAATATTCTGTATTTCACTCTTCGTCTATGTATCTATTGACTTTTTATACTCAAAACAGTAATATATGTCCCAATGGATGTTAGCGAACAACTGTTAATTAGTGCATAAAAGCACTTTCCCTGTGTACCCAAATTAAGGGTAATTACGGGGTTTTGTTCGTTGTACATAAGGGGCAAAAGTATAGGATATATAACGTCTTTTTTGACACTAATATATCTAATAAACTATATCCTTATAAAGGTCATGTACCTTTATCCACATATACCGTTTTGATTGCTCATTATAGAAAGATATAATTTACTCTAACGCAATCTCGTAACTTAAACGAGATGTGATTGGGCGAATGATTTACTATCGGCGGCATAACGGGGAATGACAGATCGTTGACAATATAATAAGAAACTTAGAGTTGTTCATAAACACATTCTTTATGTTGTTTTTGTGCAATATCTTTACTGAATTACTTTATACATAAACGGAAGTTATCCTCGAAACTCAGTCTCAAATACTTACCTGCTAAACTCGTTACCTTGTCGATAATTGGGTAGCGATAAATTAGTGAAGGAAAATATCGGACGTGAACAACCTTGTAATGCTTGGTCGCTAACAGAGCATTTGGTTGGACACATAAAGGACAGAAGTATATTTTGGTCGAACAAAATTATTCTGTACCTATATCAGGTTTGTGTGTCTGTGAAGACACATAGACACACAAAAAAGTTTATTAGTAATATTTTTAGAGTAAGAAAATATTCAAGATTAAAGTTTTACTTTAGTAGTTTTGAATATTTTTGAACCAGTATTGCTAATACGCAGATTCATAATCTTTGTTTATAAAAACTAAAGAAGAATCTTTTATAGGAAATTTAAATCTAAATATGATAAACACATTACAAACAAGAAAAATAGTAACAGCACTTATTGTTGTTGCAATGATCTTCGGCGCAATGTTTGCATTCACAT
>CAZVBS010000038.1:0-3830 GCA_964625905.1 uncultured Candidatus Saccharibacteria bacterium | reverse complement strand
CATTTCTTTTGCTTTTTCGTCTAATGATGCAACTGAAACTCCAATCCTTACCAAACCCGCAAGCGTTTTAAGAATTGTTCCTAAGTGCTCTCCTCCTATACGCAATGCTTCTTTATCTTCCTCGTGTGCTAACATATTTTTATCGTATTATATTTCTATTATAGTGTCAGACTCTTTAATATTTCTTGATGTACATCCTCAATACTTTGCTCTCCATTTATTTTCATGTATTTATCAACTGATTTGAAGAAATCTATTGCAGGTAAAGTGTACGCGTCATACTCCTTAATACGCACTGGAATGTCTTCTGGGTCATCGTCTTCTCTGGATTCTTTATCACGACGAAGTGTAAGTCGTTTAGTTATTTCTTCTTCGTCTACTTCAACACCCAATACTTTATAGTCGCGTCCCAGCCACTCCATAACCTCATTAAATATTTTTGCTTCTTCTTCTTTTCTTCCTATTCCTTCAAAAATAATCCCCTCTGTATCATCTATATTTAAAATCGCTTCTTTAAACAAATATACTGAAAGCCAGTACGGACCAAGATGACCACTATCTATTATTTCTTTTATTTTTTTACCAAAAACACTTTCCTGTGTAGCAATTTTACGATACCGCTCGCCAGGGGAAAATAATTTGTATCCTGTCTTTTCAGAAAGCAATCTAGCTTGTGCGGTTTTCCCCGAGCCTGGGCGTCCTGTAATGGCAAATGTATTTAACATAATATTTAGTATACCTTATCTTTTTATAAGACTCATGGAATTAGGTCAGCACATAAAACTCATGAAATTGACGTAGGACGAGAAGGCAAGAAAAATTATTTCTCGTCATATATACATATGACGAGAAATAATTTTTCGCAGTCGACAATGTCCTACTTTAATTTTAGGAGTTTTAATACTCACGCATGGCGATTTGTGCGTCGATTTTCTTAACCAGGTCTAGAACTACAGACACTGCAATCAAAAGCGCTGTACCTCCAATAGCAAGTGCCGTTATGCCTGTTATTGCCTGCATACCTAAAGGAAGAACTGCAATAGCACCTAAGAACAAAGCTCCTACTAACGTTAAACGTGTCAATATTTTAGCTATATACGCTGAAGTCATGTTACCTGGACGAACCCCTGGAATAAACGCTCCACTTTTTTGAAGATTTTTAGAGATTGTGTCTGGATCAAATGTAACTGCTGTATAAAAATATGTAAACATAAATACTAACAAGAAGTAGAGTATTGCGTAGATTAACTGATTTGAAAGGCCTGTTACTATCGCAGAAGATACAGAACTCACTACTGCAATATTAAGGTTAGCTAGAAATGTAAATATCATTTGTGGAAAAAGTAGTATAGAGAGCGCAAAAATAATCGGAATAACCCCAGCTTGATTAACTCTAATAGGTAAGTATGTTGAGATACCTCCATACACCTTTGCGCCTCGCACGCGACGCGCGTATGTTATTGGTATCGGTCGTTCTGCCTCAGTAACTACTACTACACCTGCTGTTATTAAAATTCCTACAAGTATAAATCCTATGTAAAGTGGTAACTGTGCAACATCGAATGAGAACATTAATTGACTTATCGTTGTTGGGAGACTTGCCACAATACCAGCAAATATAATAAGTGAAACTCCGTTACCTATACCGAACTCTGAAATTAACTCACCGATCCACATTAATAAAATAGATCCTGCTGCAATAACAATTACGTTGGTTATTGTACTAATAATATCAGCATCAATAATTATTCCCTGTCGTTGTAGTAGTACATAGAAACTAAATCCTTGTACAAAAGCAAGAGGTATCGTTAAAAGCCTAGAGTATTGTGAGAACTTTTTCCGTCCAGCCTCTCCATCTTCTTGATACATCGCCTTAAGTTTAGGTGACATAATAGTAAGCAGTTGCATGATAATAGAGGCTGTAATATATGGACCTACTCCAAGCATAACAATAGAGAGATTTGCCAAACCTCCTCCAGAGAAGATGTTAAGCAATCCTAGAAATTGATTATTTGCAAAAAAGTTTTCAAGTTGAAGAATATCAATTCCTGGAATAGGGATAGCTGCAAGTGCACGGAATATTAAAAGTGCAAAAATCACAAACAATAATCTCTTACGTAGAGTACTGTCTTTTATAACTAATCTTGCTTTATTTAAAAATGAAGCTAACATAATCTTTTATTTATTTTATACTTCCACCAACTTTTTCAATTGTTTCTTTCGCAGTCTTTGAAACAAGACACTCTTCAATTGAAACTTTTTTAGAAATAGTTCCTAATCCAAGAATCTTTACTTTAGGTATTTTACCACCAACACGAGAGACTATGTTCTTCTCAAACAATATACTTGGTGTGACTATTTCTCCATCTGAAAATGTAGCTTCTAAGATAGCTAGATTTACTGGTGTAGGTTTTATAACAGAACTGTTAATTGTTCGTGCCCTGTTTTTACCATGACCACGAAGTTTTGGAAGCTTCTTGATTATATCTCGCCATTCTGGGCGAAGTGAGTGTCCTGCACGTGCTTTCTGACCTTTATGTCCACGTCCAGATGTTTTACCTCGAAGTCCTCCACGACCAATTCGCTTTTTTGTTATTCGTTTTGTCTTTTGTTTTAATTCGTTTAATTGCATATTTTTTATACTAAACCTTCAATTGTCCAAGAGCTTTAATTGTAGCCTGTGCATTGTTAAGCTTATTCTTACTTCGTGAAAATATCTTTGCTGTTACATCTTTGATTCCGGCTAACTCAAGAACTGTTCTAACTGAACTACCTGCAACAAGACCACGTCCTTTGGCTGGTAGTATCTGAATAACAGACGCTCCGTATTTCATATTTACATCATGGGCAATACTCATCTCTTTTGTGGTATTTATCTTAACCATATTTTTCTTTGCCTGACGAATAGCTTTTTCAATTGCAAGAGCAGTGTCTGTTGCTTTACCAGTACCTATACCAACGCGACCTTTTTGATCTCCGAGTACCATTGCTACTGAGAAACCAAAACGTCGTCCACCTGCCATAACTCGAGTAACTCGACGAATACTTATTATCTTCTGTGCAAACTCTGAACGAGCTCTGTCCTGGCGACGCACTATTCTACGAGTATTTTTCTTGAACCCAGTGTTTTTTGCAGGAGTACTAGATGAAGACTTATCTGTGTTTTCAGATGTTGTTGATGTAACTTTATCTTTTGATACAGTTATTTTCTTTTGTGTTGTTTCTTCTGTCATATGTATTAAAAAATTATATTAGAACTTTAGTCCTCCTGCTCTTGCACTTTCAGCAAGTGCTTTAATGTTTCCAGTGTAAAGGAATCCTCCTCTATCAAACACAACCTTTTCTATTTTTTTATCTTTTATATCTTGTGCAATCTTTTTACCTACTTCTATCGCCTTATCTTTTAGAGTTCCTTTTTTAAAATCTGCAGTAGTAGAGGCTGTGATAGTTTCACCTTTTTCATCATTAATAACTTGTGCAGTAATCCGTGTATTAGACTTGAACACAGATAATCGTGGAACAGATTCTGTCCCAGAAATCTTCGTACGTACGCGATTGTGTCGTCTTTCTCGTCTTATTTTTTTGATATTACTTAACATGTTTTTTATTTTAGTTGTATTGTCTACCTATCCTACTGTTTTCTTACCTTGTTTTCGACGTACAACCTCATCTTCATATCGTATACCTTTTCCTTTATAAGGCTCTGGTTTCTTTACATCTCGAATCTCTGCGGTAAATTGTCCAACTACTTGCTTATCAGACCCTGATATTGAAATATTGTTTTTCTCAACAGTAACCGTAATTCCTTCTGGTACAGTAAGTACTACTGG
>CAZVBS010000037.1:0-4293 GCA_964625905.1 uncultured Candidatus Saccharibacteria bacterium | reverse complement strand
GTATTAATTACAAGACTCCATTAGAAGTGTTGCAAAGGTCTTGATTCTTTTACGGTTTCGTAAGGTACATTCAACATTCACTTGGAGGTTGAACCTCCAAGTAGGGAAATATGGACATCCGATGTCCATATTTTGTGTATATATAAAAAGAAAAAACCGCCCCGGTCATCGTTGCTGAGGCGGCGCTTTTGTTTGGAGTCTCGACCTATCAAGACTCAGGGAAGGTGAAGACGTTGAAAGAATGTGCATTTCCCAATCTCGACCTACTTTTTCCGATTTGGCTAAATATCGACGTCCGACGTCCATATTTTCCTAACCCATTCAATTCAATGAGAAATAGGGAAGTTGAGTTGTGTTAAAAAAATTAGTCCGAATGAATTAAATAAACTCATTCGGACTAATTGCATATTTAGCAATGGACCAGGTCGGGCGTCTTTAAGGACGGCCAGTTTGGCGAGATTATACATTCGTGCCAATTTCGCTTATTGTTTTTACGTTCTATCGTTGCGAGTTGCCAACCTGTAGTGGGAATATACACTACAAATTCCACACGCCCAGCGCCCATGACTGAATATTGACTCACATGTATCAAGAACCCTAGACGAGCTCTGCTCAAGCCAGTTATTGTAGACAAGAAACCACCAAGGTCACTGTTGATGATTTTTACAAAGACATTTTTCCCAATGAGACGATTTGGGTCGCTTGGGAAGCCACGTCTTTTGAGTTCTTCGAGAGTTTTCGCCTCAAACTTTTCAATGATTTCCAGAGTCGGCATAATGTCATCCTCTTGTTCGGTTCAAATCTGCCTGAATATTATACCATTCAAGCTTTCGAGTCAACATAAGTCAAATAGCGGTGGACGTCCCCCAATATCACCCCCAGTCCCCACATTAAAATTTTATTAAGACTCAAAAGTATATATTTATTATTATGATAGTATAAACACATGATTTCATTTTTACTATATACACTTGTCGTTGTTGTCGCTTTTGTTGTTGGTTTTTTCCTTGGAAAGAAAAAAATTAGCAGAGTGCTCCACGCTTTGCTGATTCTAGTGTCGCAAGAGAGATGGGCAAAAAAGGAAGAAGGTCTCAACAAGAACGTATAGAAAGACGAAAAGCACGCATCATGGAGCATGCAAAGCGCGAAGGTAAAATACAAATGACAACATAGAAGACCTATTTTGTATTTCTGACACCACAGCAAACATATACTTAAACAATCTAGAAAACGAAGGATTCCTAACACAACATGGCACAACTGGCAGGGGAGTATATTATTCTCCTATAAAGAGCTAAATACTGATAAAGCCCCCGTTTGCGAAGCAAACAGAGGCTTTTTTCTTTTTATGCTACACTAAAAAAATCATGTCAAAGCTATATGTAGTAGGGACGCCAATAGGAAATCTCAAAGATATTACATCCAGAGCACTTTCGGTATTAGAGAGCGTTCATATTATTCTATGCGAAGACACGCGGGTGACACAGAAGTTGCTATCTCATTACAACATCGAGACCCCAAAACTTTCATATCACGCCAAAAGTGGCGAAGCAAAAATAGAGAAGATATTAGAATTATTAAAAGAAGATTATGAGCTTGCTCTTGTTTCTGATGCAGGCACTCCTACTATTTCAGACCCAGGCTCTTTCCTTGTTTCGAGAATCAAAGAAGAGTCGCCAGATACAGAAATAATAGTAATACCAGGACCAAGCGCTGTTATATCAGCATTATCCATATCAGGACTACCATCATCAGATTTTTTGTTTCTAGGGTTCCTTCCACATAAGAAGGGGCGCGAAACTTTGTTTAAAGAGATAGCCGAATCAAAACGAACGTCAGTATTCTACGAGTCCCCGCATCGCATCATGAAAACACTAAAAAAACTTATAGAAATCCTAGAAGACACAAGGAGCGTAGTGGTAGCTCGTGAATTAACAAAAATGTATGAAGAATCTGTGTCAGGATCACCACAAGAAGTACTAGATTATTTCAATAATAATGAAGATAAACAGAGGGGAGAATTCGTCGTCGTCGTATCACCAAAATAGAACAAATCACACAGCAAACAACTAATATTTCACTTTTTTACTCATAAAGGTTACTATATGAGTAAATAATTCAAAAAAATGTCAAAAAATTCACTACTATTACTACTTGGAGGTCTTGTTACATTAGTATCAATACTAGGAATACCGTCTTCATGGAAGACTATTATCTTTGGCGTGCTAGGTATAATCATAATTATAATCACTCTATTAATACGAAGAGATATAACGACAGGTGCACTGTGCATGCATCTAACAGAAGAGAGACAAACAAATAGCTACAAACAAAACGGCGCACTTCAAAACAAAAGCAATTTAAATAAAGTAATTACAGAACAAAAAGAAGAAATAAAACAAAAAGAAATAAAAGTTTCATCCATAGATGTAGAAACAGAACAAAAAGAAGATGCTTAATCTAAAGCCAAGGTCTAGTAGAGTAGGCAAAACGATAGATATAAAAAAAGTAGACAAGACGATAGATCTAAAACAAGATTCTAGAAGAAAGAAATTAAAATATCTAGCAAGCGCTTTAGTGGTTTGGTTTTTAATAGGCGCATATTTTATCTTACCAGAAGTATTATCACTTTCTTATTCAACAGAAAATCCAATACAACAAAATACTAAAAATAGTACTAACTCTGGTTTAGTAAATACACCAATTGGAATCTCCCAAATCGACGTGGAAGAGGAAGAAGTATTTATAGCAACACATATAAAGACACCAGAAGCAGTTAAAGCAATTTACATGACACAGTGCGTTGCAGGCACACCATCATTTAGAAAAGACCTAGTTAAAATAGCAGATGAGACAGAAATAAATTCCATAATAATAGATATTAAAGACTATACAGGTTCATTAGTATTTAGAAGTAATAAAGAATTACTAAAAGAAAATGGAGGAGGTGGATGTAGATCAATAGACATACGTGAATTTATAGAATCCTTACACAAGAAAGGTATTTATGTTATTGGTCGTATTACAGTTTTTCAAGATCCATTCTATACATCGCTTCGACCAGACCTAGCAATAAAATTATTCAGCTCCAAAACAACAGTATGGAAAGACTATAAAGGACTTTCTTTTATAGATGCTGGAGCAGAAGATTTCTGGGAGTATATAGTAGCGGTTAGTAAAGAGTCATATGCAATTGGTTTCGACGAGCTTAACTTTGACTACATAAGGTTCCCGTCTGATGGGAACATGCAAGATATATATTATCCATTCAGTGAAGAAAAAATACTTGCAGATCCAGACTTTGGTAAAGCAAAAGTAGTAAGAAATTTTTTCGCATATCTGCACGACAATCTTAAAGATACTGGTGCAATACTTTCAGCAGACCTATTTGGCATGACAACGACAAATGGTGATGATTTAAATATAGGGCAAGTGTTAGAATACGCAGAACCATATTTCGATTACATAGCACCAATGGTATATCCATCACACTATCCAAAAGGATTTCTAGGTTTTGAAAATCCAAATAACCACATTTATGAAGTGGTTAATTATTCCATGAGAAAGGGAGTAGAAAAGATGTTAAACGCAAGTTCATCTCCACTTAAACTGCGCCCATGGTTACAAGATTTCGATTATGGAGGCGATTACGGACCAGTAGAAGTCAGGGCACAAATACAAGCTACATATGATGCAGGGCTTACAAGCTGGATGCTGTGGAGCCCATCAAACAGGTATACACTGGATGCACTTGAAAAAGAATAGTCATTAGGTGTATTCTAGAATAGGTTTTTGTCAAAAATGAAGAAGGAGGAAAAAATGAGACATACTTGTTTTAATATTTTTCATATTGAAAGGATGGTGATTAACCTTTCTTCCTGAGAGTCACAACTTGTGTCAAAAGCTCAAGTAGTGGGGTTATAGCTCTCTCTCCTTTTCATTTCAACAGGTGGAGGTTTTAAAAGAAAGTGCGCAGCAACAGCTGTGCACTTTTTTTATTTTAACCACACTCACACTTAATTTGGCGGTCGGACCGCCAAATTAAAGTTAGTTCAGTAATATGTGTAACATATCTTATAAACCATTTTATTAATTCCTAACACCTGCTATCTATAACCTAAATCACAGATACGGTATACTAAACATAATGAACCCAGATAAAATAACTTACATAGCAGCAACCGATGCTCGTGGCAAAGAACAAGCTTTCGGTATTAAATCCATCGACAGAGCAAAGCATATGTATATTATCGGTAAGACAGGCATGGGTAAGTCAACACTTCTTGAAAACAT
>CAZVBS010000036.1:0-4895 GCA_964625905.1 uncultured Candidatus Saccharibacteria bacterium | reverse complement strand
CAGACAGTGTGCGGTATTTTCTAACAGCGATGGCGACACTTTCACTTGTAGTTGATGGAATTGGTATCATGAACATTATGCTTATTTCAGTGACCGAGCGCACAAGAGAGATTGGTTTAAGGAAAGCTATAGGTGCAAACAACACAGACATATTGGAGCAGTTCTTATTTGAGGCTGTTATAGTCACAGGAATAGGTGGTTTTATTGGACTCGTACTTGGAATAGTATCTTCTTTTGTTATCTCAGTTGTGATTCAGTTGTTTGGGTTTGATTGGACATTTATTATCTCAATAGAATCAATATTTCTAGCACTTTTTGTATCGGTAAGTATAGGTCTGTTTTTCGGATTCTATCCAGCTCATAAGGCAAGCAAACTTGAGCCAATAGAGGCTCTTAGGTACGAATAAAAAATATGGACATAATTATTACATCAATAGAGTCAGCATTTACATCATTTAAAGCGAACAGAGTTCGTTCATCTCTTGCTGTTTTAGGTGTAATGATTGGCATCATAAGTATAATAGTAGTTTTTGCTGCGGGAGAGGGTATTAGAGGTCTGTTAAATGATCAAGTTGAATCTTTTGGAGTAGATGTAGTACAGACAGAAGTTAAGGTTCCGTCGAGCAAAGGAGGCTTTGCTGGAGAAAAACAAAGTGCAGCTAGTTTACTTCTAGGAGCTCAAGTGACAACAATGAAGATAGATGACCTTGAAGACGTTCTTGGGCTACCAAATATTGAGGCAGGATATGGTCTCTTTATAACACAAGAATCCGTTTCTTATCGTTCTGAAGTAGAGAGTGTTACATTATGGGCTTCAAGCGCCTCGTTTATAGATATAGATCAAACAAGTGTAACAAGCGGAAGGTTTTTTTCAGATGCAGAAGATCGTTCACTGTCACAGGTTGCAGTACTTGGGTCAGAGATAAAAGAGCAGTTGTTTGGAGATAGCGACCCATTAGGGAAAACTATAAAAGTACGTAATACACGATTCCGTATCATTGGTGTTATGGAAGAACGAGGAAGTGTTATGACAATGAATTTTGACAAGATGGTCTACGTTCCTGTTCAGACACTACAAAAAAGGGTAATGGGAATCAACCATTTGCTTAGTTTTATGGTGAAGATAAAAGACATGGAGAAAGTAGATTCAACCATGGAAGAGATGCGTATAATCTTGAGAGAGAATCATGATATAGATCCACCCGAAGAAGTAAGAGAAAGTATTTTTGACACTGGGCAGGACGATTTCCGTATAGTATCAATGATAGAAGCACTTGAAGTTTTCGATAGCGTATATTTTTCACTAACATTATTGTTACTCGCGATTGTTGCAATATCACTTGTAGTTGGAGGGGTAGGAGTCATGAATGTTATGTATGTAATTGTGAATGAACGCACTCCAGAAATAGGCTTAAGAAAAGCAGTTGGTGCAACATATAGAGACATCATGACACAGCTTCTCATAGAGTCAGTCTTCATAACCCTAGCAGGAGGTGTTGTAGGAGTACTAATTGGCGTACTCGTAGCATTTGGAATATCTGTTGGTGCGGAGTCAGTTGGATTTGCTTGGGATTTTATTGTACCGATTGAGGCATTTGTAACAGCATTTCTATTCTCAGTAGTGTTTGGTGTTCTGTTTGGATTATATCCAGCACGTAAAGCAGCACGTATGAATCCAATAGACGCACTGCAACACAATAAGTAGATTTAATTTAACAAATTAACTAAACAAATTAATTAAAACAGGGCTTTTTAATCACTTGAGTAACAAGACCAGTGACATTAAAGTCATCGTCTTCGTGAATAAATATAGGAGGAAATTCTTTTGAGGATTCAGAGACAAGAACTACTCGATTATTTTCATGGTCGAAGTGAAACTTTTTAATATTAGCAACACCATCAAATACAGACACAATAACATCTCCATTTTCAGGCTTCTTGTTTGTACTTTCAACAATAATATAATCACCATCTTCAATATTTTTACCATCTATGTCTGTACGGTTCATAGAAAGACCACTTGCTTTAATTGCATAGACGTCTTTCTTTTTCTTTAATAGCGCAGAAGAAATTTTTAAATATCCTTCAAAATTAGTGTCCGCGTAGAAGGTAGCAGGACCACAGTCTGCAGTACCAAGTATGGGTATAGATAGAAGGGAAGTCTCAGCTATTTTACCAGGTTCTGTACGTTTGATAGTACCTGTAAGTTTTGCAATTTTTAAAAATCCTTTTTTCTCAAGTTGAGTAAGATGGTGTTTTATTTTTTGTGGAAACTTTTCACCAATATGTTTACCAATTTCACGTAATGTCATTTGACCGAGGTTGTTTGTTTTTGAAAGTTCTAGGATGTTCAATTGTATTTTATGCATATAATTTTAGAACGTGTGTAATCGGTACATTTTTTCGTTGCTACGTGGAAAATGTCAGTCGTCATAATGTGATATATGCCTCTTTCCATTTTCCACTTGCGCCTCGAACTGCATCCGATTACACAAGTTCTCGTTTTTTTAATTAATAAAAAATATGACAGGAAATTATTAGAATGTCTAATATCCTTATATTACGTGTTGTCATGCACTAAGTCAACAACTTATCCACAGTTCTAGAAACCTAGAAAAGTTGACAAAATTGACAAAGAAAATATACTTAAAACAAGTTAAGTACATTAATAAACATAAATAACTAAAAAAATATGTTCAACGATTTACAAACAAAAACAGCTCGCATGAAAGGGCTACGTCATAGAAATTCAATAGTCGTAAAAGTTATGAGGGTTTTATTATCAGATATAAGATTACAATATTAAACACATACGAATCATGTCACGAATTACATTAAAAACAATAATGGAGAAGGAGATACATCGTTTAAACAAGCGTATAGACAGAAAGATTCTTAGAGGCAGATCTTACTTCAAGGACGCACAAAGGCATCAAGCACTAATGGTTAAATACCGCCGTATTGAATCAAGTAGAGAAAGGAATATATCAATCGGTTCTCTTCTAACCACATAATAATCCACGGTTTCTTGTTTAGTACAAAAAAGCACTACATTAAGCAGTGCTTTTTTGTTTGAGTATAAAAATCTCACTACGAAGCCGTTTAGTTATTCAGGGTATAATATGTAGGCTATATGAAGAAATATATACTATTAAATAAAAAAGTAGGTGAGACACCTCTCATATCTCTAGAGATATTTAAGACAAATAATCCAAGTGTTGCAGATAAAAAGCTAGCTTATGCAGGACGCCTAGACCCAATGGCAAGTGGTAAACTTCTAGTGCTAATTGGCGATGAATGTAAAAAACAAGATAAATACCTTAAACTTGATAAAGAATATGTGTTTGAAGTGCTTCTTGGGTTTAAGAGTGACACGGGTGACGTTCTGGGTCTTTCCAGTACAGATTATAAAACCAAGATGTTTACTGATAAAGAGCTTCAAGAAGTAGCTAGTAAGCTAGAAGGTGAACAGAGTTTCCCTTTTCCAAAGTATTCATCAAAGACAGTTCATGGTAAACCGCTTCATGTGTGGAGTGTCGAGGGGCGTATTGATGAAATAGAGATACCATATAAAACATCCACAATTCACAGTCTACACTTAAATAAATCCTATACACTACATAAAGCAGAAGTAAAAGAGAAAATCTTTGAAAAGATTAACTCAATACCTAAAGTTACAGAGGAGTCAAAAGCGCTCGGTAGAGATTTCAGGCGTGAAGAAATAAGAGAGAGGTGGAATAAACTTTTTGAAGACACTAAAGAAACAGAGTTTCAGATAGTACAATTTACATGCATTGCATCATCAGGCACATACATGCGTACGCTTTCAGGAGAGATAGGGAAGTTACTTGGCACAAAAGGGTTGGCATATTCAATACACCGCACTAAAATAGGTCGATATAAAAAAATATTCAACAACTTTGGTTTATGGGTTAAGGTTTTTAAATAACCTTGTTTGTAAGCCACTTTTTATATTAGTAATTCGCCCATATTCCAAAAAATACTCCAGCATAATGCACAATAACGTATAGAAAGAAGATGTACCCAACAACTCCTATAATCAAGAATAACAATGTAGTATTAATAATTTCCTGACGACGTTTCTTCGCCTCATCAATAGAGCATATACCTTTTTGTTTTCGAAAGTAGATGACGATACTAATTAAAAGAAGTGTAAGTCCAACAGTACGGAAAACCCATTTATACTGTCCATATAGTATATCGGAAAGAGAGCTTGCAAAGCTTACAGTAGCGAGACCAAAAGATACAAGCACCAAGGGGCTGAGGCAACACAACGAAGCCACTGCCACCGGCAGTCCAGTTACTTTAAAAAGTTCTTTTAGTTTCATGTATATATTATAAAGAGTCATGGTAAAATAACAAACAACATGATTAAAATTTTTATCGGTATAGCTTGTGTACTTGCAAGTGTGTGGGTGTACCAGTGGTACATGGGCAAAACTGCTCCAAGTTTACCTGACACAATAATTGTAGCCGAAGGAGAAAGAAACGCATATTTTGCCGGAGGATGCTTTTGGTGCATAGAGAGTGATTATGAAAAATTACCAGATGTCAAAGACGCTATATCAGGTTATATGGGAGGAAATATCGACAATCCAAGCTACAAACAGGTCTCAAGTGGAGGAACTGGTCACCGTGAAGTTGTTAAAGTGATTTATGATCCGAGCAAGACTACATATCGTGAGCTCGTGCTTTATTTGTTAAAGTATACCGATCCAACAGATGCCGGAGGGTCTTTCTATGATCGTGGCTATCAGTATGCTTCCGCAATCTATTATCAAAATGATGAGGAGAAAAAAATTGCTGAGGAAACAATAAAAGAACTTGAAGGTAGGGGCGTATTTAAGAAACCTATCGTAACGAGCGTAGAGCCC
>CAZVBS010000035.1:0-4905 GCA_964625905.1 uncultured Candidatus Saccharibacteria bacterium | reverse complement strand
TTATTACCGTCTCCACCTTCTAAATCATCATCACCATCACCACCATTTAGAACGTTATTGCCGCCTTGTTCTGCAGAAATATAATCATCGCCTGCACCGCCGTTGAGAACATTGTCGCCTTCATTACCTTCTATATAATTATCTAAATCATTGCCAGTAGCATCAATGTTACCCAAACCTGTTAGAGATAGTCCTTCAACATTATCACTAAGTGTATAAGTAACACTTGATTCAATTTCATCATAACCCTCATCAGGATTTTCTATAATGACATCGCCTACAGAATCTACAATATAGTAATCACCACCATCTCCACCAACCATAATAAAATCACCGCCTGAGCCATCTAACTCATCATATCCAGAGGTGCCATATATATAGGGGTTATCTATCACAGTCGCTAATGCCAATACTTGTTGCATAGTGTGTATAGTGCCATCTGCAAACTTGAACTGCTCAATACCAGCGCCAAGACCCCAGTGTCCACTTTGATCCCTTTCTTGCCCGCTATTATAATTAATATCATCTGCAAGACTTTGAGCAAGCTGTACCTTTACACCTTTATTCTCACCCCAAGAAATAGACAGCTCAAAACTATTTTTCTCTATCGTTAAATTGGCAAGCTCAATGCCCTCACCAAACTCAACCGTATCTTTTTCGATAATGCCTGCTGTATAAAGAGCTGCTAAAGCATCATAATCAGTTGCATCAATGTAAGGAGCATCTTGCAAACTATAAATAGCAGATTCTGAATAACCGCCATTCACGCTGTAATACCAAAAATCATAAGCGCTCTTAAAAATATCACTATTATAAGCACCCAAGTATGCAGTGTCTTTAATCGTATCGATACCTATCTCATTTGCCTGAAATAGGTATCGGTCTGCTCCATAACCTCCGTCAAGGGTGTCATTACCATTACCGCCGATAATCACGTCACTCAATAATGAACCCAAGATATCATCGTTCCCACCACCACCATCAAAATACGCACCTAAAGCACCGTAGTCATTTTCTAAAGGAGAAGAATAAACACTATAGGATGGGCTGCCATTAGCATCAATCACGTCATCGCCATCACCTGCATTAACAATTACCGGCGCCAATCGATTTAGAAGGTTGCCTTCTCTACCTGCCGAACCTGAAGAGACGACAATAGTATTACCAGCATCACCTGCGGTGATATTTTCTAGTGTATAAGTTACTGTTCGTTCGTAACTATATTCTGTAAAAGCAGTCGTTTCATCTGGTGCTGGGTTACTTGTAGAATTATTAGGATAAATCCAAAGCCCTGCGGGAGAGCCACCAGAAGCTGGCACGCTATAATAAGCTGCTCCTGCAGGTATTTTTATCCTTCCATTATTTATATTAGGCACAAAAGTAGCGCCTGTACCAGATATTGCACTGCTGGCACCTGTACCACCTCCGCTACCCCAAGAATTCGGGCTAACATCCACACCAAACTTATTAAGCACAGTTGTAGAGCTGCTAATTAACGTGTTTGTCTGGACATCAGGATCTGAAATGCGATTAATCGTTGTTGCATTTGATGTTTGATCTAGTGTTTTATATTCAGCAGAATTTAAAGTGGTAATGATTCTACTTTCGTTAGCGTCTATTTCGCTTTTCCTAAAAATTCCACTTCCATCAAGTCTATACCCATCATTGCTCAAATGAGTGTAGTACAGTGCTTTTGCACTCGCTTTATACGCATCTAGCTCCTTATCTAATGCAGAGGCATTATCAGTATTAGTGATAAATTCTGATATCGTTGTCACAGCAGAATCTTGATCAACTATTTGCCAATTTTGATTGCCCGTATAAAAATCTTTTAGAATCAAGCCTTCTTGAAGAGATTTAAAATGAACAAGCAAATCATCGCCCGAACGTTTGTAGCTCAAATCAGATAATGCAACACCTGTATCTAGGCTAATGGTATTAAGCTCGTTATCGGCTGTTTCAATCACAGTGTCCTGACCCATACCCCAAGCCATCGTATAGCTATCCTGTCCTGCTTCTCCTAGCAAGGTATCGTCACCTAAGCCACCATCTAAGGTGTCATTACCCAAACCACCTTCTAAAGTATCGCTTCCACTTTCACCATGCAGGACATCATTTCCATCAGCACCATAGACATAGTCATCGCCAGCATCTGCGTAAACCACATCATCATTATCTGAACCATGCAATGAAACATCTGAGCTGGTTGTACCAAATATCTCAAATGCAACATCTGATGTGCCGATTAAATCCGCATGACTAACACTTGAACCATCATTAAATTGATATTGCTGAATACTACCTGTTAAGCCATCTTTAATAACAACACTATCACCCAAAATACCGTAACGCACTCGTAAATAATAACTACCATCATTGCCCTGATACTGACTTACTTCCAAATCTGCCAAAGCGATATTAGCACCAAAACTAATCACGTTAATGCCATCAACATCAACAATAAGGTCTTCACCATCACCTAAGTTTAATTGATAAATATCGTTACCTACACCACCTATCAATTCATCTGCTCCAGCATCACCACTTAAAACATCATCTCCATCGTTACCGATCAGTGTGTCATTATCACTACCGCCAGATAATGTATCTGCACCATCACCACCTTCAAGAAGATCATTACCCAAACCACCTAGCAGCTCATCATCGCCTAAACCACCTTGCAATGTATCTGCTCCACTGCCGCCATCTAAGCTGTCGTTACCTGCGCTACCTAGCAACTCGTCTGACCCGTCACTACCACTTAAAATATCATTTCCATTCCCGCCCACTACAGTGTCATTATCACCACCGCCAGATAACGTGTCTGCACCATCGCCCCCTTGAAGAAGGTCATCACCCAATCCACCAAATAGATTGTCATCTCCCTGCCCGCCTTGCAGATCATCCACTCCAGCGCCACCGTCAAGACTATCGTTTCCCGCATCTCCTCTTAACGTATCGTTACCTACATTACCTATAAGTTGGTCATTACCAAGCCCTCCAAATAATGTAGCATCATTACTGCCGACATTTGTCAGTTGATCATCTAACTTTCCGCCAAAAGCCATTGCTGTTATAAAGTTGCGGTTTACAACCGCATCTAAATGGTTACCCAACAATTCACTATGTGTAATAGTGCTGCCATCATTAAAGCTGTAAATTGCATTACCAAATGCAAGCACGCCATTTTCCACATTGATTGATGAGCCTGAAAAGTTGATAGAAACTGCATCTGGCCCTTGTGTAGCATTAAGGGCTGCTCCAGCTTCACTGACACTACGACCCCCAAGAAGGTTAATTATTTCACCCTCTTCTGGATCAACAACAACATCACCATTACCCACATAAAATGTATCTACACCACTAGCGCCAGTCAAGACATCCCCATCACCATTGCCTATTAATGTGTCATTTCCACTGCCTCCATATAAAGTATCAACACCCGCGCCACCATTAAGAAAATCATTTCCGCTACCACCATCAAGGGTGTCTGTACCAGCGCCGCCTATCAATGTATCTGCATCTTCTCCACCTAATAGCGCATCATTTCCACCACCACCATCCAAATAATCATTACCCAACTGACCATCTAGGTAATCTGCATCAGCACCGCCTAACAATGTATCTGCGTCTTCTCCGCCAAAAAGCGTATCGTTTCCGCTACCACCATCTAACACATCATTCCCACTACCGCCATTTAAGCTATCATCTCCGCCACCACCATTTGACTTATCATTCCCGTCACCGCCAAACAAGCTGTCAGCGCCTAACCCGCCAATAAGGTCATCATTCCCGTCCTGGCCAAAAAGCTTATCATTGCCATCGCCACCATCCAGACTATCGTTTCCATAAAACGCTTTAGCAAGCATGCCTTCTTGTGCATCACCTATAAGAACATCATTGCCTTGCCCACCTAGAATAATATCGTCTTTCCCACCACCATATAAAATATCATCATCATCGCCACCATCAATATAATCATTACCATGATAGACCCCTGGCAATACCGTTTCATTGATATCATCCCCATAAATGACATCTTTGCCAGCGCTACCAAAAAGGGAATCATCCTTACCTTGTCCATATATATAATCATCACCTAACCCGCCATCGATAATGTCGTTCTGGTGCTCATCAAAACTAAAAACCTTCCCCAACGTTACTCGGTTTTGGCTATCCAAATAAGCATCACCAGAAATGATGTCATTTCCCGCGCCACCCAAAATAACATCTGCACCCCCTTCGCCCGCTATTTGGTCGTTATCTAAACCGCCATCAACGGTATCGTTATTGGTTCCAGCACTAATATAATCATTACCAGCACCACCATCAATCAAATTCCCCTCGTCAGTATTTAATACTTCTGGCGTGTTATATAAATAAGAATCATCTGAACTCGCATTCCAATAAACAGCATCTCCGTTCAAAATTGCTCTATCGCTATATAAACCGCTAAGCACCCCCTCTGCGGCATTATTTGCGCTTAAGAGCCAACCCCAACCAGCCCCTAAAGTAACCGCATCAGCACTGTGTGGCGTTAAACTTAGCCCTAAGTCTTTCCATCTGTCATAATCGATAATATTGGCAAACATCGTTAAAGAACCATTAATCACATCATCTCCTGCACCGCCAATCAAAGTATCTTGTCCTAACCCTCCAAAAAGCACATCTGCACCGTCACCACCATTTAAATAATCATCACCTTTTACACCACTTAAAAAGTCATCTCCACCATAGCCGTAAATAGCATCATTAGTATCTCGTCCTTGTAAATTATCTAGCGCATTTACTAAAGCGCCATCCCGCCCATAATTACCGACGGGGTTAAACTCACCTGTTAAATTAGCATATTCACCAAAAAGTTCTGTCTCTATAAAAAGGCTAAGGCTGCCTTCAGTTCTTTTT
>CAZVBS010000034.1:0-5156 GCA_964625905.1 uncultured Candidatus Saccharibacteria bacterium | reverse complement strand
TTTCACTCGCTCTACGTCGCTAATAAACAGCCAGAGTACTCTGGCTGTTTATTTTGTACAGTGTATATATTAAAAGCCGAAGAATTCCAGTACTTTATAGAAGTTTGGTTCGTGTAACTCTTCTTCATTAAGTTTTGTTAATAAGAAGTTTCTGACGTCCTCTGTTGATACTGAGTCATTGAGTGGAATAATGATAAACGGCATTATCAGACGCTCTGATTTGAGTATAAGATAATGATGTCCATGTTCGTCTTCATTTACATAGAATGCTTCAAGTGTTTTATATATATATAGAGTAGTGTCAATCGAGACACCACGCTTGTTTATTTCAAAGTGTATCAAATGAGGTTTTTTTGATGTAAATAAGGCAACTGTAAATGCTGCAATAATAATAAGTAATGCAAAGAGGACATTTTCAAACATCATTGCTGTCACAGCACTTGAAAGAGCGATTATACCAAGAGCCCAAAACCAGTCGCTACTCTTTTCTTTGTGATCATATTCGTAGTCTTGCCAGCTAATTGTATTTGTAGTTGTGTTCATAAAAATCGTAAGTGTATATTTATAATATCACGAGTGAGTGCGCAGAAGTACTGTTTCTAATTGATATCACTAAGCAGTTTCTTTGTTTGTAGTATCTTGGTCTACTGAAGTGGTTTTCTTTTTTGAGAATACAAATAAATATAGAATCTCAAGAAAGCCCACTGTGTTTATAACAAGCAGTGCAATAAACCACCATTTGTCTTTACGTTGTGCTGACTTCCATAAAGCTAGTCCTTTTAATACAGTAACCCAGACGATGAGTATAAGGAAAATAAACGAGAATAAAACTACGTTTTCATTTGCAAATAATTCTAATTGGTTCATATAAGAATTATATAACATATAAACAAAAACAACCCATTAAATCGTGGTTGTTTTTATACGTTGCGGAGGAGGTGGGACTCGAACCCACAAGCGGTTTCCCGCGCCTGTTTTCAAGACAGGTCCGTTACCAATTCCGGGCACTCCTCCTTGTACAGTAAGGTATCTTACCATTAAATTAGATATTTTTTAAGTAGTGTTCTTTATATGTTAATTATATATTTCGTGATATCTTTAGATTTAATTATGAAGATTTTAGGTATTGATTATGGAACAAAAAGGGTAGGTATCGCTATTTCTGATGATACTGGTTCTTTAGCATTCCCCAAAGCGATATTACGTAATTCTCATACGCTTTTGGATGAAATAAAATCTACAATAGAGAGTAATGGAGTCGAGGAGATTGTTATTGGGCAGTCTTTAAACACGGAAGGTAAGGAGAATCTTTTAATGGAGGACATTAAGAGATTTATGACTCACTTAGAAAGAAAAGTTAATCTTCCTATGCATCTTGAGCCAGAGTTTTTTACTTCGACAGAAGCACATAAAGGTGTGAAGGGTGGTGAAGTAAACCCTCACATGATAGATGCAGCGGCTGCAGCTTTGATATTACAACGATATCTCGATAAGCATTAGCACATACATAGTCGGCGAACTTCTTTGTCACACAGCAGTAAATGTCACTTCTTACAGAAGCTGTTCAGGTTGCCACTATTTTCTCCAAAAGATAGTAGGCAACCTCTTGCGAAAGTGCTTGGGCACTTTCTCACGCTGTATGTTCATACACCCTCGTTTCATTTGCTTTGTGCTTCTCGAATTTCATCAAACTATGTATGCGCTAAGAATAAAGAGAGATGTTACAATGTAGCAATGATTTCATTTAATGAGTTTAAAAATACTGAGGTTAAGATTGGTGAAGTAAAATCCGCAGAGCGTGTCGAGAATACTGATAAACTCATACAGCTTATGGTAGATGTTGGTGAAGATGAAGACCGTCAGATTATATCTGGTATAGCGGAATATACTGAAGCAGAAGCTCTTGTTGGAAGAAAGTTTCCATTTGTTGTGAATCTCGAACCACGTGTTATTTGTGGTCTTGAGAGTAACGGTATGATATTAGCAGTGTCATCTGACAGTGGAGAGTTTTCATTTCTTGAGCCTACATCAGATGTATCTGCTGGGAGTAGTGTAGGATAATACGAACAAGTAACACATGTAGGTGTACATATGATAGAAAATATAATCAAACTACAAACACGTAGTACAGAGTGGTTTAGAGAAAGGGCACATGGTGCGTATGCAAAAGCATGGCTTTTTTTCTTGTCGTTTTCTGAGTCATCTTTTTTGTTTATTCCGCCCGATATTTTACTTGTAGCAATCTTATTAACTGGTTCGCGACAATGGTTTCATTACGCAACACTTACTACAATAGCGTCTGTGTTAGGTGCTGTGTTCGGCTATGCTGTGGCCGTGTTTTTCTTTGATACTGTTGGTATTAAAATAATACATCTTTATAATCTTGAGGGGCCAATGGAAGTAGTACGTACTTTGTTTAATAACAATGCGTTTCTTGTTATTTTTACAGCTGCCTTTACTCCAATACCGTACAAAGTGTTTGTTCTTATGGCCGGATTTTTAAAGGTTAACTTTTTTATATTTCTGATGGCTTCTATTGTTGGTAGAGGACTTCGTTATTTTATAATTTCTTATACAGTTCGTATGTTTGGTAAGCGTGCAACAGTATTACTTTCACGTTATTCAATTGCTATTACAATAAGTATTTTAATACTTATTGTAATTTTTATCCTCAAAGGAGTTTTTTTCTAGAAACTATATAGTAGCAATATTTGTGTAATTACTAATAAGGGACTGTTGTTTGTATCTAATAGCTTTGAACTAATTCAGAATAGTCGCTTAGCTCCTTTCTTTATTAAGGCTTCGCTCTTAGACAAACTGGTTGGCTTTGCACTGCAGTTTGCAAACCAATCGTCTATCGCCTCTTGGGTAAACAGGGAGTATACTATAAGTATTACTATACTTTATAATGAAAAAACAAGGATTAAAATCAGTAATCAGTGAAAGTTTTTCTAACTCTTTTCCACCACCAAAATTTCTAGATATTAGAGTTACTGGTGTTGATATATCAGATAGTTCCGTAAAAATTTTAGGATTCAAAAATACGCAGAAAAGTAATATTCCATTTTTCTGTGAGGAACAAAGAATATCTAATAATATAGTTAATCAAGGGGGTATTGAAGATATAAAAGCTTTAAGCAAAATATTAACTTCTTTGCGTATAAAGTACAATATGAAATTTGTTAGAGTGTCTTTACCAGAAGAAAAAGCATATTTGTTTGATACAACTGTTTCAAACTCTAAAGATAAAAAACAGACTTCAAACAGTGTAGAGTTTAAGTTAGAGGAGTATGTTCCAATTTCGGTCGAAGAATCTGTATTTGATTATGATGTTATTAAAGAAAGTCACGGCAGTGTAGATGTTAGTGTTACGGTTTTTCCTAAAACTGTAATTGCTAATTACCAAAAAGTATTTGAATTATCAGGACTTACTCCAGTATCATTTGTTATAGAAGGTCAAGCAATAGCAAATGCTGTTATTGCTAGGAGTGATTCAAAGACGTATATGATAGTTGATTTTGGTAGAGATAGAAGTGGAATATCGATTATTAGAAACGGTATTGTGAGTTACACAGCAACGATAGATGTTGGAGGAAATGACCTAACAGAAGTTATTAAGAAACATTTTAAAGTTGACGACATTGGAGCGCGAAAAATAAAAAATAAAAAAGGATTTATTAATAAAAAAGAAAATGAAGAACTTTACAATTCACTAACAACTACAGTTTCTTCACTTAAGAATGAGATAAATAGACACTTTACATATTGGAACAATAAAGATACTAATCAAAAAAAAGAAGATAAAATAAATAAAATAATTTTATGTGGAGGTAATGCATCGCTGTATATGTTACCAGAGTCTTTGTCGGTAGATATTAAAATTCCTGTTGAAAGAGCCCAAGTCTGGCAAAACGCTTTTTCTTATAACGATTTTATACCAGAAATGAGTTATGAGAAGTCATTATCGTATGCAACAGTTATAGGTCTTGCTTTAACATAATTATGGCTAATCTACTACCAAAAAAAGAAAGAAATTTTTTTAAATATGAATACAGGTTTAGGTTATTTAGTGTCATACTATTGTTTTTTATAGCTACTTCTATGTTAGGTATGGTATTTTTATTGCCATCATATTTTGTATCTTCTTTGAAAGAAGAATCTATTGTACGACAGTTTGGATTATTAAAGAAAACAATAGAGTTACGCGAAGAGGGTGCGTCTGTTGAATCTTTACTAATTGCAAAACAAAAAATTAATGAGCTTGTTATTGTAGATAAACAGGTATCAAATATTAAAATACTACAAGCTATTATGGATAGTATGGACGATAATGTTTCTGTAGATGTGTTTTACTATACTAAAGGCAGTGAAAAAAAAGGTAAAATGAGAATTGCAGGGATTGCAGAATCTCGAGCAGCATTCATCTCATTCTCCGATAGATTAAAGAAAGAAAACTCATTTAATATGGTTGATTTTCCTGTATCAAGTTTAGCGAAAGATTCAGATATTCCATTCTCTTTAATTTTGAATATAAATTTTTAATAGTAAGTATGAAATTATCAAAGACACAAGTAAAAGTCATAATTATAACGTTTGTATTGGCACTCTTTTTAAGTGGTTATGGTTATGTTTTTATAACTATTAAGAATAAAAATAACCATATATCAGTGCTTCAAAATCAAATTGATATAGAAGCAAAGAAAGATAGCCGACTACATTCAATCAAATCATTGTTAGCTGATCTAGATAAAGAAATTGAACAAATTGATACATATTTTGTAGTTGATAATGAAGTTGTAGATTTCTTAGAAGATATTGAAAACTTAGGATTAATAGCTGGGGTTTCTATTAGTGTTAATTCTGTTAGTGTTGATGAAGAAATAACAAAAGAACTTCCTTTTGATCTTTTAAAGGTTAAGTTTGTCTCACGCGGTAAATGGAGCTCTATAATTCATTTAGTATCTTTACTAGAAACATTTTCACTAGGAATAATTATTAATGAAGTACGTCTTGAAAAACTTACTGACTCAGAATCTTGGCAAGGTAATATTAGTTTTTCAGTTTTGAAATTAAAGTAACATTCTATGTATTTAGAAAAAACAAAACAAATTATAAAAAAACAATTAGATTCGGTTATATTCAATAATGAACATAAG
>CAZVBS010000033.1:0-5758 GCA_964625905.1 uncultured Candidatus Saccharibacteria bacterium | reverse complement strand
TTTCCCTTTTTCCCGACAGCCTGGTCCGCTACCAGAATTCTGTCGGCGTCAACGTCCTAGATACAGGAGATAAACCTGTCTTAGTTGATATATCTTGCAAGACTATGTCAGAGGTAAGAGCAAAAGCAACCTGCATTGCTCCTCTAATATTTTCTGATGTTTTTGGAATTGCTAAACCTGTCATGTTTCCAAATGTAATACTACTGTTATTACTTCGGACTTGCGGAACAAGAGCGACGTCAAAGTTTAAATTTGCATTTTTTTGTCTTATTGACGAAAGCTCACTTGCAAAGCCTATGTAGTTGGATAAAATACCTGAAACAAAAGCTTGCTTAGATTCTGGTAACGCGCGGTTCCATGTATATATAGATTTTGTTGGGTTTGCGAAATCTGTATAAAAGCGAAGAGCGTTTTCTGTTGGAGTTTGTCCGTTACTTAATCTACGCACCAATCCTGAAGATAAAGATCCATCATCTTCTACTAATACTAACCTCCCTCCAGCTTGTAACATCAACATTGAAAGTAATTCTTTTGCATGTGCAATATTTTGATATTCTCCGATTGAGAATGCACTTTTAAAAATTCCTCCATCATCTCCTCGTGTTGTTAATTTACCATTTACAGCAAATAATAAAATTTCATCCCAGAATTGTGGAGGACGAGATATTCCAACTTGAGTATAGTGGTCCCTGTTCCAATACAAAACCATTGGATCAACAGTGAAAGGTAGAGCTACAATACCATCTCCACTTAAAAACAATTCTCCTTCTTGGATAAAAGTATCTTTAAACTCACGCTGTGACATTGTGTCGTATGGAATCGGAAATATTTTACCTTGATGTCGCAAAATAGTGTTTTGTTTTAAGAAGAATAAATCAGGACCACTTACTGACGCAAGCGCTTCTACTAACTCATCATTAAAAAAACGTTCGTCTTTTTCAACATATTTAACATCACTAAAACGATCGTCGTTAAATGACATCTCTCTCAATACAGAATCCATTATTTTGTCATCGTATGTACCCCATATAACAACTTTACCCACACTAGTATCTCCTCCTCCAAACCCACCGACACCAGCAAAAAGCATGACACCAACAACAATGAAGAATATAAAACCTCCAGTAACTATTATCTTAAATACACTTAATTTATTTTTCATATTATTTTATATGTAGTATTTATTTTTATTTCTTAAACACCGCTCCGTAATGATGTGCACCAGCTTGTATTTCATATAATAAACTAAAACCGATCTCTTTGAAAATATCTTTCACTGTACTTAGTGGAATAATCGATTCACTTTGTGGACCAAGTCCGCCAAATGAATCTTTCCAGTCAACTACCAATACTTTACCATTTGGTTTTAATACCCTAGAGACTTCTTTTATAAAACCTATTTTATCCTCTATTGAAAAAAAAATATTTGAGATTATTACAGCATCGATAGAACTTTTAAGTAATCCACTACCACCATCTTTCTCAACGTCTCCCCATATAACTTCAACGTTATTTAATCCTTCTTTATTTGCGTTATTCTTTATCCTACTTAGAAGCTCTTGTTGAACATCAATAGCATATACTACACCGCGCCTTCCTACTGCTTTTGCCGATGCAAATGAATATTCTCCACTGCCAGCACCAAAATCAGCAACCAAAGAACCTGACTCAAGTTTAAACTTCTTAATATTAGCCTCGGGATCAGAGAATTTCATTAGTTTATTATACTCCAGCGAAGGTACGAATTATGCTGTATACGTGGATAAAACACCTATCCAAGGGCGGCCCTTGGATAATTTGAAGCTTTTGGAGCGCTCTTAGTTTTGACTACACATAAATAATTAAACCGCCAATTTGCGCGAATTGGCGGTTTAACGTGTCATTTTCTATCATCTTTTGAGACTTTTTTGGCGGTTCAACCGCCAAAAAATGAATTTTAAAATATTGAGAATCCAATAGAATTCCAAGACTTAGATGTAGTTTGAGAAGCAAGTTAAAACCAGTAGTCTGACTACTGATTTAGAATTCTTAAATTTCTCTCTATAAGCAGATCATTGATGCAACCTTGTCGCCGGTACGTAGTTTCATAACCCTAACCCCCTGAGTCTGCCTTGAAAGTGAAGGAATTTCATTAATACCTGTCCTTATCACTTGTCCCTTCTGTGATACAGCTACTATTTCACCTTCTGTATCTTTTACACTATCTACAATAGCCATAGATATAACATTACCCGTCTTTGCAGTTACTTTTGCTGTCTTAATACCAGACCCACCTCTGTTTTGTATTTTATATTCTTTAAGAGATGTCTTTTTACCATATCCGAAAGCAGTTAGTACTAGTAATTCAGGATTCTGGTATTCTGAATGTACAACTTCAGCGCCAATTACTACGTCTCCCTTGCCTAGCTTTATTGCTCTTACTCCAGCGGCACTTCTTCCCATCTCTCGTATATCTGATTCCTTAAAACGTATAGATTGACCTAGTCGAGTTACCACAGAAGCGTTCTCGCCTTTCTTTACAAATGAAGCAGTAATAAGTGTGTCGTCTCCTTTAAGAGTAATAGCAATCAATCCACTTCTTCGTACGTCATGGAAATTCTCTGCAGAAACTTTCTTCGCAATACCATTTTTAGTTACCATCATAAGAGAAAGTTCGTCTTTCTTTACTTCTTTTGGCATAGCAAGGATAGATGTTACATGTTCATCTTGTGAAATAGACAAGAAGTTCATGATTGATTTGCCACGAGTTGCTCGCCTACCTTCTGGTATATCAAACATTCGTATCTGATATACCTTTCCTTTGTCGGTAAAGAACAGTAAGTCACTATGTGTGCTTGCTGTAAGGAACTTTGTTACAACATCTTCTTCTTTTGTATTTAAATCTACAACACCAACTCCTCCACGTCTTTGTTTTTTGTACTCATTTGGATTTGTCCGTTTTATATATCCGCCTTTTGTAAAAACAAGCATACTTTCCTCGTCTGCAATCAGATCCTCAGGTGCAAGAGTTTTTGCGCCGTGCTTTACAATCTTTGTACGACGCTCATCTCCGTACACTCTAATTAACTCTGTTAATTCATCCTTAATGATTCCGGATATCTTGTCTTCGCTAGCAAGAAGTGTCTTTAATGTTTTTATTAAAGCTTGTATTTCTGTTAATTCATCTTCTATTTTCTTGCGTTCAAGACCAGCAAGTTTTTGAAGTCTCATTTCTAGAATCGCAGTCGCTTGAAGATCAGAGAATTTAAATTCTTTTTTAAGTGCAACGTGTGCCGACGGAGCGTCTTTTGATTTCTTGATAGTCTTGATGATTGCATCGATGTGATCGAGCGCTTTTTTAAGCCCGAGTAATATATGCTCTCGTGCTTTAGCTTTCTTAAGTTCAAACTCAGTCCTTCGAGTAATTATTTCTTTTCTATGTAATACAAATGACTCAAGAATACTCTTTAAAGAAAGAGTCTGCGGGATACCATCAACTATAGCAACCATGTTGTAATGGAAAGTATCTTCTATTTGAGTGTGTTTGTATAAATAATTTAGAACAGTTTGAGGTTGAGCTGTGCCTTTTAAGTCAATAACTATACGAGTGTCTTTAGTTGATTCATCTCGTACATCTCTTATACCTTCAAGTCTCTTATCTCTCACAAGACCGGCGATTTTAATAAGAAGGTCTGATTTATTAACACGATATGGAATTGAAGAAATAATAATTTGGAAATTTCCTTTCTTGTCTTCAACAATCTCTGTTGTACTTCTCACAACAACACCACCTCTACCGTGAACGTACGCATTTCTAATATCTTTCTCATCGTATGCAATACATCCACTTGGGAAGTCAGGACCTTTAACAAACTCCATAAGATTTTCTGTAGTTGCTTTAGGATTATCAATAAGGTGAATGGCAGCCTCTGAAACTTCTGTAAGGTTATGTGGTGGAATATTAGTTGCCATACCAACAGCAATACCAAGCGGTCCAGTAAGTAATAGGTTTGGAGCTGCAGAGGGAAGAACTTCTGGCTCTTTTCTAGTACTGTCGTAGTTAGCGCGCCATTTGACTGTGTCTTTTTCTAGATCTTTCAGAAGCTCTCCAGAAAGTTTTGACATTTTTGCTTCTGTATAACGCATAGCGGCTGGAGCATCTCCATCAACTGAACCAAAGTTTCCTTGTCCAATAACGAGTGGGTATCTGTATGTAAAATCTTGCGCCATTTTTGCCATAGCATCATAGATAGCAGAGTCACCATGTGGGTGATACTTTCCCATAACATCTCCAACAACAGCAGCAGACTTACGAAAACGTGCCGATGCAGAAAGTCCCATTTGATGCATTGTAAATAAGATTCTCCTATGCACTGGTTTGAGTCCGTCACGCACATCAGGGAGAGCTCTCGACGTAATCACTGTCATAGCATAATCAAGATATGCCTGTTGCATTTCAGTACTTATTCCTTGAGAGATGATTTTACCAACAGTTTTATCAGAAGGTTGTTCTTGTTTATCGTTTGATTTTTTTTCTGGTTTTTCCGCCATATATAAATTTAATTACCATCTATTATACCATAATAACGCCTTAATCTAAAGATATTAAAAGCTTAACACCTCAATATTAAGATAGTTACCTTCAGTTACTATATTATTCAACTTGAATAATTTCGACACCTGATGAAGTAGTCTCATTTTCTGGTTTTTTCTCTTCTTTTATTTTTATTTGTGTAGCTTCTTTTTCTTCTTGGGTTATAGTGTCTTGATTATTTATAACATCTATATTGGTTGGTATGATTTCATCTGACTGTAAAGAAGTGTCTTCTATTTGATCTTTGATTATGTCGACACTCTCTCTAAAGGTCTCACTTACTTCATTAAATGAATCTGTAAATTTATCAAAACTGAAAGAGTTATTTGTTTCCACTTTATCACCTTTAACAGTTTGCAAAGAAGTAAAAAACGATACCGCCCATAACAAAAATATGATTCCTGTGATTACACCAGCAATACTGAACGCTATAACTTGTCGTTGTGCGCGCGGCTTTTCTCTGATTCGTTCTATTAAATCAAACATAAAGTTAGTTAGAAAGTTATTAAGTTAAAAGTTGGAAGTTGAAAACCGCTCTAACTTAAGAAGAAATAACAACAATATCCCCTATCTTATCCTCAACATCTTTCTTTTTTATTGTAAGTTTTTCAACTGGTTTCACCTTTTCTGCTCCACCCTCTTTCAAAAATGCCTTAAGAGAACCCTTTTCACCAATACCATCATAGTGCATAGGAATTATAATATGTGCCTCAAGCTTAACACCTATAGCGTGTGCTTCAGCAGGACTAAGAACTCCTTCTCCACCAATTGGAGCAAACAAAACGTCTATTCTATCTACGTCTTCAAAAATCTTCTGATCGATTTTACTTTCTGAAAGCGCACCAAGAAAACATATATTCATACCTTCGAGTGTAACGATATAAATAGTATTTGGCCGTTCACTTCCTCCATATCCAGAAACCGATGGAAATCCTTTTATAAAAATTCTTTCAACTTCATATTCTCCTGGACCTTGAATAACAAACGGCTCATTGTCTCCACGCGTCACGCTCTTAACACCATTAAAATCTTTGTCAGCTGTTGTTATGAGTACAATATCTGCACCGAACTTTGGTCTAGAAAGTTTTGATTCTTTTGAAATAGGATTAAATACGATAGTACTGTCGCCTCTTGTAACTTTTATACATTCTCCTCCATGGTGTGTGATTATCATATCGAATAAGT
>CAZVBS010000032.1:0-6364 GCA_964625905.1 uncultured Candidatus Saccharibacteria bacterium | reverse complement strand
TGAACTGTTCCAATCTCATTATTTACGTACGAAATAGAAACAAATGTAGTCTCTTTTTTTAGGACCGCTCGTACTTTCTTAGGGTCTATAATCCCATTTTCATCAAAATCAATGATACTAACAGACGCTCCGTTATCTTTAAAGAAAGTAAAGCAATCGAGTACAGATGGGTGCTCTGCAGAACCTGTGACGAGATGGACATTATTTAAATTCCTACCTTCTTTAATTAATGAGTTCATATGACCTAAAATAGCCAAATTATTCCCTTCTGTTCCACTTGCTGTAAATATAATCTCTTCTGGTAAAGATTTTATAGACTTAGCAATACTTTCTTTTGACTCGTTTAGTACTCGATTAGATAGTCTACCTTCTTTATGTAAAGCTCCAGCATTTCCGAAATGAACATTAAAATAGGGTTCCATTTTTTTAAGGAAACGTGGATCAAGAGGTGTTGAAGCTGAATAATCAAGATATATCCTTTTCTTTTTAAAAAACATTTTGGATGAATTTCCGATTAATTTACCTACTAAATTCTTCATTCACACTATTGTATACTCATATACAAACATTGTCATTGATAAATATATACGCTAATGTCTTTTGCAAAACAGCGTCTAGAGTGTATAATGCCTATCTATAAAGCTCTCGTGCTTTGTGTCTCAAATTTCATAAATAAGAATGTTCTACGTATAACCTCAATAGTTTTATATGACAGCTCTATCATCAATCAATACTGAGATACTGATATATGTATCTATTGTTACTATATTTGTATTGATTATTTGGAATATACGTGTAGAAGTTAAACTTAGAAGACTTCTTTCTGGTAGAGACTCTCGTAGCCTTGAAGACACTATTGTACATATAAAAGAAGGCCACGATGAATTGCATATTTTTAGAAAAGAAATAGAAAAGTACCTTACCTCAGTTGAAAAACGATTAATACGAAGTGTTCAAGGTGTAGAGACAATACGATTTAATCCTTTTAAAGGAATGGGTACAGGAGGAAATCAAAGTTTTTCAACAGTATTTCTAGATGAGTCAGGTAATGGTGTTGTACTATCAACTTTACATGCAAGAGATAGAATGAGTTTCTTTTCAAAGCCTATTGTTAATTTTTCTTCCACTCACGAGCTAACTAATGAAGAAAAAGAAGTAATAGAAAAAGTTCGATCTTCTATGAAAATAACACTGAAAAAATAAATTTATCGATGAATACAAGAATATTATGGAAAAAAATAAAACAAAAAAACCTCCAGTTATTGTTGTTATGGGACATGTTGATCATGGAAAATCAGCACTTCTTGACTATATTCGAAAAACAAACATCGTAGAGAGTGAAGCTGGTGGAATCACACAACATATTTCAGCGTACGAAGTTGAACATAAAAATAAAGGAGGAACTCTTCAGAAAATAACATTCCTTGATACACCTGGACACGAGTCATTTTCAAAAATGCGGGCCAGAGGAAGTAAGGTTGCAGATATAGCTATATTAGTTGTTTCAGCAGAAGATGGTGTGAAAACTCAAACACTTGAAGCATATAAAACCATTAAAGATAGTAATATCCCATTTATTATTGCTATTAATAAAATAGACAAACCAGAAGCTAACATAGAACGTACAAAAACAAATTTACTTGGACATGAGATTTACCTTGAAGGAGCTGGTGGTGATATACCATGGGTAGCAATATCAGCAAAGGTTGGTACTGGTGTAGACGAACTACTAGACTTAATGCTTCTTGTATCAGATATGGCAGAACTTACTGGAGATGTTAATAAGAAAGCAGAAGGTGTTGTACTAGAGTCTCATCGTGATAATAAAAAAGGTATATCTGCAACTCTTTTAATTAAAGATGGTTCTCTTAAGAAGGGTGACTTCATTCAAGCTGGTGAAAGTGTATCCCCTGTGCGTATAATAGAAGATTTTACAGGTAAAGGTATTAATGAAGCACAATTTTCAAGTCCAGTTAATATTATAGGATTTAATATTGTACCAAAAGTAGGAGAACATTTTAATACATACAATTCTAAAAAAGATGCGGAAAAAGCAGTTCTTGAATACAAAAAACAAAACAAGGACATTATGAAAGAAACTGTTGCAGTACAACCAATTCGTGATAGTGAAATAAAATTAATACCTATTACACTTCATGCTGACGTACTTGGTTCAATTGAAGCAATAGAGCATGAGATTAATAAAATCTCACATGAACGAGTAGAAATAAAAATAATACAAAAGAGTGTTGGGACTATTTCAGAGGGAGATATAAAACTAGCTCTAGGTAGTCCTGATTTATTAATTATAGCTTTTAATGTTGGTACAGATAATACCGCAAAAGACCTATCAACAAGAAATGGAATAGAAATACATTCATTTAATATTATCTACAAACTAGCAGAATGGCTTGATGAAGAGATAAAAAGACAAGCACCTAAAGTAAATACAGAAGAAACAACAGGAACTGCAAGTCTTATAAAAATATTCAGTAAGAATAAAGATAAACAAGTAGTCGGAGGTAAGGTTATTGCTGGATCCATTAAGACTGGTAGTATTGTTAATATAACAAGACGTGATAATAAGATAGGAACAGGAACGATTGTAGGATTACAACAACAAAAAGCAGTTACAAAAGAGGCCGAAGAAGGAAGTGAGTTTGGAGCACAAATCGATTCACGTATAGAATTAGCTCCAAATGATATTATAGAAAGCTTTATTATCGTTAAAAAGTAAGTTACTATGTCCGACAGAGTTCTAAAGGTATCATTATTAGTAAAAGAAGCTGCTGCTGATTTTCTAAACAGAGAATCTAATCACACATCTTTGATTACAGTAACTAATGCTACAATTTCAAAAGATTTCAGTAATGCTACTGTGTTTTTTACAGTTTTTCCTGATGATCAACAAGAACAAGTTCTTCATTTTGCACGCAGAAAGAGAGCTGACTTTAAATCATATTTGAAATCACGCCTGCATTTACGAAGGATACCTTTTGTTGACTTTAAAATAGACGAAGGAGAAAAATATCGTCAACGAATTGACGAGATATCTAATGAGACAGAAGAATAATTAAAGAATAAGGTGTGGTGGCCAAGTGGTAAGGCGACGGTTTGCAAAACCGTTATACGCGGGTTCGATTCCCGCCCACGCCTCAAGATAATAATTTATTGTATTTTTATACATTAAATTGTTATCTTTGTGGTAGTGGGAAAAATCAACTTGAGTTGATTTTGTCGGGAATCGAACGCCGGAGTATGTCGTGAATGCTTGGAACGACAACGAGGTGTGTCCCGCGGTTCTTGTGAGTTTACGAACTAGAAACCGTCAGGACGATCCCGCCCACGCCTCAAGCAAAGATATATTTGTTATGAAATAACAGAGATATCTTTGCTTGAGATATGAGTAGTGGGAATCGAAAGACGGAAGCCCGCGCGAAGCGAGTAAGGGCTGAGTCCAGGGAGGAAGTTCTTAGAGAAGATGAGTGCGAAGCACGAAATCTGAACTTAGAAACTTGACCCCGATTCCCTCCATAAAAACAGTAGATCTGTAAAAAATGCCGGGATGGTGGAATTGGTATACACGCAACACTTAAAATGTTGTGGGCGTAAGCCCATGCGGGTTCAACTCCCGCTCCCGGCACAATATAAAATAAATATCAGTTTTTTTAACTGATATTTATTTTATATAGATTCTGATGTGAGCGGGAGTTGAAAGACGGAGTCGCGCATGCCAAAGCACGAGAGAGCGACGAGTCCAGGTCAGAGCACTTAGTATTATTTGCGTTTGAAGAACGAAAATAATACTATAGTGACTGTGACCAACTCTCATTCATATATAGAGTATCCGCCTATAGCTCAGTTGGTAGAGCGTCCGCCTCTTAAGCGGTAGGTCGCAGGTTCGAGTCCTGCTGGGCGGACTAGAGTTCGTAGAACCCAACACGGTGAGTGTTGGGTTTTTACGTACTCTCCGATTCCAGCAGGACTCGAACGGCGGAGCGCCGGTTCCCTACTCGTAGTGAAGCGGAGAGTAGGGGCGCGAGCCGTGACCCGCGATCTTACGAGTGAAACGAGTTAGAAATCGTCAGGTCGAGTCCTGCTGGGCGGACAGCGTTAAGAAAAACAGTACCTGCGTACTGTTTTTTAGCTGTCCGAGACGGAGCGATGTTTTGTTGTCCCTTTTTCCTAGGACAACAAAACCGCGAGTTCAGACCAAACACACTTAGTAGATTTCGAGTGAAACGAAGAAATATACTTAGTGATGGGTGGTGACTAGCAAACTGCTTTCCTCCCGGCTCGTATCCGAAATCTTCTTATTGTGCGAAGCTTGGCTTCGCACAATAAGCTTCGAAAAAATGAACAGAGTATACGTACTCACATTTTCCAAACATGACACCTTGCATTTACTACCCAAACTGTATTATGCTAGTAGTCTACTATGTCTTTCTCGTAAGAGAAAAATCGCTAAGAAAATTATGGATATAATATAGGATAATTGCCGGAGTGGCGAAATTGGTATACGCACTAGTTTTAGGAACTAGCGGGGCAACCCATGGAGGTTCAAGTCCTCTCTCCGGCACAACAAAAAAAACTCCACACTCTTGTGTGGTGTTTTACATTTAAATCAACCTTAAATCCCTAATGTATTTTGGATAAATCTTATAATACCCCATGCAGCTATCATGATAAACATACCGATTATTCCCCACATCATATGCTTTATTCCTACACTTCTTCCTTCATCGCTGTCGGACTTCCAAACAAATACCATCATACCCCACAAGAAATACATAAAACCAGTTGCAAACAATAGTAAGATGAGCGGATAAATGATTGAAGTATTTATCTTATCAATAAGTTCAGCAGAGGTCATACCTAAAATAACTTTATCTTATTTCACCAGGAATGATAACTCTTTGATCTTGTACTCCAAAAGTATTCTGAAGCATTCTAACTAATCCCCAAATCGAGACCATCACAAACAGTGCAATGATTCCGTAAATCATGATATTTTTACCTTCTTCTTTCTTTTCATCTGCGGCTAGTATGTAATTTGCCAACCCCCAGAAGAAATAAAGCACCGCAAGAGCAAGAATCAGTGGTATTGCTGTGTTTATTAAATTAGAAACGGTAGATAATGTTCCCTCTAAACTTTGAGCACTAGCAATAAGTGGCATCATAAGTAAACCTGATACTATAGAAAATGTTTTCATAAAATGTTATTTAATTTTTATATTAATATGAACTAAACCTAATAATTAATTATAGAGTAATAATAGCTAATTTTAGCAATAAAGAACAACGTACTGATGTGGATATAGTAAATTACACTAAACTTGTTTAAATATCTATAATACGACCTGAGAAATATTGTTGTTGTGTAGATTCGCTCCCAGAGCTTAAAAAAGTATTACTCAAAAGGCGTAAAATACCCCAAATCGAGACCATTACAAAAATTGTAATAATCCCCCACACCATAATCTTCCTTCCTTCTTCAATCTTAGAACTGTCTCCAGCTGAAAATATATACTTAAATATACCCCAGAAAAATCCAAGCACAGCTAATGCAATAATTATAGAAACAGTTGTATTAATAAATGATATAAGTAAGTACACTAACTCACCAAAATCCTGAGGAGCGGCAAAAACAGTACTAGGAGTAAGAAGTACTGTTAGTAATGTAAAAATTGTAAGTTTTTTTTGCATATCTTTGATTACACCTCTGTTAAAATTATCTTTAATTGAAATTATCCTGTAATAAGTTTAATAGTGTTTTTAACAATAATAGCCAATGTCCAAGAACCAAGGAATAATGCTACACCTATAATTGTATAAAAGAATGTATCTTTCGCTTTTTGAATTTTGGTTGTGTCTCCCTGTGCTGTAACAAACAAAAAACCTGCATACACAATAAATAGAACGGCTATCGGGAATCCTATATTAATGACTGCTTTTAAGAGTAGTTCCACAAACTCTTCGAAATTGTTAATACCTCTTAAAGGATTTTGTAGACCTCCGCCTTGAACTGCGGCATATGCTACCGGTATAGTAACCATAAAAAAGAATACTGAAGTTGTTAATATTTTTTGTATAAATCTCATAATTATTATCTTAACAGGTTTTGTAATTCTCTATGTGCAGTACTTACCGACTCACTTGTTCTTAGTCTACCAGAGACAACTGATTCTATCATTAGTTTAAATATTTCATCTGTCTTACTTGAATTTGGGTCAAGCCAAGCACGAGACTGAAGTGCAGCATCTGCAAAGATAACATCAAATGGGTCTGAAGGTCTGTCAGATAACAGTGACCTAGATACAGGAGATAAACCTGTCTTAGTTGATATATCTTGCAAGACTATGTC
>CAZVBS010000031.1:0-6628 GCA_964625905.1 uncultured Candidatus Saccharibacteria bacterium | reverse complement strand
GGGCGCTGTGATTCGTTTGTACTCAAAACAGACGTGCATTTTCCATGGTATTTTGGATCAAGTAACGCACTGTACACGTGGTAGTTGTTTTGAACAATGACCACGTCACATGCTTAAGGGGCGGCCACCACACAACGGCCGCTCTTTCTTTAAATATTTTTATGAAAAACAAAAACCCGACGAGTAACATAAACGTTACTCGTCGGGTGGGAAAAGCATTGGCAATTGATCTTGTTCAGTGCTCTCGGACTGTTTAGATATCAAGACATCAGGAATTGAGATACATGGTACTGGTGTACGCGTACGGAGTTCAATCAAACCTTTTTTGTAGTACGGATTTGATGGAATTGCGTAAGTACATGTCTCTCGTAGTACACAAATACCACATGTTCTCAATAATTTTTTCTTTTGACGTTGTGTCCATATGGGTGTGTCGAATGTACTCTTGATTTCTCCAGCCACAAACAGTGGCAGGCTACTGATGACGGAATCTTTTGTCACAGTAGCGGGCGATTCTCCACACACAGCAAGCGAGTATAACCATATAGCATCACCTAATTCAACAGGTGTTGTATTGTGGGTTTTCATATAGTGCATTAGTTCAGTACGAATTGATTCAGATATCTTGTTGTGATACCTGATACAGCCATTAGTTGGATCCAGTATACTTATCGCTTCGTTTGCAATAAAGATACGATAGTGATGGAAGTCTGCTGGAGATGGGTATAGAAAAGATGTAATCCAGCCCTCCCAATCGTAGAAATAAAGGAGCATAGAAGCCATTTTGTGTTGGAATCCAATAAACCCTTGGTTCTTTAGATCGAGAGAGTTATTGCGTTCCTTTTTGCTTTTCTTATCGTTGTTTGCAATTCTCCTAACTGCCTCGTCGTATGATCGCGTCCCTTTGATTATCTCGAATGGATTAGATCCCCAATGTAAGTCCATGCGTTTTGCATTAACCTTCCAAAACCTTCCTGCGACTTTAGAATCCCAGCCAACGTATTTCTTGAGCATTTCTTGTACATCTTCTGTTGGAATTTTTATTACTTCAGCTGGCTCAAAGTAGTGTGGATAATCTTTCCACAATTTAATAAGTTGCTTGAATGCAGTATGACTCTTAATCCCTCCTCGCATGTAAATACAGACGAAGAAGTAAAAAAGAGCAAGTACTCGAGCATTTTCCCGCAATTCATCCGGAATGAGTAATTGCGGAACCGAAACTCCCTTAACATTGTAAGGGAATATATCGGCACGTTTCCGCTCAAGAAGAGCGTCAACAATATATGTGAACCGTCGCCTGTTTACGATGACTTCCATGTTTACGCCCCTTATATTGTATTGTAAATGTTCAAAACCACATTATTTATAACAGGAAATTGTCCTTAGTGGTATTGATTAAGAGCTAGATTTGTTGGATTATATAGTATCCACAAAATATCAACTGTCTATTTTATTTACGATTTGATATATTAAAACTAGATTTAGTGAAACCAGTCAAGTGGAGGTATAAGATATGCAAGGTTTTAACACCCCACTTGATGTGGGGGATGCTTTTGAACTCACGGATGATCTTGCGGTACATGAGAATATTGACCCAATTGATCCTGATATATTTAACCCAAAACCAAAGAAAGGAGAGCGAATTATTGAGCTTACTCGTGGGTATATATCTGTCGTAGATGAGGTAGCTTATCGTGAAGTTGCTGGATTCATTTGGAGTGCCAGTGTTCGTAAGACTAAAGTATATGCAGTGCGGTGCGGTAAGAAGAACGAAGGCGGTTTGTTTGGAAAGATTATCTATATGCATCGTCAAATCGCAGGTATTCTGGATAAACCAGATCTTGAAGTGGATCATATAAGAGGTAATTCTCTCTACAACGCCACCAGTAATCTTCGAGTAGTAAGTCGTGGTGAAAATATGCGAAACTGTATCTCGCATGGAAGAAAAGGAACTAGCCAATTTAGAGGGGTGTACATTTACCCTCTTTGGACAAAGGGTGCAAAGACCTATGGAGATCGTAGATGTGTTGCGTATGTGAACTTTAAAGGAAAGAAATACTCGTGTGGCAGATTTCATTTTTCTGAGGAAGTCGAAGCAGCATTGGCACGTGACAAAAAAGTCATAGAACTTATGGACGGAGTCAGTCCTCTTGTTTTAAGAAATATCCTCAATTTCCCAGAAAAGTTTTGTAAGGTTGAAGAGTTCCAGCCAGATGAAGACATACCGTTTTAAGCGCCGACCTATCAGGGTCGGCGTGTTTTTTTATTTGGTTAATTTTGTGATACGATTGCTTTAAATGGAACAAGATAAAAAAACAGAAAGAGTCGAGCGTATAAAACAAATACTTACTATTTTAAGGAAGTTCTACCCTGATTCAAAAACTGAACTCAATTACTCTAACAATTGGGAGCTTTTAGTCGCTGTGATTCTTTCGGCGCAGTGTACTGATAAGCGAGTGAATGAGGTTACAAAGACTCTATTTAAAAAATACAAAACTCTTGATGATTATGTGGGTTCTACACAAGAAGAGTTTGAACAAGATATAAGACCAACAGGGTTTTATAGAAACAAAGCGAAGAATATTATTGCAGCAGCTAAAATTGTTAAAAATGATTTTAAAGGAAAACTTCCAAAGACTATGGAAGAAATGCTTACAATTGCCGGAGTAGCACGCAAGACCGCTAACGTGGTGCTAGGTAATGCGTATGATATATACGAAGGTATAGCTGTTGATACCCATGTGCGTAGGCTTGCAATACGTTTTGATCTAACTGACCATAAAGATCCTATTAGAATCGAGAAGGATTTAATGGAAATTGTTCCTGAAGAAGATTGGAAATATGTAAACCACCAGATGGTTATGTATGGGCGTTATGACTGCAAAGCAAGGAAACATGATTGTTTAGAGCATTCTCTAACTAAAATATACCCAGATGCAAATAATATATGGCCTCTATCTCGTTAAATATATTTTTATAGTTTAATTTATTAAAAATTATTTATGACAAAACAAAAGTTATATAGATCTAAAGAAGATAAAATTGTAGCCGGAGTATGTGGCGGGCTTGGTGAATATTTCGATATTGATTCAACTATACTGCGGTTGAGTTGGGTTGCAATTACTGTTTTTAGTGGAATAGCTCCAGGTACTCTTATTTATATTATCGCTATTCTAATCATACCGCGTGAGCATAATAAAAAACAAAGTGTACAGAAAACAGTTATAGAAGTAGGTGGGCGAAAAAAGTAAGTAATACAAGAAGCTAAGTACATTTGTGGTATGTAATTAGTATTGTATTAATACAAACAATACTCCGTATGAAATATCTCTTATTTAGTATCTTTAATATTCATTGCTGGGAATATTGAAAGTAGGAGTATTAAACTTGGGATAATAAATATAAATCGTATATCTATAAAACTGAGAAAGGCGAATCCTAGCATTGGTCCAATTATATAACCAAGCGGGCGAAGCATACGGAATAGACTGATAGTATCTACATCAACTCCACCTACATTTTTAAAGAAGTGACTTTCTGTCATTATTTCTATCGCACTTGCTCCCATTCGAGTGATAAAAAGTATTATAGCCCATACAACAAAACTGGAGGTTGTTATAAATGGTATTGCTATAGTAGAAAGACCAGCAATAAGAAATCCTACTATTAGTATTTCTTTTTCTCCCAACCAACTGTCTGCTATTTTACCAAGAGGTATTTCAAAGAGTGCAAATGGTAAAAGCATGATTGCAAACAATACTCCAATTTCTGAGAAAGAAAAACCAATAGAGTTGTGTAGAAAAAGCGGAGTATAGATAACCATAAAAGAGAAGAATAGACGTAGGGAGAAATGTGATATAAAAATATTACGCAAGTCTTTATTTTCTTTAAATTCTGTAATTACTGTTTTGTATTTTATTTGTTCGTATTCTAGATTACCAAATCCTTTAAAGTACCAACCAACTATTATAAATAAAGGTATAAGAAACGCACCTGCTATAAGGTACATATTTCTAAAACCATCTCCATTAAGTAAAAAACCTGCAGTTATTGGGGCTACTATTAGTGCAGTATTGGTTATTGTTAGAAACATACCACGTATACCACCGGTAGTACTTTCATCACTTATCATTCTTTCAAGGAATATATCAAAAGATACAATTATTAACGGATATATAAGCAAGTAAGCTATGAATGCTATTAATGTAACTTTTGTATTATCAATAAATGCCAGTGTCCAAAAAGCTACTAGTTCTAGCGCAATAAGTACAAGAACAGACGAGTAGTTTCCAAATAATTTTAGTATTTTGGGTAGTAAAAATAATGCAAAAATACTTAATATAGACCCAGCTATATATATGATACTTACATGACTATTAGAGAATCCTTCTGAGTTTAGAAAGTTTGAGTTAAAGTAGACAATGAAAAATAGATGAAAAGAAACAATAAAGTTAATAACATACAAAAGTCCAAAACTTTGTTTAGTGGTAATTAAATTTTTATTTATTGAATCCATATTTTTAGATTATATATCTTACAATAGTATAGGTACAGGTATTACGTAATGGGGAGTAACGGTTTGTCCAAGAGCAGAGTGTGAGAAGCAAATACTTGTAGCTTCGCAACACCTTGTCGATATTTTCACCCTCAAGGGGTACCTAAGATTTCTAATCACTTCGTTTCAAGAAATCTATTGTGAAGAAAATATCGACAAGGTGTATAGGGGTTCCCTGTAATAAATGGTTACAAGCCTGCGTACAGAGGCAGAGCGAGTCGTACAACCAGCAGTAGCCTGTGGGCACGATTCATTGAGATGAATCGCCTGCTCTAGAATAGTAACAATAGTTTTATATAGTCACTAGGCACTATATTAGTATCGGAACCGGTATTACTATCGGGTGCTTATTTGTTTTCTGGAATAAGAACGCACTAACAGAGTCTGTTATATTTCCTTTTACATAGTCAAGATCAATAGGGTGCATACCCTTTGTTGTTTCTTCAACACTCTTTTTAATAATAAGACGAGTTTGTTGAAGTAGATCTTGAGATTCTCGTAGATACACAAATCCTCTAGAAATAATATCAGGAGATTTACGCAGTTTACCAGTCTTGGGGTCTATGGTTACAATAACCACAAACATTCCATCTTGAGACATCGATTTTCTGTCGCGAATGACCACATCTTGCACGTCACCAATCGAGAACCCGTCTACCATCATTGGTCCTGAAGAAGCGCTTACTTTCTGTACAATCATCTTTTCTCCTTTGATAATGTCCACAATAGTACCGTTGTTTGCTAGAACCACATTTTCTTTAGGGAATCCAGCTTCAATAACAGCTTTTGCGTGAGAACATGTCATTGAATAATATCCGTATGCAGGCATAAAGAACTTGGCGCCGATTTGTTGATTGATCCATACAAGTTCACCCGAGTTTCCATGACCCGTTGCATGAACATCTGATGTTCTATAATGGATTATATTACCTGCGTGCCTATAAAGATTGTCTTTAAGTCTCTGTACTGATATCTCATTTCCTGGAATTACAGAGGATGAAAGTACTATGGTGTCTCTTTTAGTTAACTTAATAAACTTATGTTTACCTGTTGCTATACGCATTAGTGCAGCAAACTCCTCTCCTTGTGCACCAGTTGCAAGGATGACTATCTTATCAGGAGAGTAATCTGCAATATCTTTTACTTGTATAAATGTACCTCTTTTAACTTTAACTCTATTAGCTTTCTCAGCTATCTCAAGGTTTACTTTAATACTTCTACCCTCAGCTACGATCTTTTTGCCAAGTATTTCACAAATTTCTATAATTTTAATTAAACGATCAAACTGCGATGCAAAGGTACCTATAATAAGGCGTCCGTCAGTTGATCGTATTATTTGCTCTAATGTTTCATAGACCTTTCGTTCTGGTATTGAGAAGCCTGAGCGTTCTGCATTCGTAGAGTCTGCTATAAACATTAAGTTTTTACCTTCACCAACTTTACCAAAGTTTTTCTGTTCTTCTTGAGACGGTACTCCGTCATCGTGTTCGAGTTTTAAGTCTCCACTTAACACAACATTTCCATATTTTGTTTCTATAACCATACCTGTTGAGTCGGGGATAGAGTGTGTTACAGGGAATGTCCGTACTTTAAGTTTACCAAGAGTGATAGGTACATTTGGGTTAAGTATATTGACATCATGTTTAACACCAACGAATTCTTCAGCTCGTTTCTTAATCATTATTGAAGTAAGTTCACCAGTATAGATTGGTGGATTGCCAATACGGTCTAGAATAAATGGGATACCGCCAATGTGATCAAGATGACCATGTGTTATTAGCAGAGCACGTATCTTATGTTTTCTGTCTTCTAAATATTTTGTATTAGGTAGAATGTAGTCTATACCAGGAGCTTCTTCGTTAACGAATTGGAACCCAGCATCTACAATAACTATATCTTCATCAGTCTCAACGATAGTCATGTTTCGTCCAACTTCTTCCACTCCTCCAAGTGGAATAATACGAACTCCATCTTTGATTTCTGGAATAACTTCTTGTTTTTTATGGTTAGGTGTTTTGGATTTTCGATGAATCATCTTCTTGCTTGTCGTTGTTTGCCTACGCACAGTATTTC
>CAZVBS010000030.1:0-6822 GCA_964625905.1 uncultured Candidatus Saccharibacteria bacterium | reverse complement strand
TATTAATTACAAGACTCCATTAGAAGTGTTGCAAAGGTCTTGATTCTTTTACGGGGCACATGTCTACAAAAAAGACGTCCGACGTCCCATATTTTCATTTATTCTTAATTCTTGACTCTTAATTCCTATTTTATCGCCACTTGACGGTTAAGATGAGTTACCAAAAGAGATGCGAGTGCTGCAAGTACAAAGGTGGCCTTAAGACTAAAGAAGAGTACAACAACAGCAATCATAAGTAGCATGAGTATCTTCCCTACACTTACTGATACCTCTTTGAGTACAGTAAACTCGTCTACATAATGCCCGTTATCAGATGCTTGGTCATACGTGGTAGCATCGACTGATATACGATTTACCGCTCGCCCCATCTTATGATATGTATCAAACAAGAACACCTGAAAGCCTGTTTCAATAAATAATTTGATAATCCACCCCGTTGTATTTAAAATTGAACCTATTGTAAGCACACGTTTTTTATTCCACCTATCAAGTAAGTCCCCAACGAAGAAACGAACTGCCATAATGAGTAATATAGTAATCGACGACACAGCACCAACAATAAAGAATTCCCCGTTTAAAAGAAGGAAGATAAATATCGGCCATATAACAGCACTTACTCCTGTCTGTGCCCCATCTCCAAGATACCCAAGGAAAAGCGCTCGGTTCTTCTTATGAAGAAGTTCTCTAAACGTCTCAAAGTATCCAAACGAGTACCTCTCTTCTTTATTATCAATAAAAAACAGCGGTATTATAGCGAAAGCAAGAACTCCTAATGAAACAAGAAACAAATTATCAAAGCCAACAGAAATAATAACAAGTCCGCCAATAATAGGAGTAACCACCCCAATCATTGCTGATACAGCGAGAAGTACCGACATTTGTCTTCCTCGTGTCTTTTTATTAGTAAACTTTGAGAAGTCGACATGATACGGTACCCAATAAAACGCCTTATATATAGATAACGAGAAAACAAATCCAATTACCGCATACAGAGGGTTACTATTCCAAAAGAGTAGCGCGAGGTTTATAGAAAATGCAAAAGGCATAGCCATCATCATCATTCGCTTCATTCCAATAGATGATATAAGCATCGCACTAAGTGGAGTGAATATAATAGTCAATAAGAACATTGCAGCATACAAGAGTGCGACTAAAGATACTGAAGAATCTAACTTCTCAAAAATAAAGATAACTTGGAAGATACCAACAACACCAAACCCAAGCTGGATAAGAATTCTATTTAAATAAAGAGCGAGAATATTAAAAGAAAAGTGTACACCCTGATAATCCTTAAGACTTAATTTCATTCCGTAATAATAACACAGCCTAAGTTACACTATTTTAATTTCTGTCTTTTAATCTTTAAATCCATACCCCCACCCCCAAGGCACAAGCGGATTAGGAAATCCAAAGGTTCTAACTCCAATATACATAATATCTCCCATAAGGGGTATTTTCTCATTTATAAGCTTTCTCAGTTCATCATCAGCCCTTTTCCTCTCCTCTGCACTTCCACCTTTCCAATACTTAATATCGTGCTCAATACAAATATCTGTAAAATCTTTATTAAAAAATCCATTGATCCATAAACTACATCCGTCTGTGTAAAATTCTTTTGTAGGAACTGCTTCTGTTTTACTATTCGCTACCACAACAAGTTCATCAAGGTTATTAGGCTCAAACTGTTGATCAGAATATACAGCAAAAAACACAAGGATTAATATTATCCAAGGCCAAACGGTTATTTTACTTTTTATAGTTTTTTTCATTTATATAAATAGCCTAAAAACTTCAAACTTATAGACATGAGCCTTTAGTTTGAAGTCTTTATTTTACATTAACATAGATAACATTCCACCAATGTATTCCTTTTTTAAAACCAATCCACGCACCAATTATAACAAGAATTATTGCACCAATATTATGAATCATCTCCCAAGTTTCCCACGAAAGCCCCATCCCCCATTTTCCAAAATCAGATACCAGTAAAAATATTACAGGAATCTCAATCACAGCATGTAGAAGAAAACTAATCAGAACCCCAAGAAGCGTAAATAATGTTATATAAGTAATTTTTTTCCCAGACTGCGGTCGGAATTTCGATTGTGATTTCAACATGTTTTTATTTTACCATTTTTATATTACCATCAGCTACTACAAGTGCCTGATTATCGGTCAATGGTAAAATTTCGTAACCAGCTTTATCGCTCCATTCTTTGACCATTTCCTCTTCCTCTTTAAGGACAAATGGCCAAAGTGTAGAGAATAGGAAATTGCAGATGGATGTCTGACACTCCAGTTATCGCCGAGAAAGCGTGGTAAATCACGCCACTCCTCGGAACGATAACTCCAAAATAGGCAGCGTACAAAAAGACTGCTGGGGGAATTGGCTTGGTAGAGCGTATCCCAGAAGGAAATGAAAAGAGTCTTATCCTCGTCGTCTCCTTTCCAATCCTCTGGAATTTGCTCGGGGTATTTCAACAGATAGTCGAGCACACTTACTCCGAGAACTGGCTTGTCGCCCATGCGTCTCCACAACTCGTACCCCCTAACTAACCCGTCGCCTTGTTGACCTTCGTCGAGATACAGTGAAACCTTTTTTACGTCCCATTCCAAATACTCGTTCCAAGACACATGTCTAGCGATTGAAAAAGTCTCAGATGGCACAGATGGACAGACTGAGAGGTCGATGAGATTATCTGAACAGTTTATACTCATAGCAGTCTCCTTATATTGCCACATACATCTTACCGAAGTGGTAAGTTGGTCATAGCCAGAAAACCTTAAATTCATTAAAAATTTTTGGCTATGACCAACGAAATTATGTAAAGAACTCTATCCTCGTATCATACCATGGATATTTGTATGATTTCCAACGGCTCAACTCGTTGAGCCGTTGGGGTATTTTAACCTTACTCTAGAACATAATATACAGCATACCCTGTTGTACCAATTTGACGAATTTTCCCTTCTTTTTCCGATTCGTCTAAATACCGCTTATAAATATGCTTTTCATATTTTTCTATCCTATCACAATCTAAAGTTCTTTTAATTTTTTGTATATTTCTACCATAGCGAGCGTGTCGAGCTCGCAATATTTTAATAGGTTTTCTCGAGTCTTTTCAATATCCCCTTGCCCCATGTCACCTTTTATCATTTTCTCCCATTCACTAAGAGCCATTGTGCCGTCTTGGATATCTAAACTCTTATATGAAAGCTCTGGTAGAAGCACAGGTAAAACTTTTTTAATAGAAGCACTCCCTTTAAACTCTGGATGTAGATAGTCTTTCTTGAACACTTTCATAAGATCAAATACTCTGCTATTTATATCCTCCAAAAACTCCCTATCTTCAGGATGAAGCTCCATAAGCTCCATATTTCTAGCCTTCTCAAAGCTCTCATACCACACCACCACACTGCCCACAGAGCCTATATGAGCCTTGAGTGTGTCTAATAAGCCTTTTGTAGCTCCATTTAACTTATCCGCTAAATACTCAAAATGTTCGAGTTTACCGTCTTCGTATAGTTTATGGAGAGACACTTGAAATACGAGCTGTTGGTTCGTTTTGTATCCATCTAAAAGAGGTATCGGAGAGCCATACGTCTCATAATCTAAGAAATATATTGGGAATACTAATTTAGATAATGTCTTTTTTATAGCTTCCTTATCAATTTTAGATCTTCCAGAAACCTCTAAGCTAACCTTGTCACTTTGAATTTCGGTTAAGTCAAAACCCTCAGGAATATCCTTTATATTCATAATTCCGTCTGCCAGAAGAAGTCGTAGTTTATTACCCGCTACAATATGGTGCACAGAGTATTCAGGCACTTGAGGATTAAACTTAAAGAAAGAGTCGCATCTCTGACCATGAGTTTTGTACAAGCAATCACATCCATCAAGTAGAATGTCGTCTTTGTCTAAAGTTGCAAGAGCTTCATTTATTTCATCACGTACTCCATCTTTCAACTCATTTACCGTGTCAGTTATATTTTCAATTATAAAAAGTTCTTTGAGGTCTACCTCACCGTCTCGCCTGTATTTCTTATTAATATATACGATGTAGCTGTCACCCACTGGAGCTCCAGCATCTTCCACCACAATAGTCTGAAAGACGACATCTTTAATATGATTGTGTTTTAAGTCTGTTTTTATTTCAGATGATGCCTTTATCTCGTACAAGTCCCATTTAGAAGTTTCCTTATTAAAATTAAGCATATCCACTTTAGCGAAGAGTCCTTGCTTCGTTTCAAACGTAGCTTGAAAGATAGGCTTCTTATTATTATCTTTGTCTTCTAGAAGCTCTTTTGTCTTCGACAAAAGAGCTTCCCTATCTCCAGAAACGAAGACACCATCAGGAAAAAGCTTCTGCACGTACGACTCAACATTGTACCCGTCTTTTATAAGTTTCTGGAGAAAAAGAGAAAACTCCCCCGCCACATACTCATCAGGTCGTTTCTTCTTCAACCACAAACTCTTTGAGCACAACAACCACTCCTTAAACTCCGTCTTAGTAAGTTTCATTTTATTAGTTTAGCACCTAGTACAGACTTTTAATATCTTGAATTAACTCTGGAAATTCTTCTTGCATAAAATGCCCCCTGTCTTTAAACACCACTTTCTTTGCAGAAGGTAGAGCTTCCTCATATTTTTCAAGATCAACAAATGGCACAACTGGGTCGTCCTCGCTTTGATATATAAAGATCTTGTCACTTTGTTTTTCAAATCTATCTAAATCTTTAGGTAACGCAAAGTCAGCAAGAGAATAATCAGAATCCTTATCGTCAAACGGCGCCGCGATTAAGTATGTTGCTAATATCTTTTTAGGAAAATCATTTTCAGCTAAATACTTAGCGACGAAAATCCCACTAAGTGAGTGACCGATTATAACAACATCATCCTCTAGAAAAGGAAATATTTTTTCAAACCAAATCTTCCACTCTTTATATTTAGAATTGTATGCACTTGGCATTATTGGGGATATAACTTGAAACTCACTTCCCAAATCTTCTCCTAGAGATTCTTTCCAGCGTTTTTCTTTAGCTTTATCGATATCAAGCTCATAACTTTCCAAAAATTCAACATAATTATCGTATGTATCAAACGTCTCACCACCATGTATAAATATCACCTGTTTTTTCATATCGTTATTTTACCAACACCTCTAATAATTCAGGGAATTTCTCTGTTTCCATGTCACCAAGAGTAAAATGCCCTTTATCTTTAAATAAGTGCTTCTGAGCATTAGGTAATATCTGAGAGAGTATTTCCATAGAATCTTTAACACCATCAACAGAATCATCCGATGAGTGAAATATATGAACTTCTGTTCTGTCTTGTATAGAAGAATCAACTACAAAATCAACAAGGTCTTCACGAACTTCACTTTTTTTCTTTGGATCAAAATATGGAGCCACAAGCATTAGCTTTGCTACGCTATTTTTTTCTTCTCCCAACCACCGCAACAGAAACCCAGCCCCACAGCTATGGCCTACTAAAATAGTGTCTTCGTTTACTATAAATTTCTTAAACACTCTCTTCCATTCCTTGTACTCAGGTTTGTATGGGCTCGGCATTTCTGGAGTTTGACTTTCGATACCTGCTATATTGAGTTGTTTTTGTATCCATGGAAACCAATGACTATTTGAACCAGAAGGATATTCTTCACCAAAAAACTCTTCTTTGTCACAACACCCATGTATTAAAATTGTATTTTTCATAATTATTTTTATTTAATCACCTCTGCTATTTTTTCGCCAAGAATCTTATGGTGCTCTACATCCAAGTGATATCCATCAGTATTCTCAAGACTAATAAAATCCCCAGCATTAATATAGAGACAACCTAATTCTTCTGCAACTTTCTCATAAAGAGGTGGTAATAAAATTGAAGTAGCGGGTGCATCTATAAAACTATCGTCAAACTCTACATTATTCGGCTCAACTACTGGAGCTGGGCAAATTATTATTATTTTCTTTACGTCTTCTTTTTGAATTAACTGTATTATTTGCCTTAAGTGGTCTGCTATTTCTTCTGCTGTTAAATTAAAAACTTTCTTCAAATCATTTGTTCCAAGCATTACGGTAATAATATCTATCGGATCATTAGTACTAAGTATTGATTTCAAGTGTGTAATTCCTACTCTATGCGACTTACCTTCTTCCTCCACAATAAAAGTTCTACCGCACAATCCTTCATTTACCACATCATAATCATTTCCTAAAATATTTTGAAGTACTCCAACCCACCTTACATTAGCTGGATGTCTTTCGTTTTCGTTTGGTACATCTCCCCAAGTATTTGAGTCCCCATAACAGACTATAGTTTTTGGATTTGTATTCATGTTTCTATCTTAGCACAATTCAAGACCACCACCCCAAAACCGCTTCCACAAGCCCCGCCCGCCTCGCAAGCGATAGCGTTGCGGGCAGGCAAATTAAATAGCCAGAGTACTCTGGCTATTTAATTTTTATATATTTTGAGCTGTTTTAGGTCTTTTTATATCAATTTAAGGACGTTAGGTATTTATTTGCGGAGGAGGCGGGACTCGAATCTTACAGATTCTGTTCAGGTTGTCGATATTTTTTCAAAATATCTGGCAACCTTTTCGAGTCTGTGTAACGCTTTTTACAAAAAGCTACACTCTTCCTCCACAGTTTTCACTGCGTTCAATCTGCGGTACCTTTTGGACGAAATCCGAACTTTTTTTGAAGAAAATCCAGAATAGGAAGCGGAACGCTTTCGCGTGCTTTCTCTCGCGCCCTGCGGGGCGCGTACAACGACAACACCGCGCCATCGCCCTCGTACCTCGGGCGACCGCCCGA
>CAZVBS010000029.1:0-7033 GCA_964625905.1 uncultured Candidatus Saccharibacteria bacterium | reverse complement strand
TTTAATAGCCATTTAGTTACTCTACTAAATCCGCCATATGTGCTTAGACATTACCGTATAAACTTGACAGGGGCGTCTTATTATGCTAAAAATAGACCATATGAATCCAAAAGGAAAACAGTTCAGAGAAAAATTTACACAAATACTCGCAGTTATTGGCTTTATAACTGTATTGCTTTTCGGCCTTTGGGGTACTGTACAGGTGGTTAAATTAATTCCATCAGTGCTTTCTAACCTTGCCTCTGTAACCTCTTTTACATCTATATTTATACCAAACGAGAAAATAACTATTGATTTACAAAACTCACTTATATCATCAGGTAATGAATTCAAACTTAAATGGAAACATAAAGGTAGACCAGAAAATAGTTCTTACTCTTTTAACTATGCATGTAAAGAAGGTTTAACTTTTCAGACTGAGGAAGTAGATGAAGTATTTACTACTCTTTTGTGTGACTCCCCTTTCTTATTTAATAGTGATGATAATTTTATTACTTTAACACCTGTTTCAAATAAAATACGTTTTGTAGATGTTCCTGTTGTAATTACATCAATAAACGAATCTGGTGAATCTACAACACTTGGTGACGCACTACTTACTATTACAAATGAAGCTGTTTCTGGTAGTTCTCTTTCTACATCAAGTGATACTAGTGACAACGACAGTGTTGTTGACACTGGACTAACTGCAGGAGAGCGTGTTGACCAAATACTACCAATCTCTGACAGTCGATACCTTTCCGACCAAAGCGGTAGAGTCGACCTTGTAGTAAATATTATTGATACAGGAATAATTAATTCCGATAATGTATTTGTACCAACTTCACCAATTAGTGCCACAAAACACAAAGGAGCTATTCGATTCTCTGTAACAAATATAGGATCAAAAACTTCTGACAAGTGGACATTTAATACTGTACTTCCTACATTCCCAATGCATATATTTCACTCAACTGGACAAAAGGCACTTAACCCTGGGGATAGAATTGATTTTACTTTAGGTTTCGACCAATTAAATCAAGATTTATCTGAAGGAGTGATTACTGTAAATGTAGACCCTTCAGGAAGTATTTATAATGAAATTAACCGCAATAACAATATCGCACAAGTAACAATCAAAATTGTTAAGTAAAAAATAGTTATAAGTTAGTAAATTTATAAACATAAACAAAAATACTCAAGTCATACTTGGGTATTTTTGTTTATACTATCTTCAGTTGCTCGGCTATATATCTAAGTTAGCATTCTTTGCATTTGATTGAATGAATGACTTTCTAGCAGCGACGTCTGTACCCATAAGTGTATCGAATACATTATCTGCTTCTTGCCCGTCTTTGATTATTACTTGTTTAAGTACACGACTGTTTGGATCCATAGTTGTTTCCCATAGCTCATCTGGATTCATCTCTCCAAGACCCTTGTATCTTTGTATAATTATACGTGATGTGCCTTTCTTTTTGGCTACTACTTCAGATTCTGCGGTCTCTTGTGTAACGTCTGTGGTAGATACTTCTTCCTCTAATACTCCATCGTCTTTTACTGCAATTCCTTGTAAGGAATCTTCGATAGACTCAGCATCCTTTCCAAGAATCTTTTTCTTATCTTCTTCATCATATGCATAAAATACTTCACGTCCTTTTTTAATCTTATACAAAGGTGGTTGTGCAATATACAAGAAACCTCCTTCTATAATTGGTTTAAAATATCGATAGAAAAGCGTGAGAAGTAAAGTACGGATATGTGCACCATCTACATCAGCATCTGTTGCAATTATAATCTTGTGATAGCGAAGTTTTTCAATATCAAATGTATCTCCTATCGCTGTACCAAGTGCAACAATAAGTGATTTTATTTCATTTGATGCCAGCATACGATCAAGACGAGCTCTCTCAACATTAAGAATCTTCCCTCTAAGTGGAAGGATTGCTTGTGTACGCCTGTCTCTCCCTTGTTTTGATGAGCCTCCAGCCGAATCTCCCTCTACTATAAATATTTCTGATTCTTCTGCACTCTTTGTTTGGCAGTCTGCAAGCTTTCCTGGAAGTGTTAGTCCATCGAGTGCGCCTTTACGTAATACACTGTCCTTAGCAGCCTTCGCAGCCTTACGTGCTTTAAGAGCAAGGGTTACTTTAGAGATTATTCCTTTTGCATCTTCTGGATGCTCTTCTAAAAATGCATTAAAAGCCTCACTGAATACACTTTCTACAGCACCTCGTGCTTCGACACTTCCTAACTTTCCTTTTGTTTGTCCTTCAAACTGAATCTCTTGCATCTTTATAGATACTACTGCTGTAATACCCTCAAGAACGTCATCACCTGTAAATGAATCTCCTTCTTTCCCTTTAGAGTTAGTCTTAACACCGCTTTTTCCATTAGATCCGCTTTTTTTAGAATAGTTATTAAGTGTTCGTGTTAGTGCTGCCTTAAACCCAGTGATATGCATACCACCTTCTGCGTTATATGTATTGTTCGCGAACGCAGAGATTCGAGGAGATATATCATCAACATATTGTAAAGAGACTTCTACTATTACATCATCTACTTCTTTTTCTATATAAAATATATTTTTATGTACTGCTTTTTGGTGTCGATTCTGAAATTTAACAAGTGAAAGCAAACCTCCTTCAAAATAGAAAGACATTGATGGACACTCTATTTTTACATCACTTAATATGTCTGCAAGATAAAGTCCGTTATCTTCATCTAGTTTACTTGTATCACTTTCTCGTAAATCTAGAATACTTATACGGAGACCTTTTACAAGATATGCTTGTTGACGCAAATGTGAAACTACTTTGTTCCAGTCATAACTAATCTCTTTAAAGATTTCTATGTCTGCTTCATATGTTATTACTGTTCCTGTTAGTTTTGAAGGTTTTACTTTCTTAACTTTTGCTTTTGCTTTACCTCCGTTTTTGTATTCTTGTATATACATACCTCCTTCTCTGTATACAACTGCTTTTGCATATGAAGAGAGTGCGTTCACAACAGAGATACCTACTCCATGAAGACCTCCAGAAACTTTATATCCTTCTCCACCAAACTTACCTCCAGCGTGGAGTGTTGTCATGATTGTGTCGAGTGCTGAAACTTTTGTTTTTTTATGTATTCCAACTGGAATACCACGTCCATTATCTGAGACACGAACACGGTTATTAGGAAGAAAAGCTACCTCAATACGATCTGCAAAACCACCCATCGCTTCATCGCGTGAGTTATCGAATACTTCCCAAATAAGGTGATGTAGTCCTTCTGGTCCAGTTGTACCAATGTACATACCTGGACGTCGTCGTACAGCCTCAAGTCCCTCAAGTACTGTGATGTCATCTGCTCCGTATGAGCTCTTTTTAGGGCTTGTCTTCGTGCCTGTTGTTTTTTTAGCTTTAGTTTCTGCCATATTCTACTCTTATTTTCTGGTCAAAATAAAAAAGGAGCAATCCTTTTAGTGCTCTGATTATACCAAAAAAACACCTAAAAAGACAGTGTTTTTGGGTAATTATGTGGATTATAATGCTTAAAATAAGGCTTTCTAAAGGCGTATTAAACAGCAAGAGCCATCTGGCTGTTTATATATTAAATCTTAAGTATCTATCTCTAATTATAAAATCAAAAATATAATCATTATTTGCGATTAATCGCAAATAATGATGTTACTATAATAGTTAGTTTATTGAAAATTATTAAAAAATTACTATTTTTACTTATAATCCAATGACACACATATCAAAGAAAAAACTAAGTACTAAGGCAACTGATGACATCCATAGTCAATTTTTGCGTATTATTATAAAACTTAAAGGTAACAAAGGTGTGGGTGTCATTGAAGAATTATTCACAAAGACTGAACAAGTTATGTTTGCCAAACGATTAGCAGCTATCTTAATGCTTACTCAAGACATATCACCTTTTCATGTAAGTGAAATATTAAATATTAGTTCCTCTACATCAATGCGATTATCTAATAATTTAACTAATGGACGTTACTCACATATTGAGACAATAGTTTCTACAAAAAAAGGTAGTGAACAATTATGGAAAGACCTAGAAGTTCTTATACGTTTCGGTATGCCATCTATGGGTAAAAATAGATGGAAATGGTTAAATGAAATATATAAAGATTAAAATAGCTTCTCAGAGATTTAAAAAATGTTTGAAAAATTTTCGATTAATCGAAAAAAGGGGTATGTTTTTTATTTTTATTTTTTATATGAATCGTAAATTATAATTATCAATTATTATTTTCGATTAATCGCAAATAATGATTGTATTTTATTCTATAAAAATTACTAAATGAAGCCAGTGTTGTAAAAATTTTTCTTCACTGATTTTTATAATTACCGTACCTCGAAACCTTCTTGAGAGTTTAGATTGTTAGTAATTTTATTCACAATTTCATTTACCTCTTCGTCTGTGAGCGTCTTTTCTTGTGACTGAAATACTAATTTAAATGCATATGATACACGTACATCTTTTTTGTATTCATCAAAAAGGTTACTCTGTATTAATAATCCCCCTGCCTCTCTAACAATCATTGATAAAATGTCTTCAGAAGTTTTATCTTCAGGAACCCACACTGCAATGTCACGAAACGTCGATGGGAAAAGTGAAAATGGTTTATATAAAAACATTTTATCTTCTGACTCTACATCGTATTCCTTTGGTTCTTCTAACAGATTAAGTATTTTATCTAAATTAAACTTATAAATAGAGTCTACCCACTTACCTGAAATATCTACATCTAGATCATTAAATAACTTCTCTACAATATTTTCATTTGCTTTCTTGTTTGATGTGCCTATGCAAACTGAAGTATGTTCAATACTTTTAGGGAATATATTACCTACTTCAAATATATTTATTTCTTCTTGTCCAAGTACTGCCTTATTTTTCTCATTTAACTCTATACTGTCTTTAACTCCGTCCATTAAAGTAGCTCTCATAAAGTTTTTGTCACTTGCAATGGGATTTATTATCTCTAAGTCACCAGTGTCTCTAAGTGAATATGTGTATACTTCAGTAAAATTATTTTTGGTTAAGAAGTCACGTATTTTCTCTATGTAGTAGTATTTTTTATTTATATTTACGTCTTTATCTTTTTTGGGTACTTCTTCACCAATGTTTTCATATCCATATACTCTTCCTATTTCTTCTATTAAGTCTTCTTTGTTGCCACTTGTAAGGAAGCTTGTGTGTGCATGTAAATCAAGTCTTTCAAATGGAATAGTAACAACATATCTCTCTTTTCCATCTGTTACTCTACGATAACCTACAATCTTATTAAAATAACCGCTCTTTTCGATTTTCTCTGTTGTTATACCCATAGTACTTGAAGCATGAATAACTATCCCTTCCCCTATATATATACCACAGTGAGATACACCTCCTTCTACCTTTGTACCAGACAAGAATTCTTGAGATACTTCCATAGCTCCAACATGAACCACCTCTACATCATCAGTAATACGCTTAAACTTATTCTCTTTACCGCTATCACCATTGGTTGAGAATACGAGGTCTCCTGACTTAAGGTCTTCTTTTTTTATATCTACACCATAAACATATTGGTCTATGGCTATGCGAGGAAGTGCTACTCCTGCCTGAGCATACACATACCCAACAAAAGAAGAGCAGTCGAATGTATACGGAGCGTCATATGAAATACTTGCTCCATATTTATATGGCTTACCTTTAAAAGTTGGCGCTAACTCTAAGATTTTATCTACTGGATTTACTTTCTCGTAAGAAAATCCAAACCGTGAAAAAATATTCTCAACTTCTTTATCTGAAATATTTGTACCGAGTAGTTTATTAATTTCTTGTGTAGATACGCCTATTTTATATTTAGTGTTTTTTTGTAGTGGATACTCATCAATGTATCCTTCAACTTCGCCTCCTGCTAATTCTTGTATAAGAGCTACTGACTCAAGTAATCCATAGAGAGCCATCTCTGGAGCTAGTTCATTTTCAAAACGAGTTGATGCATCTGTTCTTAATTTTAGACTTTGTGATGTCTTTCTTGTATTTACTGGATGGAAGTTAGCTGACTCTATAATAATATTCGTTGTACTTTCGTCTACCTCTGCAGCTTTACCTCCTTTTATACCTGCAATACCGATAGGACTGTCTGAATTACCGTCAACAATTAATAAATCTTCGCCTGTGAGCTCGTACTCTTCTCCTGTAAGCACAACTATCTTTTCTTTATCTTTTGCTTTGCGGACTACTATACTGTACTTATCATCCTTCTTTTCTAATTTAGAAGCATCGAAAGCATGGAGTGGTTGCCCTAAATTAAACATAACATAGTTAGTTGCATCTACTATATTGTTAATGGACTTCTGTCCTATTGCTTCAATACGTTCTTTAAGCCACTGTGGACTTGGTCCAACTTTAACACCTTTAATAAAAACACTTGTGTATCTCCTACACAAAAGTGTGTCATCTATCTCAACTGAAAGTAATTCTGATTTTGGTAATTCTTTCCCTATTTCTTTTGGATCTTCTCGAAGCACGTCCCTTTTTAAAGGTGTCTCTAAAAGCACAGATAGTTCTTTTGCTATACCTCTATGAGATAAACAATCGTGAGCTCGATTTGGAAGTACGTCTACATTAATTACAGAGTCATTGCCAACTTTTTCAATCCCCTCGATTTCAAATGCATGAAATGTTAAAACCTCTTCTATCTCTTCTGGGGACGGAAGTTCTTTATCAAAATATGTTTGTAGCCAATTGTAAGAAATTTTCATAATTAAAACTGATTGATGAATCGTAAGTCGCCAGTGTGGAACTGTCTTGTATCATCTATGCCGTACTTGAGCATACCGAGTCGCTCTACCCCTGTACCAAACGCAAAACCTTGCCACTCTCGAGGATCTATACCAGCACTCTCTAAAACTTTAGGGTGAACCATACCTGCTCCAAGTATCTCGATCCACTTATATTTAAGTCTCTCTGGAGCATCTTTACCAACAAGACGAACATCGACCTCTACACCCGGTTCAACAAATGGGAAGTATCCTGGACGAAGTCTAAT
>CAZVBS010000028.1:0-7551 GCA_964625905.1 uncultured Candidatus Saccharibacteria bacterium | reverse complement strand
ATTGAAATTAAAACAAAAGACCTTCAAATCTTTTACGGTGGAGCAAAGAAAGCTGACTGGGATGTAGGTATTGCAGTTGATGCTATCTCAATGGCATCAAAACTTGATGCCATAATACTCGCATCTGGCGACGGTGACTATATTCCACTGGTTGAATACCTACAAAACAAAGAAGGATGTCAGGTGGAAGTTATTTCATTTGGTAAATCTTCATCATCCAAACTAAGAGAATCTGTAGATGATTTTATAGACATGTGCGACGACCCTAAGAAATACCTATTAGGTAAAAATAATTGGAAATTTAGTAAATAAGACACACTGTCAAACAAAAACCCGCTCATTTGAGCGGGTTTTTGTTTGGTCTGTATTAGGATTATTCCATACCATCAAAAGCCTTTGAGAAAGGTGAACTATTCTGCTAAAGTGAATGTATTAATGGGCTAATATATGGTTTTAAGATACACAGAATCGATGACTTCTTCCGCAGAAGAAATCGCGCCTGATGTCTCACAAGACATCCTGTCCACAGACCAAGGCGACGTACTTGAAACCCAGAAGTAATAAATACACAGATACTATGAATAAAAAAGAATATTCTATAGAAATAGGTGATAAAACACTAACAGCAACCTTTACAGACTTAACTGACCAAGCTCACGGTTCTGTAATACTAAAGTATGGAAATACTGCAGTCCTCGCAACTGTTGTTATGACAAAAGATGCCAAAGAAAGTATTGGGTACTTTCCTCTAACTGTTGACTATGAAGAGAAATTTTATGCAGCAGGAGCAATACTAGGAAGTAGATTTATGAGAAGAGAGGGTCGACCGAGTGATGAAGCAGTGCTCACTGGACGTATTGTTGATAGAACAATTCGACCGCTTTTTGACGGACGTATAAGAAATAATGTGCATGTTGTTGTAACTGTACTAGCAATAGACGAAGATGATCCAGATATGCTTGCTGTTGTTGCAGCTTCGATAGCACTTTCTACTTCTGACATACCATGGAGTGGACCTGTTAGTGCTGTGCGTATTGGTAGAGTTGACGGAGAGTTTGTTGTAAACCCAACATATGAAATTAGAGAAAATTCTTCATATGAACTTGATCTACTTGCATGTGGTAAGGATGGGAATATAAATATGATTGAAGTAGAGTCAAACGAAAGCAGTGAGGATACTTTAACTAAAGCTCTCACTGAAGCATCTGTATACATTGAAAAAATTCAAGAGTTCCAAAAACAGATTATTTCTGAAATTGCAAAAGATAAAAGAGTTATCGAATTAGAAGATTATTCTGAAGAACTTAAAGACTTGTTTGAAAAAGAAATCGCTCCAAAGCTTGAAGATGCTGTATTTAACGGACCAGGTAAAAGTGGTATTTATAAACTAAAAGACGAATGGGTGCTAACCTTTAAAGAAGCTTTACCTGAAGGAAACTCAGTCACAGCAGAAGACTATTTTGAAGAAAAGATAGACGAGATACTTCATAAAAAAGCAATAAATGAAGATGCTAGAGCAGATGGAAGGAAGATGAATGAAGTACGAGATCTGTATGCACAAGCAGGTGGAATCTCAGACATAATACATGGTACTGGAGTGTTCTATCGAGGAGGAACTCATATACTATCTGCACTTACACTTGGTGGACCAAAAGATTCGCAATTAATCAACGGTATGGAAAACCAAGATATTGAGAAAAGATTTATGCATCACTACAACTTCCCACCGTATTCCGTCGGAGAGACTGGGCGTATGGGTGGAGTAAATAGAAGAATGATAGGACATGGGTCTCTTGCAGAAAAAGCTCTTTTGCCTGTAATACCAACTCAAGAAGAATTTCCATATACAATTCGTATTGTATCTGAAGTTATGGCCTCTAATGGATCATCTTCTATGGGATCAGTATGTGGGTCAACTCTTGCAATGATGGACGGAGGTGTACCAATTAAAAAACCTGTTGCTGGTATCGCAATGGGGTTAATGTTTGATGAAGAAAAAGATGACGGAAGTGAACAGCAATATAGAGTACTTACAGATATTCAAGGACCTGAGGACGAACATGGTGATATGGATTTCAAAGTAGCTGGAACAAAAGATGGAATAACAGCTGTACAGATGGACGTTAAGGTTGGCGGTATCCCAATAAAAATTCTTTCTGAAGCTTTTGAAGATGCTAAAGTGGCACGATTACAGATTCTCGAGGTAATTGAGAAGGCAATACCAACATCAAGAGAGAATGTATCTAGTCGTGCACCTAAGATTGAAGTGGTACATATTAAAGAAGATCAAATAGGGTTAATTATAGGTTCTGGAGGTAAAACTATTAACGAAATTAAAGACTCAACAAACGTCAGTGAAATAACTATTGAAGAAGATGGCACTGTATATATTACGGGAAAAGGCGATACAACAGACAAAGCAAAAGCTATAATCGAAGAAATGACTCATGAGTACAAAGAAGGTGAAAAGTTTGATGGAGAGGTTACACGCGTGCTTGATTTTGGTGCATTTGTTAGAATAGGGTATAAGACCGAAGGACTTGTGCATATATCAGAACTTGCACCATATCGCATCAATAATGTGTCTGATGTGGTTTCTGTTGGCGAGACAGTTCCGGTTATAATAAAGGAGGTAGACGAAAAAGACAGAATAAATCTTTCTATTAAACGTATCGATCCAGATTTTGCAAAAAGCAAAGGTGTTGCACCACCAGTAAATGAGATTCGAACTGATAAATAAAAAATTACGACTTTATTTATTTAAGAACTTGCGAACTACCTGTGCCCTGTGGATAGGAAATAAAACGAAAAACTATTTAACTCTTTCTATTTTTGACTTGATAACTTTTAATCATAAAATATGGAACCAAACCAACAAAAACAACCGAAGGACGACAATATTGTAGACAAGGAAGTTACTCCATCTGAAGTAACTGCTACATCGACAAATGAAATACAAAAAGAAAATTTTGATAAAGATATCAATACTAATATTGTCAAAGATGAATCCAAAAGCGAATCACCAAATAAAGAAAAAAAGAAAAATAGTGTTGGTGAAAATGTTATGTGGAGAATTCGCACATACAAAGAAGACATAGCAGAAGCTATACGCTTACAAAAAGTATCTCTCACTAGTGTTGTAGCCGCTGAGCAAATAAGACGTTCTAAGATTACCAAGAACTACGAGAATACTAAAAAAGATATCGATCTTAAAAAAGTTAGTGTCATTATTGGTAGTGTACTATTATTTGTTTTTGGAATATCTGTCATTACATATTTTATATTTTTCTATCAAAAAGATGAAATGATTATAGAACAAGAAATACCTTCCCTTATTTTCACAGAAGAACAGAAAGAGTTTGATATTACAAACAGGAATGCCAGAAGAATCTTACAAGAACTTGGATCTGAAAAATATAACTCCACACTTCCACTTGGTCAAATATCTTATTTGTACGTTACAAAAACTGAAAAAGTATTAGAAACTGAAGTGACACGACTTATTTCAGCTAGAGAATTTTTAACAAGTATAAATGCACAAGTAAGTAATTCTTTTCTTCGTTCACTAGAAAACTCTTTCATGATTGGTATTCATGTATTTAATAAAAATCAACCATTCATCATCTTTAAATCCAATTCATATCAACATAGCTTTAATGGATTGTTAGAATGGGAAAAAGTTATGTATCAAAACCTATCATTATTTATGGGACGAAAGATTGACCCAGTACTGGGAGTGCTAACAAATCCACAAACTGGTAAAGAAGTCATATTGAAAGAAAATTTCGAAGATATAATTATTAAAAATATAGATGTGAGAGCACTTCTTAGTGAAGATGGAGATATCGAGCTTCTATATGCTTTTATAAATCAACAAACATTAGTAATAACTACAAACAAAAATACTCTTATTGAAATAATAACAAGAATTAACTCTGTACGTGTGTTTTAAAAGCTCCAATTAGTATTCAAAACTGATGTAGGTTTATTAACTTGCCACATTGGCGTGCTTTGATACTATTTATAATATAACTATAAGAAAAATATGCGATTACTAGCAAGGAATCGTGTCTGATATTTCGCAAAATATCATGTCCAGAGACCGCAGACTAAGATGTAAATCTTAAAATATAATATAGATATAATAAATAAAGAATATGAAAAACGATAATATACAAAAATTTAAAGAAATGTTAGAAGCTGAAAAAGCTACGTTAACTGAAGAAATGCAAAAGATCGCACAGATTGATACAAGTACCGAAAAAGAAGATTGGATAGCGAAAGGTGCGCAGGAAGGTGTTGGGCAGGCTGATCCAAACGAAAGAGCGGACGCACAAGAAGAATATGAATTAAACAATACATTACTTAAGGATCTTGAAGTACGATACAACAACATAAAAGCTGCACTTGTACGTATCGAAAGTGGAACATATGGAGTGTGTAGTATAGGTGGTGAACAAATTGAACTTGATAGATTAGAAGCAAACCCAGCAGCTACTACATGTAAAGAGCATTTAAACGACGAATAAAAAAACAACATATGAGTTTCGCTAAAGTATATAGTGCACAATCTTCTTTTCTTGAAGCTCATGTGATAGACATAGAAGTAGACCTTTCTAAAGGTCTACATTCGTTTTCAACTGTTGGACTTCTTGGTAAGGCAGTAGAAGAATCTCGCGATCGCGTATCAGCTGCAATCAAAAACTCTGGATTCAAATCTCCCAAAAACAGAAATCAAAAAGTGGTTATCTCTCTTGCACCTGCAGACATAAGAAAAGAGGGTCCTGCTTTTGATCTTGGAATAGCTCTTGCATATTTACTCGCAACAAAAGATATTTCATTTAACCCGACAGGTATTTTGTTTTTGGGAGAACTTTCACTAGATGGAGAGTTGCGTCCCATTCATGGAATATTACCACTTATAAAAAAAGCAAAACAAATTGGATTTAAAGAAGTGTTTGTACCAAAAGAAAATGCAAAAGAAGCAGGACTTATTGATGATATTAATATATATGGAGCATCTACATTATCTGAAGTAATTAAACATCTTGATACAGAAAATAAAGAGCATACCGTCTTAGACAAACAACTAAAGACAAAAATAAAGTACAGTACTAGAGAGAACATAGTGGACTTTGGAGATATACGTTCTCAAGAACAAGCGAAAAGAGGCTTACTTATTGCAGCTGCAGGGTGTCACAATATAATGCTATATGGACCACCAGGTACAGGTAAGACAATGCTAGCTCGAGCGTTTAGTAACATACTACCAGACCTTTCTTTCGAAGAATGCTTAGAGGTGACTTCAATACATTCAATTGCAGGAGTGTTGTCTGACTCACTTGTAACATTACCGCCGTTTCGTTCACCTCATCACACAGCGTCATACGTCTCACTTGTTGGTGGGGGTACGATACCAAAACCAGGTGAGATAACTCTTGCACACCGTGGTGTACTTTTCCTTGATGAGTTTCCTCTGTTTGAGCGTCGTACTATTGAAGCACTACGACAACCGCTTGAAGAGAGAAATATTAATGTAGTGCGTGCTAAAGGCTCAGCACTATTTCCTGCGAATTTTATATTAGTCGCAGCAATGAATCCTCCCGAAAGAGATGGCTTGGAACAAGCAAGGTTTGAAAAGAAAATATCAGGACCGATAATTGATCGAGTTGATATGTGGATAGAAGTTGGAAACATTGATCATAAAACACTTTCAGAAGAAGGTGAGTCACCACGTGAGTCAGAAGTGTTACGAAAACATGTTGAGAAAGCGCGAAAGAAACAAAGTAAGCGATTTAAACAAAAAGGAAAAGTTAATAGTGAAATGACTGTACGAGATTTAGCACAACATGTAATTCTTTCTCAAGAAGTAAAAGATATTTTAAACAATGCAGCATCAAAACTTAATTTATCTCCACGAGCATATCATCGTGTTATTAAACTTGCCAGAACAATCGCTGACATAGAAGATGTTGAAGAAGTAGGAGAAGGACACATACTCGAAGCACTACAATACCGCCCAAGAAATTTTGTATAAAAGAAAAGACCTTGCTTAGCTTTGCAAGGCCTGTTTGGAGGACAGTGTCCAGGTGGATATGAATTGAGTAGCCGATATAGTTTCTTTATACGTTTGTGATCATCAAGGTTATCATATAAAACTAAACGACTCTTAATAACAAAAATCATGTCTAGAACCAATTCTCTTGCATAAGAAGATTGACCGATACGCAAAAACGGACGCACTTTCATCCACTCAAAAAGTAGATTATATAGATGGATATATTCAGCAAAAAGTCTAGATAATTCCACTTGATCATTTACATATTTCTCGAGTTCACTCGTAAACATATGCTTAAATAAACTATTCAAATTATGCAAATATCTACTGATAAAACATAACAATTTATCAATATTCATTAGAATTTCCTCCACTTAACATTCGTCTATGTTGAATACTATCATGTTTCTAATAACTTAGAGAACGATGTTCAATATTATAAATAAAATCAACACAAATTAAATAGCCAGAGTACTCTGGCTATTTAATTTTATAGAATATTTCGGCGGTTGGACCGCCGAAATAGCCAAATTGGAGGTTCAACCTCCAAGTTAGGGGTTTATGTGATGTTAGTTTGGGGTTTTAGGGTTTCACTGTTTTTACACACCAAACATTTATCCATTTGGCGGTCGAACTGCCAAATTTTTAAAGTACCTACTTTGTCCAAGGTTGAACCTTGGATATTAAACATATGACCTTGTGTATATAATGAATAATTATGACAAAATATATACTCCACGGAGGATTTACAGACATCGAGAATGAATTGAACAGGACATACTATGAAGAATGCACAAAAGGTTTAAAGAGCAACTCCACAGTTCTGTTTGTATATTTCTCTCAGGAAGAAGAAAACGTATCGAAACTCTTTGAAGAAGATAAGAGTAAAATACTTAAAACAACCAAAGCAAAGAATCTTAATCTGGTTCTTGCTACAGAAAAAGATTTTATAAATCAGTTAAAAATAGCTCACACAATTTTCATACAAGGAGGAGATACAGACAAGTTATTAAAAACGATTAAATCGTTTCCACGTTTTACTGATGAACTAGATGGGAAAATTATCGCAGGATCTTCAGCTGGTGCGCAGATTTTTGTAGATTGTTATTATTCAACGTCAAAAGGGGGCGTGCATAAAGGACTCGGAATTCTGCCACTTAGTCTTGTATGTCATTATGAAAGTGATACATATCCTACTGTCGATGACGCACTAATAGCTATTGAAAACTGCCCCAAAGAACTTGAATTAATTGTATTAAAAGATTTTGAATGGAAAATAATTGAAAATTAAACGGCTGGGGTACCCCAGCCGTTTAATTTGTGCGGTTTTGATACAATTTCGGTGACCCGGTCGCCGAAATAGCTAACTTGGAGGTCGAACCTCCAAGTTAGAGGTAAATAAACTAGTTTAAACTAGGCACAAATTAACATATCGAAAAACCGGCCTTAAATTTTCTAAAATCCATATTTCATTAAAAATCCATTTCGAATTT
>CAZVBS010000027.1:0-7979 GCA_964625905.1 uncultured Candidatus Saccharibacteria bacterium | reverse complement strand
ATGATTTATTTATTTGTGATACAGGAGCGCCTCCTTATATTTTTGATTTAGAGTCTAATACTCCAATTGTATTGGCAAGTGCTTCAAATCCAGGAGATTTAGTGGTTACATATCATGAAACACAAGTAGATGTTGATAATAATACTAATGTTATTGCTGCTGCTGCTGCTTATACTGGAACTGATGGACAGATTATTTATATAAGAGTTGAATACTTAACTTCTAATTGTTATGAAGTATTAACGTTTACACTTAATGTAGCAGGTCAGCCTATTATTAATGCAGTTCCAGATTTAGCTTTATGTGATGATGATTCAAATGATGGTTTTGAGCCATTCGATTTGAGTGTACAGGATTTAGGAATATTAGGAGCTCAACCAAACACAGATTTTGAAGTGACCTATCATTTAAGTTTTGCAGATGCAGATGGTGATACAGGAGCGTTGGTTAGTCCTTATACTAATACTTTAAATCCAGAACCTATCTATGTGCGAGTGGAGAGTATAGGCGATTCGACATGTTATATTGCTTCAGCTTTACCAGTATTTAATTTAATTGTAAACTATCGCGCTTTGGCAACTCAGCCATCCAATATGGTAGTGTGTGATGATGCTAGTAATGATGGTGTATCACAATTTAATCTAAGCACTCAAGATATAGATATATTAAATGGTCAAGATCCATTAATATTTGCTGTAACGTATTACGAGACACAGGCTGATGCGGAAGCTGGGATTAATGTGATATTAAATCCTACGACTTATAATAATATTGTAAATCCACAGACGGTTCATGTTAGAGTAGAAGATGCATTAAATCCGACGTGTTATGGTTATTCAACTTTTGATTTAATAGTCAACTCATTGCCTTTGGTTATAGTCCCTACACCATTAGAAGCTTGTGATGATAATGCTGATGGCTTTGCAAGTTTTATATTGACAGATAAGAATGTAGAGATATTGAATGGTCAGATGGGTATTAATGTAACGTATTATGAGAATCAGGTGGATGCAGATGCAGCAACAAATGAGGTGTTTTCGCCATACACCAATATTGTAATTAATGTACAAACGGTTTATGTACGCTTAGAGGATACGACCACGAATTGTTATAATACAACAACTTTAGATTTAGTTGTAAATCCTTTGCCAGTTGCAGCCTTACCAACGCCACTAGAGGTTTGTGATGATGACAATGATGGCTTTGCAAGTTTTGACTTAACTTTAAAGGATGCCGAGGTCATAGGAGCTCAAGTTGGGATGAGTGTAACATATCACGAAACTCAGTCAGATGCAGATACAGGGGTTAATGCTTTAGGGAGTCCATATATGAATATCGTTCCATTGGTACAAACAGTTTATGTGCGATTAGAGGATAATCTTACAGGATGTTATGACAGTGTAGAATTAACTTTACTGGTAAACCTACTCCCAACAATAGCAGTTATAGATGTGTATGAGTTATGTGATGATAACAATCCAGGAGATGAACAGGAAGCTTTTGATTTAACAAATAAGGATGTGGAGATAATAAATGGTCAGGCCAATGTGGTTGTAAGTTATTACGCGACACAGGTTGATGCAGATGCAGGGATTAATGCTCTTTTGAGTCCATATATTAATACGAGTAATCCACAGACAATTTATTTAAGGTTAGAGAATGTTCTGACAAGTTGTGCAAATACAGGAACATTTGAACTTATTGTAAATCCGCTCCCACAACTGGTGGTGCCAACCCCATTAGAAGTTTGTGATGATGGAACTCCAGATGGATTAACCAGCATAGATTTAACGTTAAAGAATTCAGAAATAAGTGGCGGTAATCCTGATTATTCAGTAACGTATTATTTATCACAAGCTGATACTAATGCAACAGTAAATCCGTTAGCAATACCATACACAAATATTAGTAATCCTCAAACGATTTATGTGCGTGTACAAGATATTACCACAAGCTGTTATGATACAACAACATTAGATTTAATAGTAGAACAAGCACCAATAGCTTTTACACCTACACCATTAGAATATTGTGATCCAGATAGTGATGGTTTTGGAGTGTTTACATTGGAAGATGTCGAGAATGAGATTACAGGAGGAGACCTTACATTGAATGTAACTTACCATGAGACTATGGCAGATGCAGGCAATAATGTAAATGCATTAGTGAGCCCATATAATAATATTGTAGCCAATATCCAAACGATTTATGTACGTGTGGAGAGTGCCACCATAGCGACAGATTGTGCGACTATAGTAGAGTTGATATTGATTATAAATCCAACGCCACAGATAGTAGATCCAACTCCATTGGAAGAGTGTGATGATACCTCTGCCGATGGATTTGCACAATTTAATTTAACTAGTAAAGATGTAGAGATATTGGATGGTCTAGATCCATTACAATATCTAGTGACCTATTATGAGACACAAGCAAATGCAGATACAGCCAATAATGAGATATTGAATCCATTAGCTTATACAAATATTACAACCTTTAATCAGATTTTATGGGTGCGTGTTGAGGATACTGCAAATGGCTGTTATGTGCTGACAACCTTAGAGTTAATAGTTAATGCATTACCAATATTGGTTCAGCCTACTCCTTTAGAATTATGTGATTACAATAATTCTGGAGATGAGCAAGAGGCATTTACTTTGGAGGATTCAGCTGATGAGATATTAAATGCTCAAACAGGCATAAGTTTAACGTATTATGAAACGCAGTTAGATGCTAACAATGCTACTAATCCAATTGCTTCTCCATATACCAATACGGCAAATCCACAGACGATTTATATAAGAGCTATTAACGATGCTACAGGTTGTGTGAGTACAATAACTTTAGATTTACGAGTGAATCCAATACCATCTCCAGCGGTGCCAATGCCATTAGAGGAGTGTGATGAGGACAATGATGGCTTTGCTCAATTTGATTTAGAAGCACGAACGTTAGAGATTATAAATGGAGAGTTAGACATTACAATTACCTACCATGAGACACAGGCTGATGCGGATAATGCACAAAATCCATTAACGAGTCCATATAATAATATAGTTCCTAACACTCAAACAGTTTATGCACGAGCAGAGAATACTAATACAGGCTGTTATACGGTTATGGAATTAATGTTAAATGTTTTGCCATCACCAGTAGTTCCACTAGATATAGAGGATTATGTAATTTGTGACACCAATGCAGATGGCATAGTGCAATTTGATTTAACCACCAAAGAGGCAGAGATATTAGGCACACAATCTACGGTAGATTTTATATTAACCTATCACTTAACACAAATAGATGCAGCCACAGGAAGCAACGCCATAGCAAATACAACAAACTTTACCAATCTGTCTAATCCACAAATTATTTATGTCCGTTTGGAAAGTGCATCCAACGGATGTGTTACAACAGGAACTTTTGAGATTCGCGTAGAATTACCACCAATAGCAGTACAACCAACACCATTAGAATTGTGTGATGATGAAATAGCTGATGAGATTACAGTATTTGATTTAACGATTAAAGACAATGAGATTATAGGAGGTAATGCAAGTTGGTCAGTAAGTTATTATGAGACTAACGTAGATGCACAAACAGGCACTAATCCAATTCCAGACGCAACGATGTATACCAATACTTCAGTTAATGGTGCGCCAGCTAATCCACAAACCTTGTATGTGGTTGTTACAGATACAGACACAGGTTGTACAGATTTTACAACCTTAACGATACGTGTGTTGCCAAACCCAACACCAAGTACAGATCCAGATAATATAGAATTATGTGATGATGTCAATACAGGAGACTTTCAAGAAGTATTTGATTTAACAATAAATGAAGCTTATATCATTAATGGTGAAGCAGGTGTGACTGCTAGCTACTATGAAACGATGATTGATGCAGAGTTAGGAGCCAATGCAATAGCAGATCCAACTATGTATACTAATATCATCACACCACAAACTATTTATGTGAGAGTGGTTAATGACATTACAGGATGTTATACAATAGTGACTTTTGATATTATCGTTAATCCGTTACCAGTTGTAGAAATAGTTTCAGACTTTATAGTCTGTGAATTAAACAATGATGGATTTTATGATTTTGATTTAATTACAAAAGACCTAGAAGTATTAAATGGACAAGATTCAATAGAATTTATTGTAACTTATCATGAGAGTCAAGCAGATGCAGACAATTTAATTAACGCCCTAGTGAGTCCTTATACAAACATAACAAACCCACAACAGATTTTTGTAGCTGTTACCAATACTATAACAGGTTGTTCAATAAGCACACAAACCTTTAATATAGAAGTGCAAGAAGCCGCTGAAGCTAATAGTGATTTAGCTGCTATTGTATTTGATCTCTGTGACGATAATATGGAAATCGATGGTGATTCTACAAATGATAGTACTGAATTTGATTTAACTACCCAAAATGCTAATGTTTTAGATGGACAAGATCCAGTAAATTATATAGTAACATATTTTGAAACAGAAGCCGATGCAGAGTTAAATATAAATCCATTGCCATTCTTGTATGAGAATATTAATAATCCACAATTAATTTATGTACGAGTAGATAATGACACACCAGATGGAGCAGGATTGGATACATCAATCTGTTATGCTATTGCTGAGTTAACTTTACAAGTCCTTCCGTTGCCAGTATTTGATTTTGAGGATAGTTATATATTATGTATAGACACTAATGGAACAGAAGTTATAGACCTACCAGTAATAGATACAGGTTTATCTGAAATAGATTATAGTTTTGAATGGAGTTTAGATGAAGAAGTAATAATAGGATTTACAGGATCAAGTTATCCGCCAACACAAGGAGGAGTATATAGTGTTTTGGTAACTAATAACACGACAGGCTGTCAAAACACAGATGACACTTTAGTAATTGAGAGCGGACCTCCTATAGTCACTGCTATTGTAACCTCATTGGCGTTTGCAGATAATAATGTAATAGAAGCTACAGCTATGGGTAATGGAGTGTATGAGTTTAGTTTAGATGACGGACCATGGCAAGAAAGTGGAGTTTTTGAAAATGTCTCAATAGGAGAACATGTTATAACAGCAAGAGATGTAAATGGATGTGGTATAAATTCGGCTATAGTAGTAGTGATTGATTACCCATTATATTTTACACCAAATGGAGACGGTTTTAATGAAACATGGAATATTGTAGGTATCGAAAATCAACCTAATGCAAAGATTTACATATTCGATAGATATGGTAAGCTGTTAAAACAGATAAGTCCAAGCGGAAATGGTTGGAACGGAACCTATAATGGTAATTTATTACCAACAAGTGATTATTGGTTTACAGTAGAGTATGATGAACCTAGTAATGGAACAAGAAAACAGTTTAAAGCTCATTTTACTTTAAAAAGGTAGTACATTGTTTTATTTTTCAAATTTTAAGAATCATTTATAAATGCGATGTTTAAAGTGAGATACGTTATATTTTTATTTTTGCTAATTAACTCTTCAATACTTTTTGCACAAGAACCTAATGATTGTGTTAATGCAATTGCAATTTGTGGAAATATTAATTTCACCTATACTCCAACAGGGCCTGGAGCTGATGATTTTCTTACTAATCCTAATCCTGATTGTTTATCTGCAGATCCGGTTGAAGCTCAAAGTGTATGGCTTCAAATTACTATAGATAATCCAGGAAGCTTGGAGTTTGTTATTGCGCCAAATAATGGAACAGATGATTATGATTGGGCTATTTATGGTCCAGGGGTTACTTGTAATAATATTGGGAATGCAATTCGGTGTTCTTCAACAATGTTTATTTCATCTAATTCTGGAGCAACAGGTTTGGGAAATGGAGCTACAGATACAACAGAAGGACCTGGAACAGGAGATGCTTTCTTATTGCCACTAGACGTAAATGCAGGAGAAACCTATTATCTTTTTATTAATAATTGGTCTAATTCATCGTCTGGATTTCAACTTGATTTTGGTGGAACAGCCACATTTAACGAGCCACCAACAATAGAAGTCCCAATAGGTGTTTCAATAGATATTGAACAATGTGACACTGATGGTGTTTTTGACAATCAATCAACATTTGATTTAACTGTTAATACACCAATTATTTTGGGAGCTCAAACTGGTTTGGATGTTGCATATTTTGTAAATCTTGGTGATGCACAAATTGATAATAATCCAATTCTTAATCCAACATCTTTTAGTAATACAACTAATCCACAAACAATTTATGTAAGAGTTACAAATGTGGCTACTGGTTGTTTTGACACTACAGAGTTCTTAATCTTTGTAGAGAATAGTTTTAATATTGGTGCTCCAAATGATTTATTTATATGTGATGATAATAATGATGGCTTTGCTCAATTTGATTTATCACAAAATGATACTTTAATTCAAAATGGAGAATTAAATACAATAATCACGTATCATGAATCTGAAGCAGATGCTATAATTGGTATTAATGATTTGTCAATATTATATACAAATAGTGCTGCTTATACTCAAGAAATTATTTGGTCAAGATTATTAAGTATATTAACAGGATGTTTTCAGGTAGTTTCATTTACTATCGAAGTTTTCGATACACCCACAGCCAATATGGTCAATAATATCTTACAATGTGATGACAATAATGATGGGGTTTCGGATTTTGATTTAACTTCCACAGAAGCAGATGTATTAGGAACACAAGATGCTGCTCAATTTACAATAACGTACCATATAAGTCAAGCTGATGCCACAGCAGATATAAATGCCATACCAAATCCGGTTACCTTTACAAATACATCGAATCCACAAACTATTTATGTTCGTATTGATAACAATGATAATAATGATTGTTTTGATACTACAAGCTTTTCAATTGAAGTTTTCGATGCACCCACAGCCAATACTGCTATGGATTTTGAACAATGTGACAATTTGGATGATGGTGATGACACCAATGGAGAGGTAACTTTTGATTTATCGACAAAGATTAATGAGATTTTAGGCGCACAATTATTAGCAGATTTTGAAGTTAAGTTCTATTACACACAAGCAGAAGCAGATGTTGGATTAGCAGGCACGGAGATTACGACACCAATACAAAACACAAGTACTCCACAGTCTATTGTGGCGAGAATAGAAAACAGATTAAATACAGACTGTTACGATACGACCACTTTTAATTTAGTTGTATTTGAATTGCCAGTAGTGTTACCATTGGTAGAGTTGCTTCAATGTGATGATGATACGGATGGTTTTTCAAGTTTTAATTTAGAAGAGGCTAACGAAATAATCTCCACAAACTATATAAATGAGTTTTTTACTTATCATACGACATTAACAGATGCCGAAAACGGATTAAATGCAATATTAAATGAAACTACTTATGTAAATATTGATCCATCTGCCACTCCAGATATATTATATGTAAGAATTGAAAATGCTAATGGTTGTTACAGAACATCACAGCTAAACCTATTAGTATCAACAACACAAATTCCAGCCAACTTTCAATTAAATTACGAAGTATGTGATGATACATTATTGGATGGTGATGATAGAAATGGCGTCGCTGCTTTTGATTTTAGTGATGCAGATACTCAAATAACGAGTTTGTTTCCAATGGGTCAAACATTAACTATAACATATTATGAAACTTTAGGTGATGCTTTGCAAGAAACAAATGCTATTGCAGATATAAGTAACCATAGAAATGATCTTTCACCAGACGTACAAACTATTTTTGTTCGAGTAGATAGCGATATAGATAATGCTTGTTTAGGTTTAGGAGAACATATTACATTAACCGTAAATCCGTTGCCAATTATTGATTTAGAGGATGAATATTTGTTGTGTGTAAATACTAATGGTACAGAGGAAGTAGATTTACCAATAATAGACACCGAATTATCAGATACAGCGTATAGTTTTGAATGGAGTTTAAATAATACAGTAATAACAGGATTTACAGGATCG
>CAZVBS010000026.1:0-8018 GCA_964625905.1 uncultured Candidatus Saccharibacteria bacterium | reverse complement strand
ATGAGGACTGGTCGGTGTTTACTTGTTCAGAATTGTAGACGAAATAGCCGACGCCTGCGCCAGTAATTAGAATTATTAGTGTTATGAGTCGTATCTTTAACATGTCTTTTTCACTTTTGTGTATGGCAGAATTATAGTGGTTTTGGTGGTGATTGTAAATCATGAAATTTAAACCGTCAATTTCGGCGGTTGAACCGCCGAAATTTTTATTTGCGGGATTCTTGTGGGACGTATTTTTCGTAACGTCCTTTTGTTTTTGAAAATGCGTCTATTGAATTACTTGTGTAGTTGAAATTATATCTTTTTGTGATACGTGTACCATCTACAAGAATAGGATATGAGTAGAACTTCCAACCTCCCTTTGACGTTGGTACACGCCCGCGTGTTACATGCCAGAATATAAAGAATACTGGGCGTATCATCCATGGATATAACATAAGCCTCTTTTTGCCAACTGCCTTTGCCATGTCTTTAGAGTACACTGGCTCGCCTGGTGGTGAGATATTGAAGACTTCATACTTCCCTTCTAGCTCACTAAACGTAAAGAGTTTAATAATGTCTACAACATCGTCTTCATGAATAAATTGTCGTACCCAACCTTTTGTTGCTGGTACAAACGAAACCATAAGAGATATAATTCTATGAATAAAAGACTTCTTAAGTTGTCCTGAAAGTGCTGCTTGTAGCCCGAACCGTATGCGCATATACCTGCCTCGTGGTCCTGTGATTGCTGCGGGGCGTACTATGAAGATTTGCGGTGCGCCTTCTTTTTTTTCTTCAAACTTTTTACGTAAATTCTCTTCTACTACTTTCTTCTCTATTCCGTATAAGTACTCGTTTTCGATAAATGGTTCTTCTTCTTTGAAGTAATGCTCGAATGTGTTTGTCGCTGACGCACCGTATGACGAGACTGTTGAGAAGTAAATGAGTTTCTTTACTGATGGTTCGCTGAATGCGAATTCAAATACTTCATCCGATCCGTCTACATTCCACTTCCACTGGACATCTTTCTTTCCATACATTTCACGGATTTGCCATGCTGTGTGTATGACAACACTAGGGTTGTGTTTCTTTGCTTCTTCTTGCCATGTAGAGTCTGATGTATTTGCTTTAATCCAAACTATTTTACTGTTGTTATTTAATAACTCGGGCTTGTCCTCCATATCAAGCGCAACAATCTTCTCTACGTCATCGCGTTGTGAAAACTGTTCGCAGAGCATTGTACCTACATACCCAGCTCCTCCTATTATTAAAAGTGTTTTTTTGTTCATGTTTTGTGTTGTATTTTTGCTCTGCGCTCGTGGGTCGCGCTGGCTCCGCCAGCGCGACATTTAACTTACTAACTTATCAACTACTGCTTAGTCTGTGGACATGATTTCTTGAGAGAAATCAGCTTCCAAACTTAGATAATACTGTTTTAATCGTTCGTAGTGCAATCCTTATATCGAGCAAGAGCGAACGATTCTTGACATAGTATACATCATACATAAGTCGCACTTGTGTATCTACAACCCCTTGTGGACTCACTTGGTTTCTGTTTTCGTAGTCTTGTTTTATTTGTGCCCATCCTGTTAACCCAGGCTTTATTACACTACGGACATTATAATGTTCAATTTCCTCGGATAGTCGCGCATGTAAACCTGACAAGTCTGGACGTGGACCAACAAAAGATATGTCTCCTTTTAATATGTTCCAGAGTTGAGGTAACTCATCTATACGCATCTTTCGTATAAATGTTCCTACTTTTGTTACTTTATTGTCCGTCTCTCCTATCCATACTCCGTCTTCACTCCTGTTCATACTCCTAAACTTGTATGAATTAAATACTTCGTTGTTTTTACCTATTCGTTTTTGTGTAATAAATATCAGTCCACCGTCTTCTATTTTAATTGCTAGATATACAAATGGATAAAATATTAAAGAAATTAATCCTAGCAGTACCCCTATAACTAAGTCCATCGTTCTCTTTAATGTATCGTATACAACTTTTGGGCTTGCGGATATGTTTTCTAAAATCCAACCTTCTTTAAGTGCTGAAATTGGGATACGGTCAAAAATGTCTTCGTAGACTTTATGTATATCAACAAACGTCACTGCCACATCAAGGAATGCTAGATTATATAGTGTTGTGAGAAGTCCTTGTATCTTCCTGTTATTAATATCCGCGACTATAACGCTCGCTTTACCTGAATTAATTATATCTATGACTTCACCTTGAATAACATCTATATCTATTCCGTCGTCTACTTCTTTAATATATGTAAACTCAAGGTTGTATCTTGGGTTGGCATTCACTTCTTCTACTAATTCTTGTATCTCGTTACTATATCCTATGATTACTGCTTTTTGTTTTTTGCGTCCTGTGCGCGGAAAGATATGCATACGCCACACAAGTACAAGTAGTGAAGATATGACGAGATACAAGACTAAATTGGTCTTTGGTGAGATGCTAAAATATGGGACAAAGAAAAAGAAAAGTGCTGCAAATATTATGTTAATAGCTTGTGCGTTTAAAATTATTGGGGATAATTTACTTCTAAAAAGTATTGTGTGTTTGTCATATAGTCCCGAGACGAAGTATACAAAAATCCACACGATGAAAAGTAATGAGAAAGGAATGATATGATCATAGAAAAGTGATTTGTCTGGTATTTCTGCATAACGAACCAACAGTGTTATCCATAACGCTATTAGGAAAAATAGTATGTCGCCAGCGAGTAGTATAAAGGGTTCTTTTTTGCTTGCTATATTCATTGTGTAATATATGAATACTACAACAAAAGGTGGTTGTGGCAAGTTACATACACTTTGTTCAAGGTAGGACATTATACTGGGTTAAACGCTTGTTTAAACCTGTATTGGGAGCTTTTCTTGAATATAGTGTTTTTTATGGATCTGGCGGTCGGACCGCCAAAAATGTGGTTTTTGTTACAAATTGTGCCAAATTAGTGTTAAATTATAATGAAGAGATACGAACAGAAACATGAGAAAAAAGAAAATCTTATTTATTATTACTAAATCTAATTTTGGAGGGGCACAGCTCTATGTGTATGACCTAACACGTTCACTCTCCTCTGACGAGTTTGAAGTTGTTGTGGCATTTGGTGGAGAGGGATTGCTTAAAGAAAAGCTTACGGGTGCAAATATTCGCACGGTATCTATCGAAGGATTAGAGCGTGACATTAATTTCTTTAATGAGTTTCGTGTATTTTATCAGTTATTAAAACTATACAAGAATGAACGTCCTGACGTGGTTCATTTAAACAGCTCGAAAATCGGAGGTGTTGGCTCTTTAGCTGGACGCATTGCTCGCGTTCCACACATTGTCTTTACTGCGCACGGATGGGCGTTTAATGAGGAGCGTCCGTTTATACAACGTTTTGTAATCAGATATTTATATTGGATAACTTTAATACTTACACACACAACTATTGCTGTATCAGAACAAATTAGAAAAGAGGTATGCTACTTCCCATTCACAAAGCGAAAGATAACGGTAATACACAACGGTGTTGATCAGGCTGGTGTATTCTCGAAAAAAGAAGCTCGCGAACTTCTTTTAAAGCACAATGGAAAAATGTCTAAAGCTATTCCTAATGACGCACTATGGATTGGAACTGTGGCGGAATTACATAAGACAAAAGGTCAGACTTACGCTATTGAGGCAATAGACAAACTTATAAATGGAGGGCAAAATGTGGTCTTTATAATCATAGGGGAAGGAGAAGAACGTTATAATTTACAGAAACTTATTAATGACAAAGGGCTTCAAGATAACGTATTTTTGTTTGGATTTATTGATGTTGCGTCACAATATCTGCGCGCTTTTGATATCTTTACTCTCACATCTATTTCTGAGGCGCTTTCTTTAAGTATTCTAGAGGCTGGACTTTCAGAGTCTGCTGTTGTTGCAAGTGATGTTGGTGGTATTCCAGAAATTATTACCTCAGGAGAGACTGGCTTGCTTGTGCCTGTACGTGACTCAAATGCTATATCTAGTGCTTATTTAAGCTTAATTAAAAACAAAGAAAAAAGGGTTGAGTTTGGTTCTAAATTAAAACAAAAAGTGGAACGGAAGTTTTCTTTAAAAGAGATGATTGATAAGACTGTTGGGGTGTATAAAAAGTAGGAATATAAGAAAGCCCCCGTTTGCTTCGCAAACGGGGGCTTTCAGGATGTTTGGTGCTTTTTGACTTCTTGTAAGTCAAAAGAATATAATATAAAAATAAAGGCCGCCGGTGTGAACCGTGCGGCCTTTTAGGGGTTGACTTATTAGTCGCCAATATCAAGTAATTCAACTTTTGTCTCATCTAATAGGCTATTCATGCGACCTTCCATATCCAAACCACTTGAAAGTTTATGTAGTGTAAACTCTGCGTCTTTTCCTGGATATACTGATATGTCGAGTAAAAACTTAACAGTATTTGGTTTTTCCAATCGTGCAATTGCATACTTAACCTGCTCGCCTTGCACTTTTACTGAACGAACAATATTTACCAGCCATAGTAGACTGTTTTTAATGTAGCTTTTGATGTCGTCCTGAACAACTTCAGAAATAACATCTCCATCACTTCTAATTAGGAGAATCATTCTTTCTCTATTCCTGTAAAAACCCTTCCAGCCCAATGAAGTGGAATTATGACTATGATTTGGAGTGTAAGGAATCGTGCGCAGGATTTCTTTTCCGATCTTCTTAACGAAGATTGTCTTCTTTAAATCTTCTGGTAACTGATCTAAAAATTTTGCCAAGAAAGGATGTTCCTCAATTATCAAATCGTTATTCGAGGCCGCTATTCTTTTTGTCATCGATCTGCTCCTAGTGACATCTCGCCACTGCTATATCAAGACATCTCGTCTTGATTAGTTGAAGTTACTATTAAGACATCTCGTCTTGATTAGTTGAAGTTACTATTAAGACATCTCGTTAAAATAGTAGAACTGACTGTCCGTTTAAACTATACATGCCACATTAGAACATGTAAATGCTTGGAAAAATACTGACTAAAACAGTTGGAGCTTGTAATGGGCAGTGTAAATAATACGCTTAGAATCTTTCCATTCGAGTATAGTTCGAGGCGTGAGTAAAAAATAGAAAGAGTCATATGAACATATGATGATAGATATTTTTTACGAGACAACGAAGAAATATGCCAAATGGAAAGATTCTAATTAGATGCCGAGGAACTCGCGGTTAGTATCGTCTTTGTGTGTAGTACGTGCGTACCTACGCATCCCCATCAAAATTCCTAATCCAATAAACTCTGTGATTAAGTGAGAACCTCCATAGCTCATAAAAGGTAATGTAATACCAGTCACTGGCAACAGTCCGATATTCATGCCAACATTTATTAAGATATGACTTATAAATAATATAGCAAGACCAAGACCAAATAGAATCTCAAAGTTTGTCGCACCAAGCATGGCGTTCGTAAGAATACGCCATATGACAATCATGAATAATATAAGTAACAGCACCACACCAACAAAACCCCACTCCTCTGCAAACGCAGCGAAAATAAAATCTGTTTCATATTCTGGTAAAAATTCTAATTTTGACTGCGTTCCATATCCTATTCCTTTACCTATTAACTGTCCTGACCCTACTGCAATTGTTGATTGACGTACGCTATACCCTGCACCTTGTATGTCTGCAAGAGGATGTATAAATGTAATGATTCTCTGCTTTTGATAATCTTCAAAAACTAAAGACCACATTAGTGACATACCTATTACTCCCATAAAAGCTACTATCAACAAATGTTTTTTTGATATACCTGAAACAAGCACCATTCCTAGCCATAAAAGCGCTATTATAATCGCAGAACCAAAGTCTGGCTGGAGTAACACAAGTGCAAATATAATAAACGCATACAGTCCTGATATTAATATATGTTTGATGTTTGCTATTTCGATATGTCTACGTGAGAAATATTTTGCAAGTAAAAATATAACTACAAGCTTAATTGGATCAGATGGCTGTATTGCAAATGCCCCAAAATCAAAACGACTTTGTGCCCCCAATACTACCTCGCCAAATATAAATATAAGTAAAAGAAATAATACTGATGTCAGGAAAAGAGATATTATTACACTAGTCCTTCTAAGGAAACGAAAATCTATAAAGCTTAATATAAAAAATAATGCTACAGAAATTGATACCCAAGCTATTTGTTTTTCAGAAAAATAACTATCTCCAGAAAATGAACTCATTGTGAAAATACCAGCTCCAACAATCAAGAGTGATGATATTAATAAAGTCCAATCTATATGAGAAAATAATGATTGAACTTTTTTTAAGTGAGAGATTTTTTGTGATGATTTCAGAAACATATCCTCTGTTTATCTAATAAGGCAACTAATTTGTTTAAGAACGGAGTGATTGAATACAAATTGTAGTCCTTTAGAGTGAGATGACTAATTATAAATATCACTCATTTATAATGCCTCACTCTCTAACTATTTACGAAACGGCGCACGAGGAGTTATTTCAATACGAGATGCTTTACTACTAAATTTTTTAGGCCACGTAAATACAACTTGTTTAGATGATTGTTTTGGTAATATACTTATTATCGTTCTTGATGAAGCTATTGCAACATCATTTGAATTAAAAATAGTTGTAATTATTTCTACATCATAAATGTCATTAAAAGATTCATTAAGAATCACAGCATCAATGCGAGGTTCTGTATCTTCATTACTAAGCACTCTGCTTTCTACCTCTAATCCTCTAATTGTATTATCTACACGCTCCCATTTTGGTTCTTCAAGAAATTCAAAGAAAGTTCTAGCCGGTATACGTTCCCCTGTCTCTATACCACCTTCAAATATAGAAATCACTTTATTTGGTGAAATATATGCCACACCTTTCCTTTCTGAAATTAGTATATTATTTTTATCAAAAATCTTAAAGGAGTAAGGCACATTAACAGCACCTGCAGAGAAATTTGGATTATTAATTTGTGCAACAGAATTATACAATCCTGATACAACTTCAAATGATCGCGACCATAATACTGCAATATTTTGCACTTGAGATTCATGTAAAAGCACACATGGTCCACCGCTATCTATACCTATTTCTTTTTGGTTTCGTATACCATCAAAGCATGTAGGTTTATCATATAAAAAAAGAAATACTGGAACACCAATAACAATGACAAAAAACGTAATAGTTCCTGTTCCATATAAAGTCCTCCTTCTGCTTGCCCATGACATGCTATATATTGTAACAAATCTCTTTTGTCTTTACTAAACCCAAAATAAAAAAGAAAAAACCGACCTTTTTAATAGGCCGGATAGAATAGGTGGAAGTGTGACAGTCTCAAAATGAACCAACTAATCAAAAGAAAAAATATTAGTATACTGTGTACTGTTACCTATACATAATGAAAGAATTTTCCATTCGAATAAGCCCGGTCGCCCACTGGTTTTCTTATAATCAATAAGGAGTATCGTGACATATTCTGCATGCATTCTACATACATCCTATATCACTTGCTCTACTTATCGGCACGCAGTCTGACCACATAAAATATTATGATCACAATTAGTGTTAAAACTCACTAATGTAGCGTATAAAACCTAGATGATGGCGCCCTGTGTCACTACTTCCCAGAAAATTGTATCATAACATTAAAATTCTGTCAAGTTTATTTATTTAAAAATGAACTTGAATAAATCAAAAAACACCTCATCTAAGAGGTATTTTTATTAAAATATCTTCATTTCACACACTTTGTTCTGGCAACTAGCTACTTTCCCCTGTATGAGTATCATCGCCTCAACTGAGCTTAACTTCTGTGTTCGAAATGAGAACAGGTGTGACCCCAGCGATTAATCACCAGAACAAAATGTATGAATATAAAGACTGTATATTTAAACGTCATTATTTAAAATATCAATATAGCAAAAAACTTGCCGTATGAGATTTTAAATAAGCTCTAGGTAAACAAAAATACTTGTTTGTAAGCGACTTCCAGATTTCCTAACAGGAGTACGACGAATTAGTACTCCTT
>CAZVBS010000025.1:0-8148 GCA_964625905.1 uncultured Candidatus Saccharibacteria bacterium | reverse complement strand
AGTATTTTAATATTATTAAGTTTAATAGTGTTATTAAAAGATAATTAGTTTTCCAGTAATAGTTATTGTTGTGATACTTGGTATTTGATAGAATATATACTTATGGAAGAAGAAAATATAATAAATCAATCTGAAGACAATACGATTACACAGCCTGTAGAGGTTATTAATCCTACCAGCGACACTTTTGTTAATAAATATTTAACATTAATAGAAGGAAGATCTATATATTTTAAAATTTCTGCGATTGTTATTATGTCTGCAGTGATAATAACAGTAACTTCATTTTTATATTTCAAAATAATGAACTCAGGTCTACTAAATAGTGATCCTTCAGAAGATCAAAATATCAATAATCTATCATACAAAGAAAAAGAGGACATATTAAAATCCTTAAGTGATAATTCTATACAATCCGAGATTTCTTTAAAGGAAAAGCATAAAGAATTAGATCAATTGTCTAAACAACCTGAAGATGTAAGTCAGTTAAGAGATTTTGAAAAAGTAGATATTTTAAAAAAATTAAGCCAGTAATTCTACTGAGTGATTAAAACAAATATGCTAATTAACAAAACAAAGCAAAATAAAAGTAAGGCGGTACTTTTCATTATATCTATAACAGTGCTGGTTATTTTCTTTGCAATTGATTCTGGATTACGTAATACAGAAGTAAGTGCAGAAGTGTCTCACAATATGTCAGGATATGCATGGAGTGACACAGTTGGGTGGATTAGTTTTAATTGTACAGATTCAGGTTCTTGTGGATCATCTGATTACGGAGTAGGAGTCAATGAGACTAGCGGTGATCTCTTTGGTTATGCATGGTCATCAAATATAGGGTGGATAAGTTTTACTGCAAGCGATTTAGTAGGATGTCCAGGTGGTGGTTCATGTACTGCCAATTTATCTGGAAGTAACCTTACTGGTTGGGCCAAAGTTCTTTCTTCGTCTAACCCAGAATCTGGTGGTTGGGATGGATGGATTAGCTTAAGTGGAAGTAATTATAGTGTGACATACGACCCTATAAGTGGGGAGTTTAGTGGATATGCATGGGGGTCTGCAATTGTTGGTTGGATAGATTTCAATCCTCAATACGGTGGGGTAATAAAAGGTAGCTTGACTGCAGTGTTGTCTGCATCTAGCAACAATATATCAAGCGGAGATCCGGTGACTCTTACATGGACAAGCACACTTGCTACTCAATGTTCTGGCACAAACTTTTCTACAGGTGGCTCAACATCAGGAAATGTAGTCCTAAACCCAACTACAACTACAGATTACACTCTTACATGTAGTAATAGTTTTGATTCAGTAGATGATGTAGAGCAAGTACAGGTATTTAGTACAGAATGTGCAGATGGGGAAGACAATGACGGTGATAATGATGTTGATTTAGACGATTTAGGTTGTTCTGATCTTAGTGATGATAACGAATCTAGTGCGGAGTTCGTAGTTATGGACATTTCAGTGAGTCCTTCGTTTATTCAATCAGGTAATTCCGTAGTAATAACATGGAGTTCTTCAGAAGTGAACAGTTGTTCGGTTACTGGAACCAACGGAGACTCTTGGACTGGAGTATCTGGATCAGAAAGTACGAGTAATATTACAGAACAAGTAATCTATACATTGTCATGTTTAGATATAGAAAATCACACAACAACACCGCAAAGCGTAACAGTATCATTATCACCAGCATTCGAGGAGTTTTAATCTTTAATTATTAATGTAAATAACGTCACCATGAATACACTATTAAAAAACATAAAAACAAACATAAAAGAAAGCACAAAAGTAGCTGTCTTAGCCCTAGCTATTACACTCGGAGTAACATATGCATTTGCAGCATGGACAGGTCCAATAGCGTCACCACCAAACAGTAACGTAGATGCACCTATCAATGTAGGAACAGTAGATCAAATTAAAAGTGGTGGGCTCGGTGTTGATTCACTTGCAGTGTTTGGGAACCTTGGTGTTACTGGATATCTTCAACTAGGAACAACCACATCAGCATGTGGTTCAAATATTATGGGTGCGCTTAGATTTGATTCAGCCGGTAAGTCACTAGAGTTTTGTGATGGATCTACGTGGAGTGCATTAGCTTCGAGCACTACACAAGTCTCAGCTGGAAAAATTATTTGTCTATATGGAGGTATTGAATATCAAGTTGCTCAAGAAGTTGCTATAATAGGAGGAACGTGTTCTTATAGTTCTGCAGTTGATTGTAATGCAACTACACCTTCCTGTGGTGGAAAAGATGGTCAGACGCTCACGTGGACAGTAAACGGATCACAACCAGCACAACTTTGTCTCGGAGACGGTACGTGGCAATCAAAGAGTTGGGGATGTTCTAAAACATGTAGTTATACTTGTCCTATCTTACCATAACATTAGTCGTGAGACGTGTAGTTATCAAACTGGATAGGTTGGAGTCGCCACATTAATTAAAACAGTTAAAAACAATGATATACTTTTTGTAGCTTTTGCATTTATTCAGATTTTGCAAGAGATTTTAATTGTTAACAAAAGTTAGTTATGAAAAACACATATCTCGCCCTTGGGATGATTATTATTTTAACTCTCGTAATTACAGCATATTTTATGTCATCACAACCAGAAGAAAATAAAATAGAAAATACAGTTCTTGTTTCAGAGGAGAATTCAAAACAGACAGAAGCAACACCTAAAAAAGAGGAAGTATTCGTTGCAGTAATGTCTACATCAATGGGAGATATAACAATTGAACTAAATTCTAAAGACGCGCCAAATACAGTTGCAAACTTTGTAAAACTAGCAAAAAGTGGATTTTATGATGGAACAAAGTTCCACAGAGTAATACCAAACTTTATGGTTCAAGGTGGAGATCCATTCACTAAAGATAACTCACTTATAAATGAGTGGGGTAAAGGTGGACCAGGATATGCATTTGCAGATGAAATACATACAAATAATTTCAATAAAATTGGCACGATATCAATGGCAAACTCTGGTCCAAATACAAACGGAAGTCAATTTTTCTTGAATGTAGTAGATAACGATTTTCTTGATGGAAAACATACAGTATTTGGAACAATTACAGACGGTATGGAAGTTGTTAATACAATAGTTCAAGTTCCAACAGAGGGAGCAGACCGTCCAATAGAAGCAATTATAATTAATTCAATAACTATAAAGTAAAAAGTACAGTATTTATGAAGCAGGAAACAGCTCTAGGTATATTAAAAACAGGGCGCAATGTTTATATAACAGGCGCAGCTGGTGCTGGTAAAACGCATGTGCTTAATGAATACATAGAGTTTCTTAAAAAACACAATGTAGGAGTAGGTGTAACAGCTTCAACAGGTATCGCTGCTACTCATCTAAACGGGATGACAATACATTCATGGTCTGGTATAGGTATTAAAGATTTTTTAACAGACTTTGATATTGATGCACTCACACAAAGACAGTCTCTTGTAAAACGTTTTGAGCGCACAAACGTGTTACTTGTAGATGAAGTATCTATGTTGCGCCCAGAGATACTAGATATGATAGACCAAGTTTCGCGTGCCATGAAGCGCTCCGAGGAGTCGTTCGGGGGTATGCAAGTAGTACTTTGTGGTGATTTCTTTCAATTACCACCAGTAGTTCGTGGTGGCAACAGTGACTCTTTTGCTGATAGTGCGCAAGCGTGGATAGACGGAGACTTCCGTATATGTTATTTAACTGAACAATACAGGCAAAAAGGTGGAAAGTTATTAAATATATTAAACGACATACGTGATGGAGAAATAAGTGTTGAGTCACAAGAGTCCCTCGAAAGTAGAATGAAAGCTGGTGCAGGTCATAATGAGAAGGTTGGAAACAATGAGACACCTCATATACACGACGCACAAGCGGTAGTCCTGCACACACACAATACAAATGTAGATGTTCGTAACTACGAAGAATTATCTAAACTAGACACGGAAAGTGTTTCCTTTGAGATGGTGTCGACAGGACGAGCTAATCTAGTAGAATCGTTAAAGAAAAATGTCTTAGCTCCAGTTGATTTAGAGTTAAAGGTAGGAGCACGTGTGATGTTTGTAAAAAATAGTAAAGAAAGGGAATATGTAAACGGCACACTAGGAGAAGTCATTGATCTCAATGGTTCATATCCAATCGTAAAAACAAACAGTGGTAAAAAGATTATGGCACATCCTGTGTCATGGGAAATGATTGATGATGGCAAGGTTCTTGCATCAGTTACACAGGTGCCACTTCGTTTAGCTTGGGCAATAACAGTACATAAAAGTCAGGGTATGAGTCTGGACAAAGTAGAAGTAGATCTTTCTCGTGCATTTACGCCAGGGCAGGGTTATGTAGCACTTTCTCGAGCACGTACTTTAAATGGGCTTATATTGCACGGACTTAACTCAACTGCACTTAGAGTTCATCCATATGTACAAGACAGAGACGGCACTATGCAAGCAGAATCAAATAAGTGGGAGAAGATATTTAATGAATTCACTCAAGTAAAGATTTCCGAATTGCAAAAAGATTTCATTAAAAAAGTTGGGAGAACCAAAAGCGAAGTAGAAAAAGACAAACCAATACCGACACATTTAAAGACACGCTCGTGCCTCGAGAGAAGTGAGTCTATAGAGTCCATAGCAAAAGGGCGTGGTATGACAAAAGGTACCATTATTTCGCACCTAGAAAAGCTTAAAGATTCAGGTGATACTGATATTTTCTCATACCTGACTCCGAGCTCAGTACAAATTACCAAGATAAAGAAAGCATTTGAGAAGTCAGAAGACACGAAACTTACCCCAGTACATAGAATATTAAAAGGAAAGTACAGTTACGACGAATTACGTTTAGCACGTTTATTCATATAGATATAAGGTACTACATCAATAAAAGTGATAGAATTACTACGAAAGTAGGATATTTTGGTATACATATTGAATTAAACTTAAAAAGTATATTTATTTATGATTAAACATAAGAAAAAATTTATTTTAAGCATTGTTGTGGTTGTAATTGTCATTGTTGTTAAAATATTATTTACAGGAGGAGAAAATATTACATATGACACAATAGTTGCAGAGCGCACTGACCTTGTTCAAGAAATTAGTGCTGTTGGTAGGGTAGAGGCTATAGAAAGTGTTAATCTTGCTTTTGAAAATAGTGGGCGTATCGCTAGAGTATACGTAGATGTAGGAGATAAAGTTTTCAGAGGGGATACATTGGTTGTTCTTGAAAATTTAGAAGAAGTAGCTAAGATATTACAAGCAGAAGCTATTCTTGCAAGAAATGAAGCCAAATTATCCGAACTTAAAGCTGGTGTACGTCCAGAGGAAATACTTATACAGAAAACAAAAGTTACAAATGCCAAATCCTCTTTGGAAGATGCAGAGAGGAATTTAGTTGACGAACTAAGGAGATCTTATACAACAGCGGATGATTCTGTGAGAAATAAGATAGACCAATTCTTTAGTAATCCGCGCACAGCTAGTCCTCAATTAGATTTTTATGCAGATTCTCAATTAAAAAGTGACATAGAGCAAGAAAGGTTTTTTGTAGAATTAATGTTAGTAGAATGGGAAACTTCTATGGTTACTTTGACGAGCACAAGTGACATTGAGGCGTACACAAAAGAAGCAAATCAAAATCTTTCAATGATAAAATCTTTATTAGACAAAGCTGGACTTGCTGTTAACAGTTTGACTGTGACAAGTAGTATTTCACAAACCACAATAGACGCATGGAAACTAGATGTATATACAGCAAGAACAAATATAAATACCTCAATCGCTAACATAACTGCAGTAGATGAGAAAGTAGAAAATGCAAAGTCTAAACTCGCTTTAGCTGAACAAGAGCTTGCTCTTAAAGAATCTGGGACAATAGAAGAATTAATAATAGCGCAAGAAGCACAAGTTAAAGAATCTGAAGCAAATATAAAATACTACCAAGCGCAACTTAGGAAATCCATTATAAGCTCACCAATTAATGGAGTTGTTACTACACAGAACGCAAAGGAGGGAGAAATAGTCCAAGTCAACTCAATTATTGTGTCTGTAATATCAGACGGTGAATATGAAATAGAGGCATTTGTTGTAGAGGCAGATATAGCAAACTTAAAAGTTGGAAATATAGCAACATTGTCACTTGATGCATACGGAGAAGACGAAGTGTTTACTGCAGTAGTTGAAAAAATCGATCCAGCTGCTCAACTATTTGAAGGGGTTGCTAATTACAGAACAATATTAAAATTACAAGAAGTAGATGATAGGGTTCGAGCAGGTATGACAGCAGATCTTGATATTGTTACGCAAGAACGTGAGAATGTTATATCAATCTTACAGAGGGCTATTATCTTCAAAGACGGTAAGAAAACAGTCCGGATACTTATAGGTGATACAGTAAAAGAAGTTGAGGTTGAAACAGGTATAACAGGAGACAGGGGGTATATAGAAATAATAAGCGGGATTGATGAGGGAGATGTTGTAGTAGTATCTATTAAAAAGTAACCTCACTTATTACACTATAAACCCATGAATATAATTGAGATAAAAAAAATAGTACGAACATATGGTGACGTAGTTAAAACATACGCACTAAAAGAAACTTCTTTCTCAATTAAACGAGGTGAGTTTGTTGCAATTATGGGTCATTCTGGTTCTGGCAAATCCACACTTATGCATGTGCTTGGCTTGTTAGACAGAGCTACATCTGGTGAATATTTTTTTGATGGGCAAGATGTATCAACACTAGACGATAATGAGTTAGCTTATCTTCGTAATGAGGAAATAGGATTTGTGTTTCAGGCGTTTAATTTACTTCCACGAACAACAGTACTTAAAAACACCATGCTCCCACTTAACTATTCGAAAGAGAAGACAGGTCATGAAGTTAAAGCTAAATCTATTTTAGAGAAGGTTGGGCTTAGTCATAGGCTAGACTATTTAACAAATCAAATTTCTGGTGGAGAGAAACAACGAGTAGCAATAGCGCGCGCACTTGTAAATAATCCATCTGTAATATTTGCAGATGAGCCAACTGGAAACCTAGATTCAAAATCGGGAGAGCGAGTAATGAAAATTTTTAATCAATTAAACAAAGAAGGTCATACAATTATTCTTGTAACACACGAGATGGAAACAGCAGAGTTTGCAAATCGCATTATAACTATCAAGGATGGAAGCATTGTAAGTGACAATAAAGTTCAGGAAATACAGCAAAAGCAATCAGTTGGTAACTATTAAACAACGTATGTTCAATAGAATTACTAAGTCAGTAGCAACATCTCTAGACTCATTATGGGCAAACAAAATACGAAGCTTTATCACAATGCTCGGTATTATTATCGGTGTTGCTTCCGTGGTGTTGATTATATCTATTGGGGCTGGGGCTCAAGGACTCATACTTTCACAGTTTGATAAACTAGGTACGAATTTAATTGTGGTATCTCCAGGACATACAGAAGAAGGTGGTACACTAGCTGTGTTTTCAAATTTTTCTGTTACGACACTAAAATACAAAGATATATTATATTTAAAAGACAATAGTGGAGCGCCTAACATAACGTCAGTTTCTGGATTTAGTAAGGGTTTTGGATTGGTAACATGGCGTTCAGAGACCTATGACACGTCATTAAATGGCACAACAGCGAGTTATCTAGACGTAGAAAAAAGCGAGATGGAAGTAGGTCGTTTCTTCACAGAAGAAGAGGAGAGGAATTTTTCACGTGTTGCTGTACTAGGTAGTGCCGTAAAAGAAGGTCTGTTTGGAGAAAGTGATGCGGTTGGACAGCGTATTAGAATAAATGACTCAAGTTATAACGTTATAGGTGTGATAAAAGAGCGTGGAAGTATAGGTATAGAAGATTTCGATGATCAGATTTTACTTCCTGTAAAAACATTCCAACGTTCTGTTGGTGTTAATCATATGGGGCTTATTAGAATACGTGTAGACACAGAAGAGAATGTAAATAAGACCATGGAAGATATAAGAGTCTTATTAAGAGAACAACACAATATAAGAGACCAGAGTGGCAAAAGCGACGATTTTACAGTAGCTAGTTCAGTACAAGCAGCTAGCATCATAACAACATTTACAGACAGTGTGCGGTATTTTCTAACAGCGATGGCGACACTTTCACTTGTAGTTGGTGGAATAGGTATC
>CAZVBS010000024.1:0-10466 GCA_964625905.1 uncultured Candidatus Saccharibacteria bacterium | reverse complement strand
GCCCGCTCCCAAAGCGGGAATGTTAGCCGTTACACTACATCCCGAATCGACTTTACCTATAATTTTTACCCTATCGTTTTGTGAGTAATATATTATATATGCTAACTGTTAGCTGTCCTATTATATATTTTGTACATCCCGATTACGACATCAATTTTATCAAAAAATAAAATCTCAACTGCAAAACTATACCACATATAGCTTTAAGGTTACAGCTTTTAGATTTAAGACTTTTGTTTATTTATTATTCTAATTTAGTTTAATTAATAAAACTAAATCTATGGTTTCCTAAAAACTCTAAAGGACATTTCTTATCTGAAAATGTCCTTTAGAGTTTAACCACTCAGTAATTCACGTAATCAGATACAATTCGAGGTGAGAAGCGAATATTTGGAGCTTCGCAAGACTTTGTGAGCTATATTGTAGGCGAAGCGAAACAATATAGCCACAAGGTGTACAGCTCCTGTAAGGAGTAAGTGAAAAATTGAAAGAGTCATATAAGCATATGACGATTGAAGTTTTTCACGAAACAACAAAGAAGTGTGTTGATTATGCAAATTACTTCTATATAATAATGTCTTCTATATACCTACACCTCGCTTCCCTATTCTTAATATCGAGAAATACAGCAATAACGTCAAACTGCCAATCGTCTTCATAGTCCTTCTCTAATAAGTACGTCTGAATAACACGTGAAAGTTTTTTGAGTTTTTGTGGATGTACGTTTTCCTCTGGTCTATACTCATCAAGTGTTTCACGGGAAACATCTCTAATGTTTTCACGTGAAACAGTTTTTACTTCTACGAAGTGTAATTTACCCTTATTTCTAGCTATTATGTCGATTTCACCCCATTTCTTCCAGTAATTTTGCTCTACTATCTCAAAACCACGTTTCATAAGAAACACACAAGCTGTTTTCTCTCCTATTCTACCAACTTCATTGTGAGAAACCTTACTCATATTTCATATACTATGAATGTTCCACGTGAAACATGTCTCTATTTTCCTCTAGTATAGACAAGAATTCCTTATAATACAGCTCTATCTCTGGAGATAATGCAATTTTGGGTGTTTTTTTCTCTATCATATTACCTAAAGTAATCTTGCAATGTCGCCAATCTCTGCCACCATCTAAATAAATATTCATTGCCGGAAGCAGTTTATCTAACGCATATACAAACCTGCTCTCATTATCTAATCTTTTTTCATAATTATTGATAAATGTGTATATATCATCAATTTCTGGAAATTCTTTTTGAATACGGCTTAAACTTTTCTCCTCTCTATTTTTTTATCTTTTTCTTCTTTATCTGATCTATAAAAATATGTATCTCCAGCATATACTTCCACTAAATCATGAACAAGGGCGTATTTAATCACCAGATTCTTATCTAATTTTAAATTTTCAGCTGAGATAATATACCAAGATAACATTGCTAACTGGTAGCTGTGTTCTGCATCATTCTCAGGCTCACCTTCACCAACAGTGAAAACAATGCGTTTTACTGCACGAAACTTATTGAGTAATTTTGTAAAATCAAGAATCGAATGAATATTCATAAATACAGTATAACAGAGATTTAATTAGTTACACATGAAACATACATGTAACTGTTTCACGTGAAACAATTACTGTGAATAACTCTATGTCTTTAAAATAATCATATTTACAGCCATATTTTGTAAAGGACATCAATTCTATATGTCTTTTAATCCACAGTATACCCATGTTTATCCACAGAAATACGTTAAAAATGGCTTATTTACGTAAAACCATTTAATTTATATAAAGGACATTGTTATATCTCTGTGCGGCCAGGGGTAATCGAGTCACAAGTTGCTTAATATTTTGCTTCAATACTTCGCAAAATATTAAGCACTCGCGACCCCGACTCAGCGCTCTCTCGTGCTTTGGCACGCGCGCTTCCGTCCTTTCGATTACCACAGATTAACTACACTCAAACACAAAAAGACCCTACTCAGGGTCTTTTTGTGTTTGATGTGCGGCCAGGGGTAATCGAAACCCCGACTCATCCTTGGCAAGGACGTGTTATACCACTTAACCATGGCCGCTTATGAGACTAGATTATACTACGTAACTGCCTAGAACCAAATTAAAAAGAAGGGGAAAGTGTTTGTTTATTGGGGTCAAGTTTCTAAACTCGCTAAAGCTCATTAAGAACTTCCTGCCAGGATTCGGTCACGAGTTACTAAGCGCTGTGCGTTAAGTACTCTCGACCCCGACTTATAATTGTTTAAAGTATTAAATATATGTATCTTTGGGGTCAAGTTTCTAAGCTCAGAATTCGTGCTCCGCACTCTTCTTTACTAAGAACTTCCTCCTCGGACTCGCTTTCGTTCCGAGGCAAAGCTTCTCACGACATAGCTCCGTCTCACCATAAATTAAAAAACGAGGAGCAGTCCTCGTTTTTTAATTTATGGTGCCCCTGCCAGGATTCGAACCCAGAATAACGGTTCCGAAGACCGTTGTGATATCCCTTTCACCACAGAGGCATTCTATTCTTTTCTAACTTATTCTATGCACAGAGGCATATATTACAAAGAGAATTATACGCTATATTCGCGTATATACAAAATATGTAATAAAATAGATGTATGTCAACTATGATAAAAAAAATAAGTGCATCAAAGATCCCAAAAGAGATTCTCACAATAACTGAAACCCTAGAGAAGGGTGGCTTTGAAGCATACCTTGTTGGTGGTTGTACTCGAGATTTACTGATTAACCGAACACCAAAAGATTGGGATATTACTACGAACGCAAATCCAGAAGAAATACAATCTCTTTTTAAAGAGACTTTTTATGAAAATGATTATGGAACAGTTGGTGTGGTCACTGAAACAGAAAATGAGTCTCTCAAAATTGTTGAGATTACTCCGTATCGACTCGAGTCAATATATACTGATGCACGACGACCTGACTCAGTAAAGTTTTCTCAAAACCTTGAAGACGATTTGAAACGTCGTGACTTTACCATGAACGCAATTGCGTACAGTGTAAGTGGTGGTGAATTAATCGACCCGTATAACGGACAAGATGATTTAAAAAGTAAAAGTATCGTAACAGTAGGGGATCCAGAAGAGCGTTTTAAAGAGGATGCGCTTCGTATGCTTCGAGCTATACGGCTATCAGCAGAACTTGACTTCACTATTGAATCAAAAACTACTGAGGCTATTGTGCAGTCGGCTACACAACTTAAAAAGATTGCAAAGGAAAGAATACGCGACGAATTTTTGCGCATTCTTGCTTCAGATAACCCAATGCACGCTATTATAATCGCAGAAAAGTTAAAACTTCTGCCATATGTGACACCTGATCTAGAGCGTGGAATTGGAGTAGAACAAAACCAAGCGCACTTCTATGATGTATTTGAGCACTTACTTCGCACCATGCAACATGGCGCTGACATGGGCTGGAGTGTTGATATACGGCTCGCTGGACTCTATCACGACATATCTAAACCAGAAACGAGAAGATGGTCAAAAGAACGCGGTGATTGGAGCTTTCATGGGCATGAGGTTGTTGGTGCGCGAGTAGCCAAGCGTGCATTTAACGATCTCAAACTTCCCAAAAAACAAATCGATAAGTTGGTTAAGTTGATTAGGTGGCACATGTTTTTCTCTGACCCAGAAAAAATAAAACTGTCCGCGGTGCGCAGAATGATTAACAATGTTGGAGAAGAAAATATTTGGGACCTTCTTAATCTTCGGATTTGTGACCGTATAGGTTCAGGTAGACCAAAAGCTCAACCGTTTCGTTTTAGAAAATACAAATCAATGGTTGAAGAAGCACTCCGTGACCCAACTTCAGTAAGTATGCTAAAGATTGACGGAGGAGATATTATGGAAATACTTGGAGAAAAACCTGGTCCACGGCTCGGGCATATGTTGCATGCACTTTTAGAAGATGTCCTTGACGATCCAAAACGAAACACTAAAAAATATTTAGAAAAACGAGTTAAAGAGTTAAGTGAATTACCAGATGAGACTCTTATAGCCCACGGAGAAGAGGGTAGGCGCAGGAAAGAACAGTTTGAGGAAGAGTCTGTAAAAGAAATACGTAAAAAATACTGGGTAGATAAATAAAGTTTAATATGAAAAGAAAAAAGGTCGTCAACAAAGTTGACAACCTGAAGTTTTTTACTTATGCACTTAGAAAATCTTCCACACATGCCCTGATTTTTTCTTTTACGTTCTGAAGCTTGAGAAGCTTCCTATGAGGCGGTAGAAAATCTACCATTGCCTCAAACTTAGAGAAATCAAACGTGCTGATAATTTCCCCTTCGTCACCCATCTTTTTTAAAACAGGTTCTTCCAAGCCTATAAGGGCCACAAACAAATGTCTGTCGTAGGCTCCCATATTTTCTTCTAGGATATGGGTTAACTGATCATCTTTGGTGATTTCAAGCCCAGTTTCCTCTACAAGCTCACGTATTGCGGTCTTTTCTGGATCATTTCCGTCAAACAAATCAACCCCACCACCTGGCAATTTCCATAAGATAGGAGGAGGTTTTGAGGGGTCATGTACCAACACAATTGACGATGAGACCAACAATATTGGTAAAATGATCGAAGAGTAACTTCGATCAGGATTATTTTCAATCATCGAAAACTCCTTTTTTCATATGATTGACTCACGTTATGTGAATCTGACATCAATATAACACTTTGAACTGCGTATGTCAAGTGTCAATATATAAAAATAAGCCACTTTACAGCAGATTTGGGTAAGGAGGTTTGGGCAAACTAAAATATACCAAATGTGCGCTAAAGCGGCTCGTGATTGTGAACAGTTACGGCTACAGACATAATGATGAGTGACGTAATACCTCAGTATTCAATGCACATGATGTGCTAATTATTAATTGGTGAAAGTTTACGTATTGCTCGAAACTACTTTGTAACTACAAAGTCCACAGATTCTAATTAAAGAACTGTGAAGAACTGTCTACGTATTAGTATATGTCCTTTATAAATGATGTAAAGGACATTACTGTGGATAAGTACATATAGCAACGTATAAAATGTCCTTTACAGGTATTTCGTTGAGCTCTATGCATACTCTAAGCAAAATTCTATTTTTCGTGTATAGTATCTATTCATATGTCAGGAAACGAAGCGATAATCAGATTTAATGAGGTGTCTTTCGAGTACGGACACAATAAACCCATACTAGATGAGGTTGATATTGTGGTGCGTCGTGGAGCAAAACTCGCACTTATGGGTCAAAATGGTGCTGGTAAGAGCACTATATTCTCTCTTATAACAGGTAAAAACAAAACTACCGGTGGAACAGTAAATGTTGTTAAAGGTGTCACTATCGCAAAAGCACATCAAATTATGGATAGAGAGCTTCTACCTCTTACAATTCGAGAATTCTTTGAGGGTTGTTTTAATAAAAAAGTATACGATATAGACCCTAAAATAGATGAAGTTCTTGAGACTGTTAATTTCAATGTCCCTCATGACAAGAAAGTTGGAGATCTTTCTGGTGGTCAACAAGCTAGACTACTTCTTGCTTCTGCATTGATACAAAAACCAGACATACTACTACTTGATGAACCTACAAACAACTTAGATAAAGATGGTGTAGCACATTTAACAAAGTTTCTAGTGGATTATAAAAAGACAGTACTTGTTATTTCTCATGATGCAGGATTTTTAAATGCATTTACAGAGGGAGTGTTATATCTAGACGTGTTCACGTTAAAGATTGAGCAATATATCGGTGACTATAAGAAAGTACTTCGAGAAATAACAGCACGTGTTGAAAAAGAAAAACGAAAAAATGCACAAATGGAAAAACATATCCAAGCAAAAAAAGATAAAGCAAACTTCTTTGCAAACAAAGGAGGAAAGATGCGTATCTTAGCAAAACGAATGCGTGAAAGTGCGCAAGAAGCAGAGGAAAGTAAAGTGCAAGTGAGACGTGAAGATAAAGCAATACGCCACTTCACAATCCCAGCACAAGCTGGACTTGTAGGGGAGATTATTGACATATCTTCTATGACAGTGATACGTGACCACAAGCTTTCACAGAAAAAAGTTAAAGTATCTTTACGTAAAAATAAACACTTACTTTTAAGTGGTCCAAACGGAGTAGGTAAAACAACATTACTTGAGTCAATTGCAAATAGTACAGCAAAAGGCGCTACAATAGCTGACGGTATAACTGTTGGATATTATCGACAAGACTTTTCTACGCTTGATTTCGATAAGACTGTATATGACACACTCGCAGGAGTAATGGAAAAACATGTTGAACAAGATTTACGAGCGGCAGCTGCTGGCTTCTTACTCGACGGCAAAGTTATATATTCAAAAGTAGGAGACCTGTCTGAAGGACAAAAAGGTTTAGTTGCTTTTTGTTATCTTATGTTACAAAAGCCAGGATTACTTATACTGGACGAACCAACAAACCATATTAACTTCCGACACATACCAATTATTGCAAAAGCACTCGACGAATATGAAGGTGCGATGATTTTAGTAAGTCACGTCCCTGAGTTTGTATCTAAAATAAGAATAGATGAAGAGCTAGATTTGCATTAATTTACAACTTTCTTTTTTATTTTTTATTTTGTTCTTCATATGTAATCCTAGCAACACTTCAATTTAGTGCGATGCATCGCACTAAATTGATTTTATAAATCCACACATCAACCTTTATTGAAATAGGACAGTGGCTCTACACATCAACTTCAATTGAAATAGGACAATGGTCTGAGCCTATGACGCTCGGGTGGATGTCTGCGCTTTTGAGTTTTGATACTAGTTTTTTACTTACAAAGAAGTAATCTATGCGCCAGCCTACGTTACGCTCGCGTGCGTGCTGAAAGTGTGACCACCACGTGTAGTAACTATTTCCTTCTGGAGTGAAGTGTCTAAATGAATCTGCAAACCCTGCTGAGATTATCTTGTCGGCACCCTCTCTCTCTTCTTTTGTAAATCCTGCAGTTTCTTTATTCCTATCTGGATGTGCAAGGTCTTGTTCTTTGTGTGCAACATTTAAGTCTCCACAAAAAATAACTGGTTTTTCCTTCTCAAGCTCTTTGCAATATTCAAGAAACGCTGGGTCCCATTGTTTGTTGCGGAGTGAAAGTCTTGAGAGGTCGCCTTTTGAGTTGGGTGTATACACTGTGACAATAAAAAACTTCTCAAACTCTAGTGTAATGACGCGCCCTTCAGTGTTTGGGTTTCCATATCCATCATCTTTTATCTTATGCTTCTTTACAATATCTTCTGGTAAATCATTTGTTATTGAAATTGGTTTTTCTTTGGTGAAAATCGCTGTACCTGAATAACCCTTTTTCTCTGCAGAATTCCAGTACTCAATATAGTCTGGTAAATCTATAGGGGATTGTTCTTGTGTCGCTTTTGTCTCTTGAAGACATAAAATATCTGGATTATGTTCATTTATAAACGGCTCAAATAACTCCTTGCGGTGTACTGCTCGTATTCCGTTTACATTCCATGACATTAGCTTAATCATTGCGTTCGATTATACCACGCGCACGTAGCATAGTAGCGTGTCCTGCCTCATGTCTGTAATATTATCTGTAGGTGAAACCTCTTATTAAAAATATTGGTTTACATCAATAGAGCGTAGTGAAATATTTAATAATTTTATTTTAATTATGTATGTGTGGAATTATAGGATATATCGGTAAAAAACCTGCATCGGAAATCCTTATTGAAGGACTAAAAACCCTTGAGTATCGCGGGTATGATTCTGCTGGATTATATATATCAGGAGAACAGTGTATCCGTTCAGTTGGCGGAGTAGATAACCTATACAAAAAACTTCCACAAAATATGAGAGGTACATGTGGTATCGCGCACACAAGATGGGCAACCCACGGAAAACCTTCAGAGCAAAATGCTCACCCGCATTCCGGGACATCTGGTTTTATTTTTGTTGTTCATAATGGAATTATTGAAAATTATATAGATTTAAAAAATAACCTTAAAAAACAAGGTTCAAAATTCTCTTCAGAAACTGATTCTGAAGTTATAGCTCATCTTATAGAAAGTCAAATAAATAAGGGTGACACTTTTGAAGAATCTGTAGTAAACACATTAAAAATAATTAAAGGTTCATATGGTATTGCAGTCATGAATACAAAGGAACCAGAAAAAATAATTGCAGCACAAAAAGGAAGTCCTATTATTATTGGAATTGGAGAAGATGAGTATTTTATAGCATCTGACGTTTCAGCAATTGTAAAATATACTAAAACCGTGCTGTACATAAAGGACGGAGAGTGTGCTGTAATCACGCCAACTTCACATAATATTTTTACACTTAATTTAAAAGTGTGCAAACGTAAACAAGAAGAAGTCACATGGGACGCTGAACAAGTGAAAAAAACAGGTTACAAACATTTTATGTTAAAAGAAATCATGGAAGCGTCAGAAGTTCTAGAGAATAGTGTTAGGGGACGACTTCTTCCTAAAACGGGCGATATTAAACTTGGCGGACTTGTGGATATAGTAGACAAGCTTGTAAATATTAAACGCATCGTTATTGTAGGCTGCGGTTCTGCATATTATGCGGGCATGATAGGCAAGTTGTACCTTGAAGAGATTGCGGGGATATCAACTGAAGTGGAAATTGCATCCGAATATCGCTACCGTCGTATTCCTTCAAACAAGGAAATAGCGGTTCTTGCAATATCACAATCTGGAGAAACCGCAGACACTCTTTCTTGTATCAATGAAGCTAAAGCCAGAGGGTGCCTTACTATTGGAGTTGTTAATGTTGTGGGTTCAAGCATTGCACGAGCTGTTGACGCTGGTGTATATAACCATGCTGGACCAGAAATTGGGGTAGCCTCCACAAAAGCATTTTTATCTCAACTAGAAGTACTTTTACTTATTTCATTGTATATCGGACGAAAGAAAAATGTTTCTCAGTCTGAAGGCAAAATTATTATTAATGAGATTAATAAGCTTCCGCAAAAAATAGGACAAGTGCTTGCTCAAGCTAAAAAGATTGAAAGTATAGCTAAAAAATACTCCAGCTCAAAAAACTTTTTATATATAGGACGTAAGTACAGCTACCCCATAGCACTTGAGGGAGCTCTTAAACTTAAAGAGGTTTCGTATGTTCATGCTGAAGGATATGGTGCAGGAGAAATGAAGCATGGCCCTATTGCAATGATAGATGAACAGTTTCCGACCGTCGCTATAATTCCTAATGACTCCGTATATGAAAAAACCTTTTCAAATATTGAAGAGGTCAGAGCTAGAAATGGAAACGTTATAGCTATTGCAACAAAAGGCGATAAAAAAATACCTACAATAGCAAATGAAGTGATAGAAGTCCCTAAAACACTTGAGTTAACACATCCTATTCTTACTACAGTACTCTTGCAACTTTTTGCATACCACTTCGGTGTGCAGCGAGGACATAATGTTGATAGGCCTAGAAATCTAGCTAAGAGCGTAACTGTTGAATAATTAAGTACAAAACTACCTCCTGACGTCGGCAGAGCTATCCCAGTACGATAGTAAACTACCTACGGGGCAGGTATTGTTCATTTTTTACCTTCGATTCTTGCCATGGAAGTTTTTATGAATATCGTGTAAATGTTTATCGGTTACATGTGTGTAAACTTGTGTTGTTGCAATATGAGCATGTCCAAGCAAAGCTTGTACTGACCTAAGGTCCGCGCCATTTTGCAAAAGATCCGTAGCAAATGAATGCCTTAGAGTATGTGGAGTAACTCGTTTATCTATACCAGCTTTGATTGCATATTGTTTCACTAAACGCTCTACACTTCTCGGTGAAAGTCTTGTTGAACCACTATCTGTTTCAGCACGTTTTGCTCCACGACCAAAATATACAAATAAAGCGTCGTCGGTGTCGTCTCTTTTGTCTAGATATTTTTTTATAGCTCTCTTAGCTCCCTCTGAAATAAATACTGGGCGCACTTTACCACCTTTTCCTCTAACAGAAATCTCATCACGACTCCAATCAAGAAAACGAGATAGAGAACACAACTCAGATACACGAAGTCCTGTAGAAAACAGAAGCTCAAGCATTGCACGATCTCTGAATGATTTAATATCGTTTTCGTCTGGAGCTTTTAACAATCTCTCCAGTTCTTTAGAAGAAATTAAATCTAAATCTCTTTGGGTTTCTTTAGCTAGTTCAATTGCGTCAGGCGGAAGTGTTTTAAGTCCACGCTTAAGTGCATATTTAAGAAACTGTCTAAGTGCTATTAAATAATAATTCTGCGTACGGCGATTAAGTCCAGACCTATTAAGGTCTAATCTAAACTTACGTACCTTTTCTTCTGTTATGCTATCTACTTTTTTGACTCCAGAGAAGATAAAAAAACGGATTAAATACCTGTCGTAATTCTCGACTGTCTTTATAGCACGACCTTTTTCTATCTCTATATACTCTAGAAACTCTTGTTTGAATGATTTTATATCAC
>CAZVBS010000023.1:0-10859 GCA_964625905.1 uncultured Candidatus Saccharibacteria bacterium | reverse complement strand
AACCGCCGAATTTAGTCCAAGGGTCGCCCTTGGACAGATAAAATATAGTTAAGTAACATGCAACGAATCATAAATCACACATTCTTTAAGTTTTTCTTTGGATTCTTGTCCATCTTATTCCTTAGCTTTGCAATCATAACCATTACAGCACAAATCTCAGAGAAAGGAGTCGACTCCAAAACCCAAACAGCCTGCCAAGAACTAGGGGAGTGTTAAACAACAAACACCTAAATCTAAACTTATCCAATTATCCAAGGGCCGCCCTTGGATAAAGTGGAATAGTAGTGGTACTATTTATAATAAATGGAAAGAAACTTTAATTTTTCTATAGGAGAGTTTTATCACCTTTATAATAGAGGCAATAATAAGAGTGATATATTTATTGATAATGGAGATATCAAAAGGTTTATGAGGTTACTTTTTCTTTGTAATAGTACTAAACCTGTAATTTATAAACTTGTCCAAGGGCGGCCCTTGGACAGTATAGATATAGAAGAAAAGCTTGTTGATATAGGAGTTTATTGCTTGATGCCAAACCATTTTCATATCTTAGTACGTGAAATAAATGAAAATGGAATAACTAAGTTTTTAAGTAAATTAGCTACTGCATATTCTATGTTTTTTAACAAGAAACATAAAAGGACAGGATCCTTGTTTGAAGGTAAATTTAAAGCAACACATGTGGACAACGACGAATATTTAAAATATCTTTTTTCTTATATTCACCTAAACCCTGTTAAATTAATAGACAGTAGTTGGAAAGAGAATGGTATTAGAGATAGAGAGGTAGCTAAAAAATATCTGAAGGAATATTATACTTCTAGTTATTTGGATTATATTGGAGAAAAAAGGGAAGAAGGAATTATATTAAATTGTGATAATTTTCCTGAATATTTTGGTGATGATGTTGATTTTGACAGTTTTATTGATGAATGGTTGATGTTTGGTGTTGACTAACATCTTGTCCAAGGGCGGCCCTTGGACTATTTGTATTAAAAAGTTATTAACATAAGAGTGTGATTTTATGTGGTTAGGTTTTTTAGAGTTGTTACTATTGAATTATGAAAGATTTCTTTTTAAATGTGTGGAAATATGGACAGTGGGTTCTCATGATCTTTTTTGTTTTATTTATAGCTTTAGTTCTTTACCGTATACCATTTGTTGCAGAGGAAGACAGGTCTAATGAAGCGGTCTTATTTATAAATTCACAGACTATCTCTATGTCAGATGTAACAGGTGAAAACCTGCCATCTATGCCAGATAAAGAACTGAATGACTCTACTATTGAGGGTATAGATGTTAATAATAACGGTATTCGAGATGATGTTGAGTTGGCTATTTTTGAGAAATATCCTGATGATATAAAAGTAAGAGCAGCTGTGTTGCAGTATGCGATGGGATTGCAAATGGAATTAACTAAAGTATTTAGTACAGATACATGGAAAGCAGCGACGGAGTGGAGTGGTAGAGGTCTTGGTTGTATTTTAGAAAGTCTTAAAGAAGGAGATTTTACATTAGCGCTCGATGCTGTAGATGAAGTAAATGCTCTTATTGTAGATACTAATAAAAGAGATAAAGAATATAATGAACTGAATAGATTTGCTGTTTCGTCGGTTGTGCTTAAAGGGGAAGATTGTGACGTGTTGATTCAATAATAATAAGACATGTGCAGATTTATATTAATTTTAATACTTATCTGCGTTATTATACCAGTGTCGGTTTTTGCGAGTTGTAGAAAAGACGGAGTTACTGTTGTGTATGTAAATGGGATTTTTACCGATGAAGAGAATGCAAAGATTGATAAAAAATATTTAGATTTTAAGTTTAATACCAATGGTGGAGCAGATGATGTGACTTTTATAAACGGTTACAATCCATCACACCTTGGTGGAGTGGGGGACATGGTGCAAGTTGTATCTCAAGCACTAGGGTCGTCGATGAATGACTTTGACCTGAAGACTATTTTAATGCAGATTCATTCTGAGATAACTACTCAGAAGATATTACTTGTGGGACACTCTCAAGGGACTTTCTATACTAACGAGATGTATAACTATCTGACGGGACATGGTGTGCCAGCAGAGTCTATAGCTGTATACAATATTGCGACACCGGCAAGTTCTGTTTCAGGGGGTGGAAAATATCTTACTTCTGGTAACGATAATCTTGTTAATACGGTCCGCGAGTGGGTGGCTACTGTGGATGCTTCACAACCACTTCCTGCGAATATTCTTCTGCCACCTTCGTCCAATGGTGTAGAGGAGATTTTCCGTGGACATGCGTTTTCTCGGGAATATCTTGCGAAAGGTTCAGGGTTTATCATATCTGATATAAATAGTTTATTAGACAAATTAGAGTCTCGAAGTGATTCTCATGTTGATGTAAGTGAAGGTTGCTACGAAGTGCCTGCCAATACATTTTCGTATGGTTTACAAAAAGTTGGGTTTGCTGTGTCGGACCCGTTTGTTTGAACAGTTCGTGATACAACAACTGTAACGGTGGAAGCTATTGCTTCTATCGGATCAAGTGTTATGTCTGGCATAGCATCAGTGATTAATATAGTCGGAGACACTTTGTACGGAATAGGCTCAATCGATCCTTCCAGCGCTTCTGACGTGTCAGTTTTACATACAGCCTCAGTTGATAGTGTTTTAGGAAGTAGTGATATAGTTGAGGAAAGCGCACTTAAACCCATCGAATCCGTAGGATTCGATGGGTTTAATGATTTGCCGACATTTGATGGCGCTGATATTGGATATGTTAATCCTGATTTGCCGACACTTGATGTTGGTAGAGACAGCGACGGAGCTATGGAAGAATTACAGACATCGGATGTCAATAATACCGATGTCATTGAAGAGGTGCCGCTTGGAGAAGATACTACTGGTTCTACTGATAACTCATCTAACAATTCGATGATGACTAATCTTGTGCCAGTAGGTATTCCTGGGTTTGGTGGCGACGGGGGATCTTCGAAAGCGGCACAGGATGCACTTGAGGCAGAAGGGGTTGAGGAAGTTCAAGTGGTGCTGCCAGATGCGCCGGCGATTTCTTTTCCTGCAGATGGAGACTTATTTGCAACCACTACTATTGTGTTTTCTGGGACTGCCTCTTCTGCAATGATAATTTCTCAAGATTTTTCTTCTGCGACGACTACAGTGAGTTCTGATGAGAGTTGGTCTTTATCTTTGTCTTCACTTCTTCAAGGTACGACGACTGTTACTTTTGTTGCTACTGATAGTGATGGGGCGTCTTCAGAGAGTGTTTTTATAGATATATTTGTTGATACTGTGGCGCCGGTGTTTGGAAGCTTTTCTGTGCTCGAGTGTACGTATTCTTTACGTGCGGGCGGTTGTTTGTCTGGTGGTACTAATGTGAATTTGGCGTGGACATCAACGTCATCTGACATATTGTATTATGCGATTATGCTTGATAGTTCTGTGTACGCTACAACAACTGACACTTCTGCGACATCAACACTTGCAGATAAGACTAGTACAAATATTGAAATTGTTGCATATGATATGTCTGGGAATATTGCGTCGTCGTCGTTGCAGACTATGGAGGTGTTTGTAATGCCTGTTGTTATTAATGAGGTTGCATGGGCGGGGACGCAGGCATCACCGAGCGATGAGTGGATTGAGTTGTATAATAGGACAAGCTATACGGTTGATATGTCGAGCGTTGTTTTGTATGCAGAGGATTTTGTGCCGTACATTTCTTTGTCTGGATCGATTCCTTCTGGTGGATATTATTTTATCGAACGAACTGACGGAAACACTACGAGCGAAGCTGAAGATCTTGCTGTCGCGTTTAGTGGTTTATTAAGCGGTTCTGGGTTGTCTAACAGTGGTGAGAAGTTATCACTGGTGCAGTCGCTTGGAGGGGTTGCCACAACTACCCTCGATGTAACTCCAGAAATTTCTTCCTGTGGAGGCTGGTGTGGAGGGGAGGCTACTACAACTCCGATAACCATGGAACGCATGAGCACAAAAGTGTCTGGTAGTGATACTTCAAATTGGTCGTCGAATAATACATTTACTAAAAATGGAACTGATGCAGATGGTAATAATATTTATGGGACTCCTGGGTCTCAAAATAGTATAGATTTATTGCCTATCGGATATTACTGTCCACCCGAATTAGTAACATATATATCTGGAAACTATTACACACCATCTGGTGTAATGTGCATGTATTTATCTGAGTCATTTCCATCTGGTTCGTCGCGTTATGGCGATACATATAAAGGAGTTGTGGCAAGTTCAACTCTTTACTCAGGACATCTTTTAAGCACACTTGAAAGCAGTATAGAACAAGATTCATACACTGGCGCTGTTCAAGGAGATGATTATTTTACTGTGGTATATCAACTTAGAAACAATTTTGATTTAACAACATTTCGTAATTATTTCCAAACAGGTTCTGTATCTCCACCGCATCTTTATTATGGAATATTAGAGTGGAAATATGGAGTGACCCCGTAGTTATTGATTTTTAATTGGATTGGTCGTATTATATTTAAGTGTAATTATTCCATTGCCGGATATATTGCATAAAAAGGGCTGTTCTGGCTCTTAACTCCACGTATGGTATAGCAAGTGTTTCCGAGAACCTTGTGGTGCCGTACGTGGTTTCTTTTATATTTACTTGAAGGACGTCCGACGTCCTTCAAGTAGAGTGTTTGAGTTTAGTGATGCTGATGTAAATAAGGATTGAAGTTGCTAGTGTTCGTATGTTATAGTGAGTATGGAAGCAGTTCTTTCGTATTTTAAGCACTTAAGTCAGTGCGGGACTGTGATTCTGTGTTTGAAACATCGATAGGGAGACTCTTTTATGAGAAGTCTTTTATATGGGCGAATGCCCAGGGTTCTCACTGCTGTTGCTGTCGCCGCCACGTTCAGTATGATGAGTGGCAACGTATCCGCTGTGCAAGCGAAATCGTCGTTCGACATCAGTCCGCCGACCCAGCAGGCATATACACCTGATATTGTGGGCGGCATCGACATGATGTCCGATGTGCCGATCATTATCATCGCAAACATCGACGAGGATCCTTTGTCGATCGGGCAGATGTTCGTACATTTGAGCGACGACCCTGCTTTGGCGATGTCTGTCACACAGCCTGCTGGCGCAGATTCGCTTGGTCTCGGGACATCCTGGATCGACACGCCAACCGATGGCATCCTCGGAAACTATGGATACAGTCCATATGCCAGTGTGTCCAACTTTACCTCGAACCTTATGTCGACTACGTCGCTCGCAAACGGAAATGGCGAACCCTTCACCAAGAAGCCCGTCGCACTGCGCCTTTAGCCGACCAAGCATTTGGAAAGGGAGTCTCAGAATGGGACTCCCAATCCTACAACCTCTGCATCTTGTAGGGGTTTTATTTTTTTATAATTTATCTAATGTACCTGTTGGAAATTTGACATAACTATAGGTATATGATTAAGTGTCTATTAGAATATTGTTTTTTCTCCACCAATTGGTGGAACAACTTCTTAGTGGAAGGGGACGAGATGTCTTTTTTGGAATATGGACGTTATTTGGCTAATATTTTTTGGAGAAAAATGGCTGGGTGTGAGTTTGAACATACTGTGCCTACTTGGTTGTCTTTGTTTAGGATTGTTGCGGTGCCCATAATTATTCTAATTGAGCTCCTTGTAACCCAAGTTTCTTATATTGGATGGGTGCTTATGACGATATATATTTTTTCCTGCTTGACCGATTTACTTGACGGGTTTCTTGCTCGCCTAGTTTCATCTTGGGAAACGGAATTTGGTGCGTATTGCGACCAATTCACCGACAAGGTTTTCGTGATCAGTATAATCGCTTGGGTGTTTTATACTGGCAGGATTGGGTACGATGGAATTGGTGAATGGGAACTTGCCTTGATATTGGTAAGTATCCTACGCGAAATCGTTGTGGTCTTTGTAAGGATATTCATAAAACTGCCGTCAAACCTCTTGGGTAAACTCAAGACTACATTTCAGATGATAGCCATTGGGTTCATTTATGGTCGTGGACTTTTCGATGATTTCTTTGGATTACCACTACATGAGATCGGGACGGTTCTTTTATTGTTCGCAACACTGTTTTCGTTATGGTCCTTTGTTGCGTATGCAAAAGATGCTACGCTGATACTCTGGCCAAAATTAAAGAGAGGGGTTGCGAGCTTGTTATCTGTCGGAAGGGACTGGATCATGAAATTACCCCCAGTTAATTTTTTCTGACTAAATATATCCGGACTCTCGCGAGAGAGTTCGGGTTTTGACTTTTTTGTATTTGTTGTATATACTCGCTGTATTGGACTGAAGACAACAGGCATATGGCTCATAGTCAATTTAAGACCTGTCGAGGAACTATATGTACTATAATACGTGTCTAACTACTTCATTCAGACCAATTTAATGGTCGATTTTTTATTGCATAGCCAAAAAATACAATGGCAAAAACAAGAGAACAAAAAACAGAAATAATAGAAAAACTAACTGGCGCTATAAAAAATGCTGGTTCTATGGTATTTGTGAATTTCCACGGACTTGGTGTTACTGACACTAACGAGATGCGAAGCTCATTAAAGGAACAAGATGTAAAATATCTTGTTGCAAAGAAAACATTAGTAAGACGTGTTTTAGGAGGGTCTGGTGTTGAAGGTGATCTACCTGCTTTTGATGGCGAACTCGCTGTTGTTTGGGGTGATGATCAGATTGCACCAGCACGCAGTGTTAAAGAGTTTACTGATAAGCATAAAAAAGAGTTATCAATACTCGGAGGTATTTTCGAGAATCGATTTATGGGAAAAGAAGAGATGACTGTTATAGCATCTATTCCATCACTTCAAACTCTTTATGGGCAATTTGCGAATGTTATTAACTCTCCTATACAAGGATTTGTTGTAGCACTTAATGCAATTGCGGAGAAGAAAGAGGCGTAGTCCAGAGATGCCCTTAATTTATTAAAAAATTAATTTAAAATATTATGTCAGAAGAAGAAAAGAAAGTTGACGATACTGCAGTAGAGACAGAAGCACCTACGGAAGTGGCTGAAGAAACAGTAGAGGTTGAAATGACAACTGATCAGAAAAAATTAGTTGATCAAGTTGAAAAGATGACAGTGCTTGAATTACACGCGCTTGTTAAGGTTCTTGAAAAGAAATTTGGTGTTTCTGCAGCAGCTGTTGCTGTGGCAGGAGGAGGTGGAGGAGGAGAGGGAGGTGGTGAAGAACAAAGCGAATTCACTGTTGAACTTACTTCAATGGGGGAATCAAAGATTCAAGTTATTAAAGCAGTTAAAGAGATTCTAGCTCTTGGACTTAAAGAAGCTAAAGATCTTGTTGAGAGCGCACCAACTCCACTTAAAGAAGGTGTAAAGAAAGAAGATGCAGAAGAGATGAAAACTAAGTTAGAAGGAGTGGGCGCAAAGGTAACACTAAAATAACATTTTAGTGTTACGCGCCCGCTTGGGAAAGGGTCGGAAAACGGTAGTTTTCCGTGGAGGAGAGCAGTGACCGATAGGGAGCGTTGAGAACCGTGGGTTCTTAAAGATGAGCTTTGCGACGACGGCTGGTGCTAAAGTAACATTGAAATAGTTTTTTCAATGTTACTTTAGAGACGGAAGTCCGCGTGCCAAAGCACGGGGGAGGACTGAGTCCGGGTCGGAGCGCTTAGTAGATTGGGAGTGAAACGAACCAATATACTTAGCGACTGTGACAAGGTTACGCTCAAATAACTAGAAAATTTAAAGTTACAACAAACCACCAATTTGCGGAGCAAATCGGTGGTTTGTTGTTTAAGTATAAAAAAGAAAAACGGCGAAGTGGTCGGAGACCTGCTTTGCCGTTTTTGGTTGCTACCTCGATAGAATTGTGCGAATCGACAAAGAGCATCTTCTTTTCTCTTGAGGTTATCGATTTGTCCAAGGTGGTATATTGTGACTTATCTTGGAGTTTTTATAAGCAGTGTGATATTATTTCTAACAGATACTATTTTGTTGATTAGATTCAATTAACTATCAGGAGGGATTTAAATATGTTTAAATCTTTAATCTCGTTCTTTTTTGGGTGGATACCAGGTTTTCATTTTTATAAGGTGCCTAAAGCGCCTAAGGACCCTGAGTTTGAGGAACAACATGACGAGAGAGTGGATAAAATCCGCCTCAAAGTTGCCATGAGACATGATATATGAAACGCTTGGAAAGGAATCAAGCATGCCGCCCTCTGGTATGCGGTCATAATTGAGCTCGAATTACAAAGTTCGGGCTCTTTTTAGTCAACTATTGCACTCTTTTTCTGGTGGAGTACAATACGGACAATATGGATATTCTTGAAAAACTATTTGGAAGCACAGCAAGGGTTAAGATCTTGAAGTTATTCTTGTTTAATGAAGAGGATAATTTTGAAAACTCTGACATTGCTAAACGTGCACGCACATCATCTCAGTCAGTACGAAAGGAAACGCTTATGATGGAGAAGATTGGTCTTATTAAACGACGCACATTTTACATTGAAGTAGTTCAAAAAAAAGGTAAACAGGAAAAGACAGTAAAGAAGAAAGTTCGCGGATGGACACTTAATCCAAAATTTGAACACTTATCAGCTCTACGTAACTTTTTACTCACCGCAACACCTGTTAAGGAGAATAGTATTATAAAAAATATAAGTACAGCTGGAAGACCTAAGTTAATAGTTATTGCCGGAGCATTTATTCAAGACTGGGATAGTGATATAGATTTACTCATTGTTGGCGATAGAATGAATGAATCAAAACTTGAGCGTGCTGTAAAGGGTATTGAATCAGAGATTGGTAAAGAACTTCGGTTTGTATTTTTCTCTACTACGGATTTTAATTACAGGATGAATATCTATGATAAATTACTTAGAAACATCTTTGATTATTCTCATCAGACTGTGCTTAATCGTCTCGGGAGTCAGTATGACGGGGATTTATTGTCTTTATAATGATGTGGTAAAAAGGGGAATATGGGCTAGAGAATGCTTATGAAACCATGCGTTGGCTAGTCTGAGGTCTCAAGACATGATTTCTTGAGAGAAATCAGCCAGTGGGTGTTTTTATAAATTCGGCGGTTCAACCGCCGAATTTATCGAAACCGGCAATCCGCTCTGCAGATTGGCGGTTTGGGTGTTTTTCTAAAAGCTGTAAGCTGAGACCTGAAAGCTAGTCAAAAAAGTCCCCGAAACCTACGGTTTCGGGGACTTTTTTGGTTATTTTCTTGTCCACAGAGGTGTGTGTGACGATAGTTTACTCTAAATGGTATTATATATATACGCAGATATGCGTGTTTATAAGGTCGATGGTTCTAAGATTTTCTTTTAACCACTTAAATAATTTATAGTATGTATAAGTTTTTTTAACTTAAACATGCTAGCCTAGGCTCTGTCGTTAATGTTAGCGATTACGACGGAAATATATACTATTATGTTATTACAAACATGGGGTGAGGTTTTACAACAATCAGCACAAGATCTTTGGATCGGTATTGTTGGTATTGTTCCAAGTCTTATCGTTGCGTTGATTATCTTCGTGATTGGTTGGATTATTGGTGCAGTTCTAGGGCGCGTTGTTGCTCAAATTGTTGGATCTCTAAAAATTGATAACGCACTTCGTAGTGCTGGATTTGAAGAAACCTTCAATCGAGCAGGATTTAGCCTTGACTCAGGAGGATTCTTGGGAGGACTAGTGAAGTGGTTTGTTGTTATTGTTTTCTTAGTAGCATCTCTCGATGTTCTCGGGCTTAATCAAGTAAATGTCTTCCTTCAGGAAGTTGTACTTCTTTACCTTCCACAGGTAATTGTTGCAGTACTTATCTTACTTGTAGCAGCAGTTATTGCTGAACTAGCACGAAACGTTGTTACTGGAGCAGCAAAGGCTGCAAATATGATGTCTTCAAACTTCCTCGGAAGTGTTGCGAAGTGGTCTATTTGGATCTTTGCTGTTTTAGCTGCTTTGAATCAATTAGGAGTTGCAACTGCATTTGTGCAAACACTCTTTACAGGAGTTATTGTTGCTCTTTCACTTGGATTCGGACTTGCGTTCGGACTTGGTGGACAGCAAGCAGCTGCTTCATACCTAGATAAATTACGAAGCGAAGTTAAGGAGAAATAATTTTTTCTCACTAACTTTTTTAACAAAACCAGTCTGCCGAAGGCAGACTGGTTTTGTGTTTTGTGTTGACTACATATATTAATTTTGATTTACTTAGTTTAGGTTTGTTTAACTAATTTGTTTGGAATTAGGAGGTCAAGGTCATGAAAAGAACTAGTTTAAACGAAAAGAAAAAGGTAGTAAAGATCTTGAGCGCTGAAGATCGCCCGATTCACGTGATTGCAAAAAGTATGTCTGAGCGTCATAGAACAGGTCGGTCTTCGAAGCTGAAGACTCCGACAAAAAGTCCGTGAAGTATTCGTTCTTTAATCGGAAATCACGTTTCCCGCAAGGAAACGTGATTTTTGCAATTTACGTGTTACGTGTTTTTTCGAATTTGACTCTTAGAGTCCTCTTGTGTATACTAGTGCTTACGTAATTATGAGTAGATTATTCAACGAAACACAACAGCGGAGGCGTTAGTCTGGGTTTTAATCTTGACTAAAGTACCGCTTAAGAGCGGTTTTTTTAATGATTTTTTTCTAAAGGGATTACGAGAACTTTGACAACGTCATAAAGATTCTTTACAAATTTTTTGTAAAGAATCTGCAGGTAAAACAAAAATATAAGTTTTTTCGTTGCGTCTTTGCATTTAAGATGCAACGGAATGTACATTCATTTATGAAGACTCATGGTGAATGTACGTAAGCGGTTTTTAGATTTCTTAACAGGAGATCTAAGAGCGTGTGGTGG
>CAZVBS010000022.1:0-10883 GCA_964625905.1 uncultured Candidatus Saccharibacteria bacterium | reverse complement strand
TATCGAATAAGTATACCAGATAAGTATGTAGTTAATAGTTTTAAGTTTTAAAGTAGTCATTTGGACGTCCAGCGTCCAAATGACTGGAAAGAATATTGGTTTTAAGTACTTTTTTAAACGGCTGGAGTACTCCAGCCGTTTATTAATGCTCTATTTAGACACATATGTGCGAAGCTAAGCTTCGAACATTGTTTACACTGAACGTGACACCCCTAAAAGCTACAAACTAACACCTGTAAGCTGAAATATCAAAACATAGATATAAAAGCTTGACAAATATTTTATATCATGATAGTATTTCTGCATCCTATCGAAACAGGATTGTACATCAACTTAAACAGAGGCCAAGGAGGCCAAAAATACATGGACCGTTCTAAAAGCTCAATGAGCACTTTAAAGAATTGTATCGGCAGAACCAACCTGATCGATGATCGTCCCAGCGACCACATCGGTAAAGTTTTTTTGAACATGTCTCCCCTGGACGCCAGCGTCGTCAACACATCCTGACCGGCCGGTTTCAATAGCGACAGCAAGATTACCGTCAAGGAATTACCCTTGGCGCACAACAATCTTCTGTCGCGAAACAGAGCGTAGCCTGACGTTCGCCTTCCGGTCAACATGACTGACCGGAATATACCTAGGCTTCGGCGAAACGCTCCACTTGGAGATCCTCGCCGCGACAGCCTCGGTTCCAGCCGATCCAACGATCGGCGACACAAACCCCTCGGAAGCTTCACGGCTTTCGGGGGGCTTTATTTTTTAAAAAAATATCATTTATACTCCACAATTGACGTATTGAAACATAAGCACTCGACAAAAGATGTATACGTGTTATAGTTCATATAATAAACCTTTTTATTTATAAAAAGGTTTTGTTGTTTTTTAATTAAGTCGAGGAAATATTTATGAAAAAACTTTTCGATTCAATTACGGGTTTTGTTTTTCTGATATTGAAGAAAATTTTTCTAATTGATTCAACAAGCACATCACAAGAACAAAGGGGCTCAACAGCCCTTCAAGTTGCCAAATGTTGCGCTGGTTTCAAGAAACCCAAACCTCCCACACAACCTAACGGACTTGTGTTTGGCGACGTTGGTAAAATTACCGACCACACCTAAAACCCAACTACTCTTAGAGGTAGCTAGAGTATAGACGTTTAGTCGTCTCTCCTGCCACGGACACAGAGGCGTCCGCAGGTTCTGTCTTTAGAAGTGTTATACTAACTGATGTTAACTTTTGGTAATTCATTTAAGCACATCCGTGAAATGTAACATGTCGAGACGAGCAGGTCTGTGACCTGACAAGCTCTATTGAGCCAAAGACAGTACGAAAAATTGCGTTCTCAAATGTTTAGATGGCGCAAGATGTTGTTTAGGTGTTCAGATTGCTCTTTTAAATTGTTAACTTCAACCAACAAGAAAGTGTCACTCTTTTGGCATGTCTTGTAAGGTAACGGCGGACGCGAAGCGTCCGCCGTCTTTACTTTCCTTATTTTTCTATATAACCCTTGTTAAACGCCTCATTTTCGGATATAGTATTACGACTCATTTAGAGTAATATTATTAATTAATCATACATATGCGCTGTTTACTCCTATCCATTAGAGAATAGGCAACGAGACAAGGCAGGTAGCACAACGCATATCATATACATTATGTTAGGATTTGGAAAAAAATCTGACTCTACTAAAGATATAGAAGAATCAGTATCAATAAAAAAACAAGACAATTCTGATTCCTCGCAAGGAATCATGTCCGGAGACAGATCACCCTCACAAGGTATCGTACCTAAAGACCAAGACCAGAACGTTAAACAAGAATCCACAAAAGTTGAGGATACAGAAGAAGTAACAGAAGTTAAAAAAGTAAAACAATCCACTGAAACAAAGTCCAAAATGGACAGTATTTTAGAGGACACACAGAACCCACCACAAATAGGTGATCTTATAGAAGGACCTGTTTTATCAATTGAACGCTCTTATATCTACATCGATCTACCACCATTTGGAACAGGTATTATTTATGGTCGTGAATTTATGAATGCACGAGATATTTTACGTAAAGTGAACGTAGGAGATAGTATTGCAGCAAAGGTAGTTAATACAGAGGGTCTAGAGGGATATATAGAACTTTCACTTAAGGAAGCACGACAAGCACTTATCTGGGCAGAAGCAGAAGAAGCAATTACAAATAAAACAATGCTCGAACTACCAATAAAAGATGCCAATAAAGGAGGCCTTATTATTGAGTGGCAAGGAATCCAAGGATTTTTACCTGCTTCACAGTTAAAAGCTGAAAATTATCCTCGCGTTGAAGATGGAGACAAAGACCGCATCCTTGAAGAGTTACGTAAATTAGTTGGAACAAAGTTAACAGTTACAGTAATCACTGCCGATCCAAAAGAAAACAAAATAATATTCTCTGAAAAAAGCTCTACCGAAGTAGACAAGAAAGCTCTCACTGAAGAGTATAAAATTGGTGACGAATTAGAAGGAGAAATTACTGGAGCAGTTGAATTTGGAGTATTTGTAAAACTTCAAGAAGGTCTTGAAGGATTAGTACACATCTCTGAGATAGACTGGGCACTTATTGAAGACCCTAGTACAATATTTAAAATAGGAGAAAAAGTTAAAGTTAAAGTGATAGATGTTAACGAAGGTAAAATCTCACTATCTATCAAAGCACTTAAAGACAACCCTTGGAAAGAGGCTGCTAAAAAATACAAAAAGGGAGATAAAGTTAACGGAGTTATTATTAAGTACAACAAACACGGTGCTCTTGCTTCAATAGAAGAAGGTGTAGCCGGACTCGTACATATCTCTGAGTTTGAAACAGAAGAAGACCTACACACAACTCTAGAGCTAGGTAAAACATACCAGTTTACTATTACACTCTTCGAGTCAGACGAACAACGAATGACACTCTCTTTTAAAGAAAAGAAAGTAGCAGAATAAAAACACGTATTAAACTAAAAACACCGCTCAATCTTGAGCGGTGTTTTTAGTTGTGTGTATTCATCGCTCGCTCTCTCCCTTCCTCTACAATTGTTTCAAGTATCTTATTAATAGTGCGTGCAAGTTTTGGAATAACCTCTTTCTCTTTTTTTCCAAAATCTCCCATTAGAAAATCGACAACTTTTTTCTCACCTTTTGGCTTCCGTACTTTACCACTTGGAGTACTAGGAGCTATCCCAACACGAATACGTATAAAATCTTTTGTCTTTATATTTTTTATAATAGATTCAACTCCGTTATGTCCACCAGAACCACGTCCAAAAGAAATCTTATAATCACCAAAACCTAAGTCTATATCATCATAAATCACGACAAGTTTTTCAGCTTTTTTCTTACTTGTTATAATAGATTTAATCACAGCGCCAGATTTATTCATAAAAAGCTCAGGAAGAACCAACTCAACTGCATGTTTCCCAACTTTACCTTTTGATACAAGGTGTGTATTTTTTTTTGTATTACTAGATTGCGGTTCCCAATCTGAAAAATCGTATTTCTTTGCAAACTTCTCAACCAAAATACGTCCAGTATTATGTCGAGACATCTCATATTCTTCTCCAGGGTTTCCTAGACCTACAATTACATATGACATTGTTTTAAATAGTATCACGAAGCGCAAAAGTTTACACAAATTTTTGTAACACGAAATCAATTATTGTGTCAAACGCTTCTTTGTAATACAATACCTTCATCATGTTCATTAATATTGCGTTCAAAAAATATTTGTACGAGTCTAGTCTGTTGTTATCCGATAACTACCTTGTACTTTAAAAACACAATGATTGAACACAATAAAAACAACTCCGGCTCAGAAAATACTTCTTCGGTATCAGACTCTCGTACTGATGACACAGTAAAAAACGCTGTTATTGTTGAACGTAACTCAAAAATAAAAAGCAATGACATTCCTGTCGAAGTACAAGAAATAAAACCAGAAAAAAAGGAAAACTTTTTTCTTGAAATACTTAAAATAGTTGCTCTTGCGATTATTATTGTTACCCCTATACGTTTATTTATTGCTCAACCCTTTATTGTAGACGGTGCATCTATGGACAATACGTTTGCAAGTGGTGAGTATTTAATAGTAGATCAATTAAGTTATTACTTTAAAGAACCCCAGCGTAATGACGTTATCGTATTTCGTTTTCCACTTGAACCTTCTAAATTTTTTATTAAAAGAATTATAGGGTTACCAAACGATACAGTCATATTACAAGGGAAAACAACTACAATTATAAATAAAGATAACCCAAGCGGTTTTATTGTAGATGAAAGCTATTTATCTTCAGAAAATATAGTTAATAATGAACTTACAGTCACACTTGGAGAAGATGAATATTTTGTACTTGGTGATAATAGAGCGAAAAGCTACGATTCTAGGTCATGGGGTACATTAAATAGAGAAAATATTACAGGGCGAGCTTTTATTAGATTATTTCCAGTTACAAAATTAAGTATATTTCCAGGTAAATAAAAAATATGATATCAACAGCAGACACACCACGCAAAACTACCGATAAAGCTATTAAAAGTGCCACGTCTATAGCTGAGTATTATGGTTTCTTGCCGATAGACACAATTATGCCAGATTATAATACAAAGAAACGCTCTAAACTAACTCAACATACAACTTACCAAAATTCTTTCGATAACAACCTAGCGTCAATAATACGTTCCTATATAGAACATGGACACACAAGACTTAGTGAGCCTACTCTTTTATATAATATCAACACTAATCCAAAAAATTTAAATAAAATTAAATTTGAACTTCATATTCTTGGTACACAAAGCAGTATCGCAGAAGCAACTATTATAAAGACAGCGCTATCAATACTTGAAGATTTAGGTATTTCTAATCACCGTGTATATGTAAACAGTATTGGCGATAAAGATTCAACTACTCGATTTACAAAAGAGATTACGGATTATCTTCGCAAAAACATGAATGATATGCCATCCTGTTCACGACAACTAATGAAAAAAGATGTTTTTATCGCATACGATCAGCTTCTTAAAACACAACACGATCTATGCTCCAGTGCTCCGAATACTATTGATTTTCTAACTGAAGCAAGTCGCTCTCATTTACAAGAAGTACTTGAATATTTAGAAATAACTAAAGTAGACTACGAGCTTGATCCATCTATTATTGGAAACAATGACTGTTATTCAAATACATTGTTCGAAATTCGCAGTGTACTAAAAGACAAAGAAGAACAATTTATAGTATTAGCTCGTGGAGGCAGATATGATGAGCTATCTATGAGAGCATTTCGTAAACATGTACCAGCCACAAGTATTGTATTTGAGTATGAGAAAAATGGAAAAATATTAAAAGCTTCTAAAGTAACAAAAAGTAAAAAACCCAAGTTTTATTTTGTTCAACTAGGGACAGAAGCTCGTATAAGAAGCTTCACAGTAATTGAAATGCTTCGTAAAGCTAAACTGCCAATATATCAATCTTTAGGCAGAGATCAACTATCTGCACAACTTGAACTAGCAGATGAGCTAGCAATACCTTACTGTATAATTATGGGACATAAAGAAGCTCTCGAGGGTAATGTTATTGTTCGTAAAATAGATACAAGGGCACAAAACATCGTACCTTTAGACGAACTCGAAGGACACCTTAAAGCAATATAGAAAATATGTATTGTTTCTCATATATTTATATGTTACAGTACTCTGACAATGATTAACGTTGAAGTAACAAAAAACAGTAACGAAAACACAACGAGCCTGATTCGTCGCTTTACTAAGCGAGTACAAGGTTCTGGCGTACTTCCTCGTATTCGTAAAATACGATATGTTCAACGACCACCCTCAGACTTTAAAAAGAAACAAGGAACACTCCGAAAGATTGAACGAAGAGAAAAGTTCGAAGAGCTTTATAAGCAAGGAAAGGTAGAAGAACGAAAAGGACGCGGACGAAGGCGTTAAGAGCCAGTTTAAGATTTCACCGCAAAATAAACAATGAAAGATTCTAATTTTTCAATAACTAAGACAGTTAAAGGCAAGCTTCCAAGCTTGCCTTTTGCTGATATGAAAGATGCTATTTTAGGCAAAAATTACGAATTAAGTCTTGTTTTTATAGGCGACAAACGTTCTCAAACACTAAACAAAAAATACCGAAATAAAGACTATGTTCCAGATATATTATCGTTTCCTTATGATAAAAAAGAAGGAGAAATATTTATTAACCAAAATAAAGCCAGAAAACGTGCTAAAGATTTCGACATGAATGAAAAAAAATTCATAGGTTATTTATTTATCCACGGTTTACTTCATTTGAAAGGACTTCGTCATGGTAGTACAATGAATAAAATAGAGCTTACGTATTTAAAGCGCTTTTGTAAATAAAAGTAGATTAAAAATTAATTATATCTACAACGCGTTAAAATATTGTTTGTTCTGTGACCTACTCTTTATTTAAAAGAGTCAGGGCTTAAAGCACTTGAGCCAACTATCTAAGTCTTAAGAGAAGATCGTTATACACACACATTTATATGTCACGAACTATTATTACAGGTATAGATATCGGAACCTATCAGGTAAAGATTATAATTACTGAATACAGTAAAGACACCAAGCTTCCTCGTATTATAGGTACAGGATTTTCTGAATCGAAAGGTCTTCGTCATGGATACATAATAAACTCTAGCGATGTCGTTAAAAGTATTCGAAATGCAGTAGAACAAGCAGAAAAAAAAGCCAGAATACATATAAAACACGCTTACCTTTCAATAGGTGGAATAGGTCTCGAAGAAATAAAATCTAAAGGCGAAATTGTTATAACACGAGCAGATGGAGAAATAACAGATCTTGATATAAAGAAAGTTCTCGAAGTAAGTGAAGATAAAATATCATCAAAGATAACTAACAGAAAAATACTTCACGCAATACCTATTAAATTTAAAATAGACGGAGAAACAGTCCTTGGACGTCCCGTTGGAATGAACGGTTCTCATCTTGAAGTAGAAACACTTTTTATAACCTGTCTAGAACAACATTTAAATGATTTAATCCAATCAGTAGAAGAATCTGGTGTTGAGGTAGACGACGTAATGGCCTCCCCTATTGCTGCTAGCCTTGTAACTCTAACAAAAACTCAAAAAATAGCAGGCTGTGTGTTGGCAAATATTGGCTCTGAAACAGTCTCTATAGCTGTGTTTGAAAATAATATTCCAATATCACTTAAAATATTCCCTATTGGATCAACAGATATTACAAACGATATTGCACTTGGACTCAAAGTGTCACTTGAAGAAGCTGAACAAATTAAAAAAGGTGCTATCACTGGAGCTGACTATCCTAGAAAAAAACTTGATGAAATAATTGTCGCACGTCTTTCAGATATTTTTGAACTTATTGAAAATCACTTAAAAAAGATTGGTAAAAATGGTTTACTTCCTGCTGGCATAATAATAACAGGTGGTGGTTCAGGAATTACAACAATAGAAGACCTTGCAAGAGCAGCATTAAAACTCCCATCTAAACTAGCAAGTCCGTTCTTTGGAGAGACAGCAAAAATAAAGGACGCATCATGGGCAGTATCATATGGACTTTGTATTTGGGGATTAACAGCAAACAAAAATGATGGTCCTGTAGGAATAGAGCTAGCTCGAAAAACTGGAAATAATCTACTTCATTGGATTAAACAATTCTTGCCATAAGTATCTAAATGGAACATATATTACTAGCTCCCTATTTGAGCTTGCAACAAAGCCGTAAATACTAGAACAAAACAAAAAAATGTCAACGGGTTCACTTTTTTCTTTTGTCTGTGTATGATTGTGCTACTTTTATATAACATAGATATTTTATAAATTGGGCATTATGAAAAAAATACAACCAGACGTTGAAGCATTTGCACGAATACGAGTAGTAGGAGTAGGAGGATCAGGAAACAATGCGGTTAATCATATGATTAACACAAAAGTTACTGGTGTCGACTTTGTAGCCATTAATACTGATGCACAGGCTTTGCATATCTCAACAGCAAAGAAAAAAATACATATCGGAAAGAATCTAACACGAGGTCTAGGAACAGGTATGGACCCAGAAATGGGAAAGCAGGCAGCAGAAGAAACTAGAGAAGAAATTCAAGAAGCCGTAAAAGGTTCTGACATGGTCTTCGTAACTTATGGAGCAGGAGGAGGAACAGGTACAGGAGCAGCTCCTGTAGTTGCAAAAATTGCAAGGGACTCTGGAGCACTCACAGTAGCTGTGGTTACAAAACCTTTCTCTTTTGAAGGACAACAAAGAATGCGTCTTGCAGAACTTGGACTAGAAGAAATCAAAAAAGAAGTAGACGCTCTTGTTGTTATTCCTAACGACAGATTACTTGCAGTCGTACAACGTGAGACCTCTGTTAAAAACGCTTTCGCAATGTGTGACGACATCTTAAAGCAGGCTGTTGAAGGTATCTCAGACCTTATTACCATGCCAGGTATTATTAATGTCGACTTCGCAGATGTCCGTGCAGTCATGGATAATGCAGGTTCAGCTCTTATGGGTATAGGAACAGCTACTGGTGAAAAACGAACAGAAGATGCAGCAAAGGCAGCTATTAGCTCACCACTTCTTGAAGTTTCAATCGCAGGAGCAAAAGGAGTACTATTTTCAGTTGCTGGTGGAGACGACCTATCAATGCTTGAAATTCAAGACGCTGCCAAAGTAATCACAGAATCAATTGATCCAAATGCAAAGGTTATTTTTGGAACAGTACAAGATGACAAACTTAAAAAGAATGAGGTTAAAGTAACTGTAATAGCAACAGGATTCCCTGAAAATGCAATGCAGTCAGGAAAGAGTTCTTCATTATTCCAACTTCCAAAGAAAGACTCAGAAAACACTGAAGAAAAAAAAGAGAGTAAGATCTACAACTCAGTAATAAAATTAACAAGCGATTCTAAAAAGGCTGATGATTCCCCACAAGGAATCATGTCCTCGAAAGAAACTGTACCTAATAAAGCAGATAATAAAAAAACTGACTCTAAAGACGAAAATGATGATGACTGGGGAGCCGTACCAGCTTTTCTCCGAAGGAGTAAACTGAAGTAGGCGAACCCAGTCAACATGAGTGGGGCACAAAAATGTAAAAAAACGAGGTTAGTTCCTCGTTTTTTACGTTTTTGTGAAGCGGAGCTATGTAACGATTTTTCTTTTTTCCTAAAAATCGTTACTGCGAGCTCGGGCGTAGATTCTGTTTCGAAGCTTTACAGAATCAAGTGCAAAGCTAGGAAGTTCTTAACAAGCGTAGTGTGAAAAGTGCTAAATGCACTTTGCAAGACCTTTAGAGGTATTCTTGAGCTTTGCGAAAAGAATATCCTAAAGGTGTACAGTTCCTGTAAGGAATTTAGAAACTTGACCCCAGTTCCAACTTTTCTCCGAAGATCAAAGCTGACACCAGTTCCAGCTTTTCTACGCCGATCGAAACTAAAGTAACCTATAATTCACACAGTCGGCATAGTTCTTCGTCGCATCTCATTAAATAATTCTCGCAGTATACTCGATACAGCTTCTTATTATTTAATTCACGCTTCTCGAACTACACTCGACTGAGCAAATTCTAGAACTAATATGGTATAACAAAAGCTACCTCTCTCGGGGTGGTTTTTGTGTTATTATTATCACACTTAATTATTTAACTTAACTATTAACATGTACGATCTAGCAATTATCGGAGGAGGACCTGGAGGAACAGCAGCAGGAGTTTACGCTTCACGTAAACATCTCAAAACAGTATTTATAACAAAAGAATGGGGCGGACAAAGTGTCGTATCAACAGATATACAAAACTGGATAGGTACCGCTTCTATCTCAGGAGCTGACCTAGCGAAAAATCTACAAACACATCTAGAAACATATGCTAATGATATTGTAGATATTGTTTCAAACACATGCGTTACATCAGTTGAGAAAATAGATGGAGGTTACAAAGTATCTCTAGATAATAACGAGTCACATGAAGCAAAAACCTTACTAGTAACAGCAGGAGCACACAGACGAAAGCTAGAAGTACCTGGAGCAAAAGAGTTTGACCAGAAAGGACTTACCTACTGTGCGTCTTGCGATGGACCACTTTTCTCAGGACAAGACGTTGTAGTCATAGGAGGAGGAAACGCAGGCTTCGAGACAGCAGCACAGCTTCTCGCTTATGCTAAGAGCGTAACACTACTTAACAGAAGTGGTGCATTTAAGGCCGACCCAGTCACTGTAAAGAAAGTCTTATCTAATGAAAAGATGACCGCACTCCTAAACGCAGATATCTCAGAAGTTATCGGAGAGAAGTTTGTAACAGGAGTTAAGTATAAAGATACAAAGACGGGCGAAGAAAAAGAGCTGGCAGTCACAGGAGTGTTTGTAGAGATAGGCCTAGTCCCTAACACAGATTTCTTAGGAGGTCTTGTAGAACTCGATAATATCAAACGCATAAAAGTAGACCCTAAGACACAACAGTCATCAGAGAGTGGTGTGTGGGCTGCAGGAGACTGTGCTGACGGGCTTTATCAACAGAATAATATAGCAGTCGGCGACTCTATCAAGGCGCTCGAAGACATTTACAATCACCTCAACACAAAATAACATACAAAAAGCCCGACTGTTTTAAGTCGGACCTTAAGAAGAAAGTTGCGCTGGCTACGTAAATAGCCAAATGCCCATTATACCAACGACGCCGATGACGAGCAAAGTGTTCATCACACTGTTTAACGTAATCATGGTGTTTTCTCCCGTAACACTAGAGATATCCATACGACCTCTTTCAATGTTCTACCATAATTATATCAAATTATATTGGACTTGTCAAGTAGGCGTAATGGTTCAATACCTATGCAACACCTTAAAGGTTAAAATCAAAGCATATGGC
>CAZVBS010000021.1:0-11350 GCA_964625905.1 uncultured Candidatus Saccharibacteria bacterium | reverse complement strand
ATAAATCTGTTGAATAGGATCATTTTCATCTATTGAGGAAACACTCAACGCAAACATTGAGGCATCTGATGACGTGTCCGACGTTATGATAGATTGTTTGTTATTTGGTATAAGTTCATTCAATTCACCAGAAACTACATCAAGTGTAAATACGTTTGAAACAAAATTACCTTCAATCGTCGACAATCCTTTCGATTCTAATGTCAAATATATAGTGCCATCAAGATCTTTAAACTGATATTGAGAAATAAAATTAAAAGCGAATACACCGCCTGCCACAAAGAGTAGAATCAATAAAATTATAGGCAAATGGCGAGCTAATCTACTCGAAGGTAATACATTGTGGTTATTTTCCATTAAAATAATTATAGTAAATCATAATTAATACACAACAAAGATTATGTATAAATAATAAAATAAAAGAACCCTAACACTGCATAACAGCATCAGGGCTCTTGAATTATTGTCCCGCAGTGCGGTGAATTTTCAACTTTCGGACAAGTATCGCCAGTCCATCGTCCACGGTTTCTTCTTTTGACGAATAAGAGAAGACCATAACCATCAAGTAGACTCCTCCTACCTCAGACCATAGGAAGTGCGCCTTACGGTTATGTTTTACTCCATTTTGTCCAGAAACTATGAAGCGAACCTCGGCAGTCGTCATTGATAATCCATCAACAACAACACTCTGCTCTTCAACAGAAGAAATTTCCGATGTGGTGCCAGATAATCCTCTCAACTTTATAAATTCAGGAATAGTTGATTGGTGTATAAAATCCGAGAAAGATTCGTATTTGGATAAAACAGGATAGTCTGACGTTACAGCTAAAAGTGCAACATATGGTGAGAAAACTCCTTTCCCACTTAATTCAATGAGACACGATGTTTTTCCGTCGCTGTAATTAACGTAAGCGTACGGCCAATACGAAACATTGTACCTCGCATCTCTGATTGTTTTCCGAGGTACTGACACCTCGAGACCAATGTCGCAGAAGTTGATCCTTGTCTCTCCAACAAGTTCATCGTGTTTGAAAAGACGTTCGTTTTTTGATGACTGTGATGCTACACATCCAGCCACAAAAAGAACAAAGAATAACAATCCAGCTAGCTTAAACATAACCGAAACCTCCATTCCTTCGCTTATGACACAACGTCACAGCATCTTTTATCTATCATGAGTTATACCACAAATAGAGTATATTACCAGTACAAAATATCGACGTCTGATTCCTCGCAAGACATCATGTCCAGAGACCGACGTCCATACTTTCTTAAAAACAAACCATAAAAATGCCCCAAGTACCTGGGACATTCTTTATTTCTCTTAATTTTACCTTCTGGACGTTATTAGAAGGGCTATCATTGGCACTACAAGCCACCAGAAAAAGTATTGTGACGAGAATAGGTTGTTTATTGAGTCGCCAAAATTATATATAGTTGCAAATGGTATTGTGTGATAAAGGAATGCAAAGAATAAGGCTGTTGTTGCTCCAGACAGAAGCCCAACTTCAATATATTTAAAGAACTTTTTATGTGAGTATTCTACATAAATAATTCGCAGTAGTATTGTATGAATGATAATGACACCTATTAAGAATATAACTATATGAGAAAGTGTTATCTGAACTTCAGAGCTCTTTAATAGAGTAGCTTCTTCTAGGTATGGGAAACTTAAGAAAGATAATATACCAAGGTATAAGGAAATTAACAGAGAGATTATATAACTCTTACCAAACCTTAAACCATATAAAGAAAGTAAGATAAATACGACAAATATAATAATTACATCTGTTGTTATTGCTCCAGACAATGTGTCTAAAAAACTCATTGTTTTAATATTATCATATTACTGACCTATTTACATAAAAAATAAATAGCCAGAGTACTCTGGCTATTTATTTTTTATGTAAATATTTAAAACTATTCTAAATACCTTCATTTTTTAACTCGTCAATAATTTTCTTTGACTTTCTGTTAAGTTTTTTAGGCATATCTATCGCTATTTTTATTAGTAGATCTCCACGCCCACTTCCAGATGGTACTCCTCTTCCTTTTATACGTATGATTTCTCCGAAAGATACACCTTGAGGAATCTTTACTTCTAAAGCATCTCCATCAAGGGTTTGTAATGAATATTTACTGCCAAGTAGTGCGTCGGTTAACTTTACAGAAAGTGTTGTAATCAGATTGGTACCTTCTTTATGGTATTTAGTATCAGGATGTACATGTATTTTGATATACAAGTCTCCTGATTCTCCACCTGCAATTGCTTCACCTCCTCTTGTTAGTCGAATCATTTCTCCGTTATTGATCCCTACTGGTACACGTATTACAACTTCTTCTTCTTTTCGTACTACACGTTCTCCAGAACATGTTTTACATTTAACTTTAGGTATCTTACCTGTTCCATAACATTTCGAACATGATTTTACTGTTGTGAATGTTCCAAATACTGAAGATCTATTTTCATGGACTTTACCATTACCGTTACATTCTTTACACGTATCAACAGCAGAGTCTTTTTCTGCTCCAGTACCTTTACATATATCACATACAGATGTTTTTGTAAGAAGTACACGTCTTTCTACTCCAAACAAAGCATCCTTAAAAGATAATTCTATATCGATTGATATATCTCGTCCTCGTTTAGCTTTATTACCTCTTCCTCCAAATATATCACCAAAGATGTCTCCTAAATCTACACCATCAAAACCCGCTTGACCTTGTCCAAATCCAGAGAAATCAAATCCTCCAAATCCTTGTCCTTGAGAGCCTTGTGCACCAGCACCACCAGAAAATACGCGACCATAAGAGTCATATTCTGCACGTTTCTTGTCATCAGAAAGCACACTATAAGCTTCACTTATCTCTTTAAATTTAGACTCATCCCCAGTCTGTTTATCGGGATGATATTTATGAGCTAAAGACCGAAAAGCTTTTTTTATTTCGTCTTTATTAGCACTTTTTGTTATTCCAAGTACTTTGTAGTAGTCGTTTTGCATATGATGTTATTGTACTTATATATCAAAAACAATCAATCTAGTGCTGATTATTTTTCTTCTTTATCAGATGATTCAGTAGTGTCTAAACCATCTGTATTTTGGCTAGTGATATCTTCTTCAGTGTTTTCAGAAGAATTACCACTGTTTTCTGTAGTATTGTGTTTAACGTCTTGGTCTTTCGAGACGTCAGAATTGTCACTATCTTTTGTTTCAGTCTTCTCGTTAGCTTTAGCTACATCTTGTCCTATTTTACCAAGTGCGGTTGATAGCTCCTCAGAGGCTTTCTTGATTGCATTAGCATCTTCTTTATCTTTTACTTCACGAAGTTCTTTTATTTTCTCTTCAACTTCTGCTTTTACGGTAGTTGTTACTTTATCGCCATGTTCTTTTAGTGAATTTTCAGCTGTATAAATAAGTTGTTCAGACATATTTTTTATTTCAATAGACTCTTTTTTCTTTTTATCTTCTTCTGCATGACTATCTGCGTCAGATTTCATCTTTTCTATCTCTTCATCACTTAGACCTGAACCAGCCTCTATGCGAACAGACTGCTCTTTTCCTGAAGTCTTTTCTTTAGCTATTACATTTAAGATTCCATTAGCATCTATATCAAATGTAACTTCCACTTGTGGAATACCGCGCGGTGACGGTGGAACTCCTTCAAGTATAAATCTTCCTAAACTTTTATTATCAGAAGCCATAGCTCTTTCTCCTTGTACTATATGCACCTCAACTGAGGTTTGATTATCTGCCGCTGTTGAAAATGTCTGTGATTTTGATGTTGGTATTGTAGTATTTCGTTCAATAAGTTTTGTTCCTACTCCACCAAGTGTTTCAATACCTAAAGACAGAGGAATAACATCAAGAAGTAGTATATCTTTAACATCTCCCTGCATAATGCCAGCCTGAAGAGCTGCTCCGAGAGCTACTACTTCGTCAGGGTTGATTGATTTGTTTGGTTCTTTTCCAAAAAGTTCTTTAACTCGAGCCTCTATTGCAGGCATACGTGTCTGACCTCCAACTAGAATAACTTCATCAATATCTTTAATTTCAAAAGGTGAAGCTTCTATCGCTCTTTTTGTTATCTCTATCGAACGGTCGATATATTCTTTAGCTAATTCTTCTAAAGTTGCACGTGTTAATTTAAGTAGTAGATGTTTAGGTCCTGATTCGTTTGAGGTTATAAACGGAATATTAATTTCTGTTTCAGTAGCAGTTGAGAGTTCTAGCTTTGCTTTCTCTGCTGCCTCATCAAGTCTTTGAAGTGCTAGAGGATCTTTTGTTATATCAATACCACTTTCTTTTTTAAACTCTTCTCCTATCCAAGATATTATCTTTTGATCTATATCTCGCCCACCCATGTGAGAATCTCCGTCAGTAGCTTTTACTTCTATTACCTCATCTCCTACCTCAAGGACTGATACGTCGAAAGTACCTCCTCCAAAGTCAAATACAACAATCTGCTCATCCTTTTTTTTATTAAATCCATAAGCTAGTGCAGCTGCTGTTGGTTCATTTATAATTCTTTTAACTTTAAGACCTGCTATCTTTCCAGCGTCTTTTGTAGCCTTTCGTTGAGCATCGTCAAAATATGCTGGTACTGTAATTATTGCTTCTTCTATCTTCTCACCGATTTTAGCTTCCGCATCTTGCTTAAGTTTCTGAATAATCATTGCTGAGATCTCCTCTGGTCGATAATCTTTATCATTAAGGGAGATTAAAACTCCTCCGTCTTTTCCTTCTTTTATTTCATAGGGCAATGTGTCTTTGTCTTTTTTTACGACTTCGTCGGCAAATCGGTGTCCAACAAATCGTTTTATACCGTATATAGTATTTTGTGGATTTGTAACCGCCTGCCTTCGTGCAAGTACTCCAACGAGACGTTCTCCTGTTTTAGACACAGCGGCTACTGAAGGGGTTGTACGAGCTCCCTCAGTATTTTCGATTATTGTAGGTTCTCCGTTTGCAATGTATGCCATTGCTGAGTTTGTTGTTCCTAAATCAATTCCTAGAATTTTTCCCATGATAATTTTATTTATTATTGTAGTAATTTTCCTATAATAACTTTTGCTGGTCTTAGTACTATACCATCTCGCTCGTACCCCTTTTGTGCGACTGAAATTATTAAGTCTTCATCTTTTTGATCTTCAACATTTTCTATTTTTATCGTTTCATGTATCCTAGGATCAAAAGTATTAGATGTATTTATAACAGAAACACCTAACTGTTCAAATATATTAGTTGCTTGTGTATAAATATGCTCCATTCCAAGTCGCCAATCTTTGTCTACCTTTTCCCAAGATTCTTTATTTGAAAATGCCATGTCGAAACTATCAAGGATTGGTAATAGTTCCATTAATAGTTGAGTTTCAGCTCTTGAAACAGATTTTCCTTGATCTTGTTGTATATCTTTATCTCTATTTACAGCATCAGCACGCGCTCGTTGCCACCCATTTAAGTGTTCTTGTTTCTCTTTTTCACATTCTTTTAGTTTCTTTTGAAGTTTTTTAAGTTTACCTGAAATATTAACTGAATCATCTTCAAGTACAACATCATCAAGGACTTCTTCTTCAAAATCTTTTTTTGCAGTGTTTTTTGTAGATTTTCTTTCTAACATATTATATTTTTCCTAATGTTATATTAGAGTCAACTAGGTAAAAAATTACTCAACAATCCACTATTAATGTTCTATTCAGTTTCTTTTACTAGAAATATGTTTTATACATTTCTAGTCCATTCCACTTCAGCCACAATGGTCTTGCTATCGCTTCGACCATTGTGGTGCCTTGCGAGCTTTTTTGAGACCAAACTTCTTACGCTCCTTCATTCTAGGATCTCTCTTTAGAAAACCAGCTTCTTTTAGATTTTTACGTAAATCAATATTAAATTCTATAAGTGCACGAGAAATTCCATGTCTTAAAGCTTCAGCTTGAGCGTGAATTCCGCCACCTTTTATTCTTGCAGTTACCTTGAAATTATCTCCATCAGAAGAATGTTTTAATGCATCTTTAGCAATCGCTTGTAATTCATTTGTTGGGAAATGTTCAATAACACCCTTTTCATTTATTAGTATTTCATCTTCTTTTGCTTCTGATATTCGAACACGTGCGGTTGCTGTCTTACGACGTCCGATAGTCTCTATATATTTTTTTGTGTGTGTGAAATCAACCATATTATTCAATAATTAATCTTTTCATTCTTTTTGCTCGTAATTTATTTCCAGGAAGCATACCATAAACAGCCTTGCGAATTACTTCATCTATACCTTTCTTTTCTCGTACCTGTTCAAGAGTCTTCTTTCTTAGTCCACCAGGATATCCTGTATAGTGAGTATATATTTTTGAAGATGATTTCTTGGCACTGATTACTAGCTCTTTTATGTTTGTAATTTTAACAACCACGTCAGCTACAACATGTTTCTCAAAATCTGGGTTATTTTTACCCATTAGAATATGAGCTACTTCTGAAGCAACTCTTCCTAGACTTTTTTCTTTTGCGTCTATTATGTGTTCCATATTTTTATACAAATTCAATTACAGCTCTTTTCCGCGAATCATGAGATGGTACATGTATTTTAGTGATTCGCGTATATCCACCAGCCCTGTCAGTATATTTTGGTGCAACTTCTTCTTTTAGCATTTTAGCTATACGTTCCTCTCCACCTAGTGTTGATATAACACCTCTGTATGATGCAAGGGTACCTTTATTACTTTTTGTAACTAGTTTTTCTACAAAGCTTCTTATCTCTTTAGCTTTTGCTTCTGTCGTTTCTATTTTCCCATGAAGAATTAATGCACGCGCAAGAGAACGTATTAGAGCTACTCTAACCTTTCGTACTCTTCCAAATTTTCTTCCTCGTGCAAGATGTTTCATGTTTATTTAATATAATATAAGTAATTATTTTAGAGTTACTCCAAAGTTACTCAATGCTCTTTTAATTTCTTGTAATCCTTTTTGTCCAATTCCTTCGACTGAAAGAATATCATCTTCTCTCTTCCGTACAAGTCCGCCTACTGTTCGTATATTAGCCTCTTCTAAAGAATTAGTTGTTCGAACTGAAAGATCAAGATCGTCAATCCTTGTCTTTAAGAATTCTGAGTCTACTTCTTTTTTATTCTCTTCTTCTTGTTTTCCTTCTTCTATAATTTCTTCTGGAAGTTGTATTTCTTCTTCTTTGAATCCTACAATGGACTTAAGTTGATTTATCATTATTTCTATTGATTTCTCAAGGGCTTCTTTTGGTGTGATAGTACCATCTGTTTCAATAAATACACGTAGTCTATTGAAGTCAGTACGGTCACCAACTCGCATATTTTCTACCTCATAGTTAACACGACGTATTGGTGTAAATATTGCATCAAGTGTAATAACACCTATCTCAACTCGATCTTTTTGTAGTACTTCTTTTGATACATATCCGAGCCCTTGTTCAACAGTCATATCAATAATAAGTTCGGTATTTTTATTGGTTATTTCTGCTATTACTTGTTCTTTATTAAGAACTTGAACCTGCCCTGGTATTTCAATATCACCAGCTGTTATTACTTGCTGTCCCTTAATCTTTATTTTCATTTGTTGTGGCTCATCTGACAACATTTGAATACGTACTTTTTTCAAGTTAAGAAGAATTGTTATAACATCTTCTTTAACACCTTCAATTGTTGAGAATTCATGCTGTATGTTTTCTATTTTTACAGATGTGATAGCTGCCCCTGGTAAAGATGAAAGTATAATACGACGTAGTGAATTTCCTAAAGTATGCCCATATCCTGGATATAATCCATCAACTTCATAAACACCACTGAATTCTTTTTCAGATACTATTCTTGGTTTAGATGGAAGTGTTATATTATAATCTAACATAATAATTGTTGTAAATTAATAAATTATCTACTATAAAACTCAAGTACTAAGTCTAAGTTGAGTGATGAGTCTACAGTGATAAGTTCTGGTGAAGCAGTCATTTTACCTTCAAGCTTCTTCTCGTCAAATGAAAGCCATTTTGGTACAGAATTATTTTTTAATCGCTCTTCTAAGCCTATAAATAACCCTTTGTCTTTACTATTTTGTCTTACTGAGATAGTGTCTTTTGAATCTATTTTATATGAAGGTATTGTTACACGTCTGTTATTTATCATAATATGTCCATGAGAAACCATTTGTCGTGCAAATCTACGAGTTTGAGCAAGTCCTAGTCGGTACACAATATTATCAAGACGAGTTTCAAGTCCAGTGAATATTTTTTCTTTAGATTCTGAATGTGACTCTGTAGCTTCTTTAACATACTTTGAAAGCTGTTTTTCTGTAATTCCATACATATATCGTAGCTTTTGTTTCTCAATCAATTGCTTTCCAAAATCTGAGAGTTGTTTTGGTCTAGAACTTCGTCGTTTCTTTGATCTCTCTTGAGAAAGTACGAATTTTTGAGTTTGGCATTTTTCAAACACACTAGCTCCAAGACGTTTACCTATTTTGTATCGTGGTCCTATTATCATATTATTTATTATTTAAACTCGTCTTGGTTTTTTAGGTCGTGGGCCATTAAATGGAACTGGAGTCTTATCCTTAATACTTGCTACACCAATACCTTTAGATGAAAAAGCTCGCAATGATGATTCACGACCTGAACCAACCCCGCGCATAATAACATCAACTTCTTTCATGCCCATGATTTGCGCTTTTTCTCCAAGTATCTCTCCTACTTTTGCTGCTGCAAACGGTGTACCTTTTTTAGCTCCTTTAAATCCAAGAGATCCACTAGAAGACCACATAACAGCATTCCCAGCTTTGTCTGATATTAGTAATTTTGTATTATTGTAAGTTGCTTGAATATGCAAAATACCAAAATCAAGTTTCTTTTTTGGTACACGAGCAAGAGATCTGGACTTTAATCCTGAATTCATTTCTCCTCCTGCTTTTTTAATAATTCGTTTCTTTCCCATAAATATTATTTAAAACTATTTTTTATCTACATTACGTCGTCCTGAACTCATTGTCTTTCTTTTATTTCCACGTACTGTTCTAGAGTTAGTTTTTGTTCTTTGTCCACGAACAGGTAGGTTTCTACTATGTCTTATTCCTCGATATGCAAGAATATCTTTAAGTCTTTTTATATTACTTGAAACAGTTCTACGAAGTTCCCCTTCAATTGTAAATGATTCAATCTTCTTTCGTATTGAGTTTTCTTCCTCTGTATTTAAATCTGCTGGTTTTTTCCCATGATCAATTTTAAGTTCTTTTAAAATTTCAAGAACGCGAGCACGTCCAACTCCATATACGGAAGTTAACCCTATTTCAAGTCTCTTTTTTTCTGGGATTGTTATACCTGATATTCTCATAATAAAATTTAACCCTGCCGTTGTTTATGTCTAGGGTCTGTACAAATAACATACAAATACCCTCTTCTGCGAACAGTTTGGCATTTCTTACATAATTTTTTTACTGATGATTTTACTTTCATTGTGACAACAAAAAATTGCGCTTTCCACATGTTAGGTATAGGCGGAACTAAATCGGATCCAACTACAAGCGCTTTATTATTCTTCCTTTTCCTCCATAAGGTTCAAGCTCAACAGCCACCTTATCGCCAACTAGTACTTTTATACGGTACCTACGCATCTTACCTGATAGGTATGTAAGCAGTTGTTCACCGCTTTCTTCTAGAGTTACTCGAAATAGTGTATTAGGCAAAGCCTCATCTACTATACCTAGAACTGCTTCTGGTTTTCCGTTTACTTGTTGCATTGATAGGAGTTAGCACATATTACCAGAAACAACCCCATAACGTCAAGGTTTTTTCTGAGGATTACACTATATTCTTGGTGTATTAAAAATGCTTCATTAATTCTAAGTATGCTCATTAATCTTCTATTATTGTAGTAACTTTTATATCTTCTATGTTATCTGGAAGGGTTTGTCTCCAAAATGGCCATAGTACTATTTGTGCATCACTAATACTTGGATACCCAGTGAGTACAGTATGAAGAGCTTCTTTTGACTTGCCAGCTAGGTCGTTCTTGAGTTGTTCGGACTCAAAACTCCATATAATATGAGCGTTTCCTGATAATGTAAATAAGAATTCGTTATCGTTCCATGGTTGTATATTATCTTTATCAAGAATAGAAAATAAAATAGAGGTTGGGTCTAAAATTTCTACATCTTCTCCATCAAAACCTGCTACAGTGTTTGATGCTATAAATTGTGCAAACTTTTTTTGTTCAAAAAGAGTTCCATAAAGAACAGCTCTTTCTTTTACAATAACATTTCCATCCTCTTCTTCATTTGGTAAAGATGTAAATGTTATGAATATTCCATCTCTGTATATTTCAAAACCTTTTGGTTTTTGAGAGAAAACATCTTCAATTAATTGTGTTTCTAGTTCTTCCTGTATACTTTTCCTTGCATTGTTTTCATCTGATTCATTTACAATTTTCTTTTCACCAATAAATCCTCCAATCATTGCTGTTTTAGATCGTGCATAGAAATCATCGAAACGTGGATCTTCAGAAAATCCAGGAATAGTGAAGTCAGTCAGCCCTATATTGTATGTATCTCCATCTTCGTCAGCATACACTGTAACTTCTATACTTCCAGGTACGGTTTTACCACCTTCGGTTTTTTGTCCTGGAACGACTATTGACTTGTTTATACGATAAATAAGTCCTTTTGGTGTCTCAAATCTAGTATTTCTTACTAGTCTTTGACTTGATGAGTTGTAATTATTGTAGATTGTTATTTGACCTGAAGATTTCTCTTTTACGAATTCTGTCCCTTTTGCAGTAACACTTTTGAAACCATCTTTTTCAATAGTCATTATTTCATATCCAAGTTCATTAACATTTGGAGTTTTGTACGCATTAAACTCAGCATCTATAAGTACTGTTCGTTGCTTTGGTGTTATGACAAGTTTTGCTCCAGAGAATATAAAAGAAAGTCCAAATATTAAAACAAATACAGATATAAGAATTATTATCCATAATCCAAAGCGGTATGGAGTTTTACCATAACGAGGTGATTCCTGAGGTGTATTTACATCTATATCTTCCCTTTGTTTTAATGGTCTTTCTAATATCTTACGACGTGGTGTTTTTTCAACGCTAATTTTACGGATTGATCTCCGTGTTATGTCTTTGTATGGAATTATATCGTCTATATTTTTTTCCCCAGACTCAGGTCGTGATTTAGATTGCGATCTCAACATATTTATTTACTTAGAGATAATTAATAGGCTCTTAATATTATACCATTAATCTTATTTCTCGCGAGAAAGATATTCTCTATTATAAAATAGCGAACTAACTATAAGAAAGTTATCTGGATTTACATTTTTATCTATAGTATATATTTTA
>CAZVBS010000020.1:0-11354 GCA_964625905.1 uncultured Candidatus Saccharibacteria bacterium | reverse complement strand
AGAAGTATTGAATTACCACAGACAATTCATGACTGGGCATTGAATGAAATCGCAGGACAGACCAAAGAGCGAAAAGATGCTCGACACGACGAAGTCCGATCGCTCGATCTGGCGTTGCAGCGAGCAATGCGAAAACTAAGTAATCTGACAGACCTTCGATTGGACGAAGCAATTGGTGACAATGAGTTCGCGTCTAAACGAAAATCACTGGAAAATGAGAAAATTCGACTTGGCCAACGTCTAAAAACGCTTCAAGGCGATGAACGGTTCGAACCCGAACGAGATGTCCTGTCGTTCATGCAACAAGCCAGATACTGGTTTGAGCACGGCGACTACGAGGTAAAACGAATGGTGCTAAAAACAGCATGTTCGAACCCCTGTTTGAAAGACCAAATCATCAATGTTCAAGCCAAAAAACCGTTCCTTAAGACCTCAAATATGTCGAAGATTACTTTAGTGCGGAGGGTGAGGGATTCGAACCCACGGATCCCGAAGGATCACAGATTAGCAATCTGCTGCTTTAGACCACTCAGCCAACCCTCCATATATTCTATATATCTACCGAACTCCACTACAATATCACATTTCCTGCTATCTTTATACCTGCTACAATAATTACATATGAATAAAAATACACTAATTATCGGAACCGTGGCTATTATTATAATCGTAGGATTTTTCTTTTTTACTAATAAAACAGATACTCCAGAAAATGAATCAAGTATTCGAGATAGTCAAGTTACAAATCAAGTTCCTGCTCCAGGGTTCTCAGGTATTGTTGAAGAAATGATTGTAGTAAATGAAGAAGAAAATCTTACGGTCGTTACTTATACAAACGAAGGATTTTCTCCAAAAATAGTTACTATTTCAAAAGGCGAAACTGTACGATTTGTAAACGAAAGTTCATCAAGTATGTGGGTAGCGTCTGCGTCTCATCCAACTCACAAAAAATACCCTGCGAAATCTGATAGAGATTGTCTAGGGAGTTCTTTCGACCAATGTGAAATGAATCAAACAGGAGAAGTGTGGGAATTCACATTTACCGAATTAGGGACTCATGTATATCACAACCATACTCGTGCATCTAGAATAGGGACAATAATCGTTGAGTAGACACAACAAACAAAAAAACAAAATCCCAGTCATTGGTATACTTACATAATGAAACTATCTGACCAGCTTGTTGAACACTTTCGACTTCTTGAGACACAGAAAAAGGCGCTGAAACGCCTGCGTATTGATACTGTGGAAGACCTTCTCTACCACTTCCCTTCTAGATACGAAAACACTGCAGACATTAAACAAGTCTCGAGTCTTAAAAAAGACGACTCTGTTATTTTATACGGTAAACTTTCTGGTCTTAAGACTAAGAAATCTTTTAGATCACGTATACCGATTTCAGAAGCTCAGTTCCAAGATAGTACAGGCTCTATTAAAATAATATGGTTTCATCAACCATATATCGCCAAGATGTTTAAAGGCACTGTACTTGTAAAAATCACAGGTAAGGTTAGTGGTGATAAGAATAGTATTTTTTTAGCTAATCCAGAGATAGATAGAGTAAACGAAATCCCTGAAGGTATTCACGGCTCATTATTTACAAGCACACATACAAAAAACAAACATAAAGAAAATTCTTTCTATCCATTTTATCCTGAAAGCAAAGGTATCACCTCAAAATGGTTCTTTCACGCAATACGAAAAATATTTGAAAGTGGCTTAATGAATACAATAAGCGACTCTGATCCAGTACCAGAAGAAATTCTGAAAAAATATAATCTACCTACGCTTAAAAGTGCTTTAGTTTGGATTCATACCCCAAAAACTAAGAAAGATAACGTGTCAGCAAGAAAGCGTTTTGCATTCAATGAAGTTTTCTATATTCAACTTTTAAAACAACAAGATAGACATGAAAACAATGAAAAACATTCTTTAAAAGTATCCGTTGACGAAGAAAAGATACGAGAGTTTATGGATCGCTTTCCTTTTGAAGCAACTCACGCTCAAAAGAAAGCGATTTCTGATATTGTTTCAGACTTTAAAAAAGACCGTCCTATGTCTCGCCTACTTGAAGGAGATGTTGGAAGTGGTAAAACTGCTGTTGCAGCGAGCACTATATATTCGGTAACAACTTCTCGACCACCAAAATCTTCTGGGAATGGTTTTCAGGATTTTGGCGCACTACAAACTGCGTACATGGTACCTACTGAAATACTAGCAAAACAACATTTTGAATCATTTATTAAACTCTTTGCACACCTCCCTATTAACATCGCACTTATTACCTCAAGTGGTTGTAGAAAATTTCCTTCCAAAGTGAATAAAGAAGAATCTACAAATATTTCAAAACCTCAGCTTCTAAAATGGGTTAAGGGAGGAGAAATTTCTATTGTTATTGGCACACACTCTCTTATTCAAAAGTCTATTGAGTTTCAAAACCTTGCCTACGTTATTATCGACGAACAACACCGCTTTGGAACACTGCAACGACAAAGACTTGCACGTAAAGACGAGTTTGTCCCACATTTTCTCTCTATGACAGCGACACCTATACCACGTACACTTGCTCTAACTATATATGGAGATCTCGATCTAACACTACTTGATCAGATGCCACATGGACGAAAGCCGATAATAACAGAGATTGTATTACCAACCGAACGTAATAAAACGTATGGACACATTAGAGCAGAGCTTGAAGTTGGTAGACAGGTATATGTAATATGTCCGCGCATAGATGAACCTGATCCAAAGAAAGCGATGGCTTTAAATGTAGTGTCTGTAATAGCAGAAGCAAAGCGATTAAAGTCAGATATATTTTCTGAATATGAGATTGATATCTTGCATAGTAAAATGACACCAAAAGACAAAGGAGATGCTATGGAACGATTTGAAAAAGGAGATACTGACATACTTGTGGCTACTTCAGTAGTTGAAGTTGGTGTTAATGTTCCTAACGCCACAATGATTATAATTGAAGGAGCTGAGCGTTTTGGCCTTGCTCAACTTCACCAACTACGCGGACGTGTGATACGAAGCAATCATCAAGCATATTGTTTTATATTCTCTAGTAAGGACACTAAACAACAAAGCAAACAAACAACAGAGCGACTTAAAGCAATAAAGACCGCAAAAAATGGTTTTGAGCTAGCAGAGTTTGACCTAACCTTGCGTGGTTCGGGAGAATTGTATGGTAAAAAACAATGGGGTCTTACAGATCTCGGTATGGAAGCTATTAAAAATGTAAAAATGGTAGAGGCTGCACGAAATGAGGCCGAGAGTCTTATTAAAAAAGATCCTGATCTTAAAAAATATACTAAACTAGCAAACGTTGTCAAACATAAGCAAGATATGCTACATTTCGAGTAGTAAGTTGTCCTGTTTCTAGTATAAGGAAAATAACGAAATGACCTTAAAGACTGCTGGAGAAATCTCATCTTGTCCTCTTGGGAAAACAAGAACAGATGAACCTTGTTGTTCATACAATCCAGGAGAAAACCAAGGTGTTGGTAGAACAACATCCTTGATTGGATGGACATGGGTAGTTTCTTTGTATGAAAATAATATTTCTTTTTGTTCTCTCTGGTGTGCTGAACGCTTTCTTAATGTTAGAAATCGCGAGATTGTAAGTGAAAAAATGGATTCGAAAAAAAAGAAAGTGTTCGTACAATCGAGAATAAAATCGAACCGACGTATATAACAAAAGCCCGTGCTCATGAGCACGGGCTTGATAATTTCATATTAAAACAAAAGAGAGAAGCACACCACTTTGAATAGAAAAAGACATCCACAAATAAAATTTGCAGATGCCTCCTTGAGATTTTTAATCCCAACTACGCTCATGTAAAAAATAACACACTCCGAAGAAAAGGTAAAGCGAGATGCCGACCATAACACTCCACCAGAACGTGACCACTTGTGCGGAGTATAGTGCACTAGGCACGATAAACATAAATGCTATGGTGAAAGAAAGAATGACTACGACTTTGCTTTGATATTCATATCCAGTGTAGTCATCAAGTGCGTCTGCTATAGCGGATACCGACCAAAGTATCCACTGCACCAGCAGAATTGCTGTAAACTTCAGCGCAAGTAAAGAGTGTTTTATTGGAAAAGATAGTGGAACTGGACGTCCGAAATATATTTGCATAGTTACCTCCTACATACCATATCTGCAAAAAGCCTATCATATACCTCTTAGAAACACTACCACGTCCAGAGCTTAAGAAATCTCCAGAACTGGCACAAACTGTAAAATTAAAAGTAGAAGCACACCACTTTGAATAAGAAGCTTAATTGAGGTATAGTTTCGTACACACCACTCATAGCTCAGTTGGTAGAGCACCAAGCTTATAATTTCAAGCGAAGAGCGTGTGAGAGTTTTACTTTCACAACGTCCGAGCGAAGGAATTATATATTTACTATATAATTTCAAGCGAGGAGCGATTGAAAATTTGTGTCCACCCTTAGCTCAGTTGGTTAGAGCATCAAGCTTATATCTTGAAGGTCCCAGGTTCGAGTCCTGGAGGGTGGACACACATTTGCAATTCGTCCGAGTAATGGGTGGAGACAAGTAATACTAAAGCCCAGCTCAATTTGCTGGGTTTTTTGTAGCCACTGCTCTCATGTGGTACAGTAACATCAGAAAATTGAACCTTTTATAGACACGAGGAAACAATATGATACAGGCACAAACGTTTACCGTAACCTCATGGAATATGTGGTGCTATAACGATAACCCAGAAAATCTTGGAAAACTCGTAACCAAAAAGATCCCTTACGTTATAATTCTACAAGAAGTATCTCCTGAGTCTCTAGAATATATTAAAAATTCAGAGATATGTAATATCTATCCATACCAAACGTTTGCTGTGGACCACCGTATACCTAGACGCTTTGGATTCAGGAAAGCTGAAATTGCGTATCTGGTGATCCTGTCGAGGATTCCATTTGAAGGAAAATTGATCAAACATGTACACAAAAGAACACGTGGACGAACCATGCTTGCGTTCGCTCAAGGTATACATGAATGCGTTGAACATCATGGAATTGATATTTGTATCAAAGGAGTGATGTGGAGAATTATCAATGTACACATTGCGTGTGCAGATACATTCGAAAATAAACAAAAGCAAATAAGTGAAGCATTTGGAAACTTTAACTCCGACGGACCAACAATTGTAGGGGGAGACTTTAATATTACAGAGTCTCCAGAACTTAAACATATCCTCTGTTATACGAACAGACTATTGTTTGAGGGTCCTTGCGTACGAGACTTACTTCAGCAAAACCCTAGAAAACTCTTTGCCAGCATGATTGCTGAAAAAGGTCTCCACGATGGGTTTAAAGACTTCATCACACATCCAGAAGATGGTCTCCCTCTCGACACAATATTGATACCAACTGAATACGCTGAACACACGACCTGCACGATGCATGACGAGATACACGGATCCGACCACAAGGCAATTGATACAGCGATACTCTTTGACGAAACGGCGTCCTCTTTTTGAGAGGACGCCGTAACTTCTTTATATAGTAAACCTATCTACTATGTTCTTTAATATTATAGTAAATTAAGGATTACTTACTATGCTCTATATCTTCTTTTTTCTTTGGAATTATACCGTGAGCAATGAGAAGCTGTTCAAACTCTTCCCTTTCAATATTTTCAACTTCAATTAGTCTGTTTGCTATTGCATCAAGAGCATCACGATACTTAATAAGAATATCTTCAGCTTTCTTATATGCCCCGTCGATTATACTATGCACCTCTGTATCAATCTCTGCAGACACTTTTTCTGAATATCCTTTTCCTTGGACTCCGACTCCCATAATAGGACGTCCGCCATCTCCCTCAAGTGCAATTGGTCCAACCTTATCCGACATTCCATATTTAGTTACCATATCTCTGGCAAGTGCTGTTAATACCTGAAGATCATTTGATGGTCCTGTGGTGATATCACTAAACACCATTTGCTCTGCAATATATCCACCAAGAGTCATTGCTATATCATCAAGATATTCTTTCTTTGACTGCATTCTCTTATCTTCAAAGGGTAACTTTAGAGTATACCCAGCAGCGCGACCTCGTGAAATAATAGAAATCTTATGAATAGGATCAGCATAAGGAAGTACGCTTCCTACAAGCGCGTGTCCTGCTTCATGATATGCGGTTATCTTCTTTTCTTTTTTATTAAGTACATGACTCTTTCTTTCTGGACCAAGCATCACTTTCTCGATTGAGCGTATAAGATCATATTGTGTTACTTCTTTTCTGTCTTCTCGTGCAGTTAAGATAGCTCCCTCATTCATAAGTGAATACAGGTCTGCTCCAGAGAATCCTGGAGTACGTTCTGCAATTACCTCAAGACTAACATCGTCGTAAAGTGGTTTTTTGCGAGCGTGGATTTTAAGAATTTCCTCTCTATCTTTTCTATCTGGAAGATCGATTGTGACGCGTCTGTCGAATCGTCCTGGGCGAAGAAGTGCTGGGTCAAGTACGTCTGGTCGGTTAGTCGCTGCCATAACAATCACTTTTTCGTTTGGCTCGAAGCCATCCATTTCAACAAGGATTTGGTTAAGTGTTTGCTCTCGTTCGTCGTTTCCTCCACCAACTCCGGTTCCTCGCACTCGTCCAACTGCATCTATTTCATCAACAAATATTATTGCTGGTGCTGTCTTCTTTGCAAGTTCAAACAAGTCGCGTACACGTGATGCTCCAACACCAACAAACATCTCAACAAATTCAGAACCTGAAATTGAGAAAAATGGTACTCCTGCTTCACCTGCAACAGCTCTAGCAAGTAGTGTTTTACCTGTACCAGGTGCTCCCATAAGCATTATCCCTTTAGGTATCTGGGCTCCAATGCTTAAAAACTTCTTGGGATTCTTTAAGAAATCTACTATCTCAATGAGTTCTTCTTTTGCTTCCTTAGCGCCAGCAACATCTTTGAATGTTATTTTTTTACTTTTATCATTTGGGTCAATGATGCGAGCTTTTGATTTACCAAAAGAGAACGCTTGCATGCCAGACCCTTTTACTTGTCGTGATAAGAACCAGATTAAAAATATAATAAGTAGAAGTGGTAACAAAAACGGAGCAAGAGCTAAGAACCAAAAACGGAATCCGCTTGGGTTCTTTATTTCAATACTTACTAAGTTTAATTGTTCTTTCGTAACACCGTAGTTAACAAGCGTCTCCGTAAGAGCAGTTCCGACTTCTTTCTTTGATTTCTTAACGACTCCAAGTACTTCTTTTTCTTCTGAGTCAGATGATTGGTCTTGGTCTCCGGACATGATTCCTTGCGAGGAATCAGAAATGATGTCTTGTGATGATGATCCGTCTTTGGACGTGATATTTTGCGAAATATCAGACGCGATTCCTTGGGAGGAATCGTCAACTAAATCTACAACCACATATATAATCTCTACTTCTTCACCGCTTACCGATATAGTAGAAACTATCCCCTCTTCAATATCGAGTGCAAGTTGTGAAATTGGAATCTCTTCTGGTTTTTGATTACTGCCGACAATGAAAGAATACACCGTAACCAAAACAAAAAAGATAAGAATGGTGCTAAGTATATTTGCAAAAAATTGTTGCTTTGGAGGTAGCTGTGGAGCACTTCCAGAAAGTTTCTTTTTACCTCTTAATTTATTACCTAGAAATACACCCTTTGAGGCTTTTTTATTCTTTGTATTTCTCTTAATACTTCGTTTGTTTTTTTTGTTAAATAAATTCATATATTTGGAATTATTATACACGAAAACAGCTTAAACAAAAGCTATTCCATGATATAGTCTTAAAGATGAATACGCGAGGAAATAGTAAAATAGGTATTATATGTTCTGGTGGCGGTATGAGATGTGCTTACAGCGCAGGTGCTCTTATAGCATTAGTAGAAAAATATAATTTAACAGAACCACATGTTGTAATTGGTAGCTCTGGCAGTGCTGGTACTGTTGCTTATTTTGTAACAAAACAATACGATTTTATAAAAAAAATATGGCTTAATCTACTGTCAACAAAAGAGTTTATATCCTTGTGGCGCGTGTGGAATATAATAGACTTAGATTATCTAGCTGAAACTATCTTTAATAAAAAAGCTAAACTAAATATAAATTTATTAAAAAATACTTCTATAAAATACTTTATAGAAGTAAGAAATCTAGAAAATGGTTTAATTGAATATTACAGTAATGATAGTTACTACGACATACGTAAAATATTAATAGCGTCAAAAACAATGCCACTTGTGTCCAATAAAACTGTTCGCATAAATGGTAATAGATATATGGATGGTTTTATGGGTACTAATATCAATAAAAGCATAAACAAAGCAAGAGACGTAGGTGCAGACATAGTAATATTAATAGATAATTCATCTATTATTAAATCAAAAATAGAATTCATATTATTACGAATATATGCCTTATTTACACCAGGTCATATTAAGGTTATTTTAAAAAACTATCTATATAATGATAAGAAAAATAAAACAATCGTGGAGGATAAAAATATTATATACATAAAACCAAGACATGGACTTTATGCGAGCATGTTTAATAATTCTAAAATACGACTCAAAAAAACATATCAAATGGGATATGATGATGTTATAGCAAGTAATGAATTGAAGAAATTACTTCAATAAAATTATGGCACTAATTAAAAACAAAAAGGTTCATTTCGACTTTGAAATACTTAAGACCTTCGAAGCAGGTTTGGAACTTTTGGGTTATGAAGTGAAATCCCTACGCAGTAAACAAGGCTCACTTGAAGGGTCTCACGTGGTTGTGAGAGGAGATGAAGCATTTCTCGTTGGCGCAACTATACCACCATATCAGGCAGCAAACACACCTAAAAGTTATGACGCAGAACGAACACGTAAACTACTTTTGAACAAGAAAGAGCTTGGTGAACTATCTGATGCAGAGTCTCAGAGAGGATTGACAATAGCACCTATTTCAGTGTATAATAAAGGACGAAATTTGAAGCTCGAGATTGCAATCGCAAAAGGTAAGAAAAAGCGCGACAAACGCGAAGTTATAAAAGAACGCGATACAAAGAAAGCGATTGAACGACAAATGAAACAAGCACGTTGAAAATATAATACGAGTATCGAAAAGTGGTAATTCCGTCACGAAATCAAATATCTCGAAGGGGGATATATCATGCCGAGAAGAAATCCAGACTTTCATGTCCAAAAAAGAGGGTTCAACATCCCTAAAGTGCCCCCGAAGCCAGTCCACGCATGTGACCTTGAAAAAGGTGACCGCATCGAAGACGGCTGCCTCCAAATGACAGTCGTGCATTCAAGGGACTATTTTCCAAGAGAGGACGAGACCCTCGGCGCCGGTGAAGAACCCCGGGAATTAACCAAGATAATTAAGGTCTTGTAGACCTGATCATCTCAGCCACCCGGCGGAATGCTTGTGCAAACTTGCACAAGCATTCCGCCCCACTTTTCGGTACTGATATAAATAATAAATACTGTATATATACTTCCCCGTCTTCAATCTGACTAAAGTCAGATTGAAGACGGGGGATGATCGGCTTCGACAGTGTCGTTAGCATATGTATGTGCAAGGTAGAAGACCAGAACTTCTTAAAAAGCTGGAACATGTAGATGCAAAAAAATCTGCACTCGGAATGCTTTCACCTTTTCAGATGAAAGACTTCCAGTTCGCTTACGCTCAGGCCTAAGCGACCATCAACAAATCAGACGTCCGATACGATTTGCTTGATGTCATAAACATCGGTCTAGGAAGTAAGAATGTTTCGACTTACAACCGAACTCAAGAAACTCGACTTTATATGATTTTGTTTGTTTTATACATATAAAGTTTAAATCTACTTTCGAGTAGAAAAAATAAACTACACCTTTGTAGATTCATCCATAAGCCCTTCATTGAACGCGGGTTCGATTCCCGCCGTCTCCACTGATTAAAAACATTAAGCGCCTTACTGGCGCTTTTTGTTTTTTCAGTGGAGACGAACAAAGTGTTAAGACACTTTGTGGGCGGGAATCGAAAGCCGGAACATGTCGCACGGAGTGAAGCGAGTACGACAGTGAGGCGGGGTCGAGCGCACTTAGTATTTTGCGAGTGCGTGGAGCAAAATGGTTAGTGACGAGTGACCGATTCCATGAATCGAAAAACAAAAAACACTCGTTTCTCAAAACGAGTTCCATTAAAAATCGCCAAAAATAAACAGCCAGAGTAGTCTGGCTGTTTATTTTGGCTTATCTAAGCTCTACATTTAAATCTTGGTGACGTCGAATGTCACTTAGCTATGAATAGACATTTTTTATACCCATTTTCTGAAAAACAATTACTCTAATTAAAATGTGCCACCATGGTTCAGTTATGTCAAATCAAAATAAGATGTGGCTATAAAACTTAGCAAGTAAGCTACAATGCTTCTAACTTAATGATATAATTTCGTTAATGGCTACAAGCGCACCAAGTAAAGAGGCAGAAACACTACGTAAATATACACAACTAACAGACTACCTGTCAGTGGCACAGGTTTTCTTGCGCGACAACTTCTTCCTTGATAAAAAACTTACGTCCGAACATATAAAACACAGACTACTCGGACATTGGGGTACATGTCCTGGTATTAATTTTGTATATGCAAACATTAATCGCCTAATAAACAAAACTGATAAAGACTACCTGTTTGTTGTTGGTCCTGGACACGGCTTCCCAGCATTTCAGGCAAACCTATTTGTTGAAAAATCACTAACAAAAGTATATCCGGACAGAAACCCGTATACACGTAAAGGTATTGAAGCTATGTGTAAGGATTTCTCAACTCCGTACGGATATCCATCACACTTAAATCCACAAGCACCAGGAGTAGTCCTTGAAGGAGGAGAACTAGGCTATTCCCTATCTGTCTCGTACGGTACAGTACTCGATAACCCAAATCTAATAACTGTGTGCTTAATTGGTGATGGAGAATCTGAAACAGGGCCCCTTGCGGCTAGCTGGAATGCTAATAGATTTATAAACCCATCGAAAAATGGCGATGGTGCTGTACTCCCTATCCTACACTTAAATGGTTATAAGATATCTGGACCTACAGTGTTTGGAAGAATGGAAGATGAAGATATACGAAAGTTTTTTGAAGGACTTGGATATTACCCATACTTTATTGATTCAGAAATTGATAAAGATATATATGAACAAGGTATAGATGTGTTCGATAACGCATATAAAAGAATTACTGACATACAAAATGATGCAAGAAAGGGCGTCGATGTAGTCTCACCAAGGTGGCCTGTAATAATATTAAAAACACCAAAAGGAATTGGTGCACCAGAAGAGGTTGATGGAGAAAAAAT
>CAZVBS010000019.1:0-12168 GCA_964625905.1 uncultured Candidatus Saccharibacteria bacterium | reverse complement strand
GTTGTGCACGGTATACCAACTGAGAAAAATACAGTACTCCAAGAGGGAGATATCATAGGCCTTGATACAACGCTTATTCATGGTAAATATATCGTAGATAGCGGTATTACGGTCCCTGTTGGTAATGTGAGTAAAGAAGCAACAAAGCTTATGCAAGTTACTTGCGAGGCACTGTATGTAGGTATAGAGGCAGCTCAAGTGGGAAATACAGTAGGAGATATAGGACACGCAATAGAAACATTCGTAAAACCACATAAATACGGTATAGTGCGCGAGCTGTGTGGGCACGGAGTTGGTGAGAAGGTTCATGAGGAGCCATCAATTCCAAACTATGGTAAAGCAGGAGAAGGTGCTGTATTAAAAGAAGGTATGGTTATCGCTATCGAGCCAATGTTTAATATAGGAGGTGAAGAAGTTATTTTTGAAGACGATGGATTTACAGTAAGAACAGCAGACGGTTCATTAAGTGCTCATTTTGAACATACGATTATTATCACAAAAGACGGTCCAGAGATTCTTACTGAAGTTTAAAATAACTTACAGGTGTCAGCTTGTAGTTTTTAGGAAAAAATTTAACGGCACAATTCCATTTAGAATTATGCTGTTTTAGCGACTAGTCGTCAGTAGAAATGCAGACCCACCGTCGCCAGTGCTTATACCACCCAACCTTCAATGTCTACTGAGCTTCCACTAATGTTGCCGAACATCATGTATATCACCTCCTTTTCCATTATCGTTATAATATACTTACAAATGGATTGCACTCATACAACGATAGCGTATAATAGTGCGTACTAATATTTTAATTAATACTTATAAATAAAAATTATATGTCAGAATACAGCAAAGAACGTACACTTGTTATTATAAAACCAGATGGAGTACAACGCTCATTGATTGGCGAGGTTATAGCAAGGTACGAGAGAGTAGGATTAAAGCTTGTAGGTCTTAAGATACAAGTCCCTGAAGAAAAACATGTTGAGGAACATTACACTCTAGATCCAGAATGGCGTACTGTTACAGGTGAAAAATCAATTGAGTCGTATAAGAAAAGAGGACTTACTCCTCCTTCTGAAGATCCACTTGAAGTAACAACAAAGATTTTAGATAGTTTAAAAAAATATATGACGTCTGGCCCTGTGATTATTATGGTGTGGCAAGGTGCTCACAGTGTTGAGTTAGTTAGAAAGATTGTTGGTGGAACAGAACCACTTACATCAGATGTTGGTACTATCCGAGGAGACTATGTTCTTGATTCGTATCGTATGGCAGATTCAGACGGGCGAGCGGTACGAAATATTGTTCATGCATCAGGTTCAGTTGGTGAAGCCGAAAACGAAATCAAACACTGGTTTGAAGACAATGAATTAATTAACTACAAACTTGTTCAAGAGGAAATTATTTACAGTGTGGATTTAAAAGGTATTATTTAATTTAAATTACGCTTAATATAAGCCATAAATAAATGGCAGAGGTACCTCGGCCGTTTTTTATGTTGTCAGTTTTTTTAGTAGTAGTATAATAAAATAGGGTAATGAAAGTATTGTTCACTTAGTTACTTGTTCAGGGAAGTTTGATATGTATTAAGTATACGCACAACATGGCGTATCGCTGAGGACACCCACTTAGATTTACTGAGCGAGTACTTTCATTCCCTTATCAAGGAATCACTCATTCATTTGGGTGATTTCTTGATTTACTTAATACATTTTAGAATTCTACTTCAGTAGATGCTAAATTTTTAAATAGAAGGTCAGTCTTTTTAGTAAATTATTTTATAATAAGATGAACCTTTCGATATATCCCAAGGTTCACAAAAAAGAAATATCTTAATTTTCATTATTTATTTGAAAATTAAACCTATTTAATATGCTAAATAAGATAGATTTTTAAAGTTGAGTTTCCGCTTTTCACTTTCAACTTTTTGCATTAAACTTACTTGTATGTATAAACATCCATTATTTATCTCGTGGGCTATACTATTGGTATGTATCGTAGCGCTCCATATTGTTGCGCTGCAATTCTTTCTATACTGGATGTATTCATGGTTTGATATTATGATGCATTTTTTAGGCGGTCTCTTTGTTAGCCTTATGACACTATGGTTTTTTTTTGAATCTGGATACGTTAATATATATAGAAGCATACAAAACGTAGTAATAATTGCGGGCGGAAGTATAGTGTTTATAGGAATTGGTTGGGAGATATTAGAAGTTCTTGCTGGTATACCAATTGAAGAAAACTTTATCAGTGATACGGTAACAGATTTAATTATGGATGTTATAGGAGCGTCGATTGCAATATTTATATTTATAAAATTATTTTTACATAAAAAGGAAAATGAATAAAGAAAACAAAAACAAGAATACAATCACATTTTATGGAGGAGCAGGTACAGTAACTGGTTCTAACTTCCTTTTAACGTTAGGTGGTACAAAAATACTTATAGACTGTGGATTAACTCAAGGGGAGAAATATAGCGACGAGTTTAATAAAAAACCATTTGCGTACGACGCATTAAGTATCGATTATCTTATTGCAACACATGCGCACGCAGATCATATAGGACTTATACCAAAGTTAGTAAAAGAAGGATTTAATGGAGTTATATTCTCGACCAGAGCTACAAAAGACTTGTCTGAGACAATGTTTGCCGACTCTGTGAGGATTCTTGCTCGTGAGGCTAAAGACACTGGTACAGAGCCGTTATATAGCGCAGATGATGTAGAGAAGGCACTTTCTCTTTGGAGAGAGATAGACTATCATAAAAGTGAGTCTTTATCTTCAGACATCTCAATATTCCTTAAGGATGCAGGACATATTCTCGGCTCAGCCATGGTTGAGTTTACGTATAAAGATAAAAGCAAAAATAATAAAGAAAAGAAGATAGTGTTTACAGGAGACTTGGGTAATTCGCCAGCGCCACTTCTCAGAGATACAGAAGTGGTAGACGATGCTGATTACATGGTCATTGAAAGTGTGTACGGGGATAGAAACCACGAGAACAGAGAACAGCGAGAGGAACTATTAAAAAAAGCAATAGAGGATGTGTCCGCAAGAGAAGGTACTCTTATGATTCCTGCTTTCTCAATAGAGCGTACGCAGTTGCTGTTGTACTTAATAAACAACTTTGTTGAAGACGGTGTGCTACCAAAGATTCCTGTGTTTCTCGATTCACCGCTTGCGATTAAGGTGACTGATATTTTTAAGAAATACACTCACTTGTTTAATAAAGAAGTTCAAGCAGAGATTAAAGCAGGCGATGATATATTTAATTTTCCATTATTTGAAGATACAAAAGAAGTATCAGAGTCGAAAGCAATTCTTAAAGCGCCAGACCCGAAAATAATTATTGCTGGTTCAGGTATGTCTTCAGGTGGTAGGATACTGCATCATGAGAAGCAACATCTTTCTGATCCAAAGAATATACTTCTTCTTGTTGGGTACCAAGCAGTTGGGACGTTGGGGCGATTAATTCAAGATGGAGCAAAAGAAGTAACCATTCACAATGAGCGGGTTAAGGTTAAAGCAGAAGTGAGAGTAATACATGGTTTTTCTGCACACAAGGATTCAGATCATTTGATTGAATTTGTTGAAGGCTCACAAAACTCTTTAAAGAAAGTTTTTGTCGCAATGGGTGAACCAAAGTCATCTCTTTTTTTAGTACAACGGCTCCGCGACTATCTAGAAGTAGATGCAGTAGCACCAGAGCGCGGAGAAGTAGTAGAGTTGGATATATAACACATTTGGGTGTTGAACACAAAAGTAACAATATTTAAAAAACACGCAAGTCATGCGTGTTTTAATAATATATTTTGTTTCTATTAAAACTCACAGACTTGGATGCAGTGAGAGATTTAAACAGTACGGGGCACTGTTTAAAGAAAGTATACCAGTACAACATTGATGTTAGTAACAAAGAAGTGCTCCTAGAGTGTATGTTTTATTTAGCTTGTTCAACAATTCGAGAAAAAGTCTCAGGTCTGTCTTTTGCAATTTGTGATAGTACTTTTCTATCAAGTCCTATTTCTTTCTTGTTAAGTACATCTATAAATCTACTATAAGAAGGGAAGTTTAACGCTCGAACCGCAGCGTTTATACGTACTGTCCAAAGTCGTCTGAAGTCACCCTTTTTATCTTTTCTGTGATCAAACGCATTGTTTCCAGCGTGGGCAATAGCTTCGTATGCCATTTTCTTCTTTGTAGAACGTCCAAAACGATATCCTTTAGTCTGTGCTAAGGTGTTTCTTCTACTTTTTAATTTAGTTGTTCCTCTTTTTACTCGTGCCATGATATTTTAGTAATTAATTATTATGTCTGAATTATTTATAGGGCATAAACCTACTTTTAATTTTTGCTGAGATTTTAATAATGTTGGTTTTTTGTTTTTTAAGTCTTCGTTTTGAAGACTCTTTAGCATTAAAATGGTTTTGACCAGGAGTACGCGCAAGAACTTTACCATTCTTGGTTACTTTTAATCTTTTTGTAAATGATTTGTTTGTTTTCATGATTGTGATTTATCGTTTTACGTCTCCTTGCGCTATTTTTTCTTGGCCTTTGGGCATAATGTCTTGTGATGATGATCCGTCTTTGGACGTGATATTTTGCGAAATATCAGAATCGCCTGTACTTTTAGTACCACTTTTATTTCTCTCTAGTACTATAGTAAGACCTTTTGGACTTTTCTTTATCTTATCCGCTATCTTATAATCTTCTGTTATAAGGTTAACAAATCTCTCCAGTCTCTCTTTAAGAAAATTAAACTCCATGTACTTATATCGTCCCCACAAAAAGAGATCAATTTTTACACGATGTCCTTCTTTAAGCCATCCAGACGCACGGCGAGCCTTTAAATTAAGATCATTTTCTCCAGTTCCAATCTTTACTTGAACTGACTTAGTCTCGGTAGTATGAGATTTAGCCTTTATCTCTTTCTGCTTCTTTTTAAGTTCGTACTGAAACTTACCATAGTCCATTATTTTTGCAACTGGTGGCTTTGCTCCGGGTGAAATTTCTATTAAATCTAACCCTAATTCCTTTGTTTTGAAAAGTGCATCTTCAAGAGATAAAACACCTAAAGCGGCGCCATCGGCGCCTAACACTCTGAGCTCTTTTGCTCTTATATTCTCATTAATACGTATGAACTTATTCAAAACTTATGTTAGTTATGAGGCGTAGTATAACACACCTTATAGGCTATACGCAATCTTATATAACTTTACTTAAAATAGGTTTTACCCTTGTGTTTCAAGGTCTTCTCTATAATCCACCTCAAATATCTTCCACATAGATAAGAAAAATCCTGCAATAATTGGACCTATAATAAATCCAGTAATTCCAAATAAAGTAAGTCCTCCAAGAGTAGATATAAGTACAATAGCGTCAGGTATCTTAGCATCACGACCAACAAGTATTGGGCGTAATATATTATCTATCAAACTTATAACAATAAATCCTCCAGATAATACAACTACTCCTTGCCATACTGACCCTGTAAGTAAGAGCACAATACCAGTAGGGAACCATATAATAGCTGGACCAATAGCAGGAATAATCGAAAACATCATCATTACAATAGTCCACAACAAAACTCCTTCAATCCCAGTAATCCAAAACAAAACTCCACCGATTGACCCCTGAAGTACAGCTATAACAAGAGTACCTTTAAATATTGACCGAGTGATCAATGTAAAATTTCTAAAGAGACCTTGTTCTCTTTCATGGCCAAACGGAAGAACATGAAAGATCGCTTGTCCTATCTTTTTACCATCACGAAGTAAGAAGAATAAAATATATAACATCAAGAAAAAGCTGATTATTACAGAGAAGGTGGCTTGTCCAAGCACAACAGCTTGTCGTGCAAGCCAACTACTTGTTGATTGAGCCAGTGATGTAAGCTTTTCTTTAATAACGTCTTGTTTTATACCGTATCGTTCAAGATAACTAAGAGCCACAATAGTGTTGTTTATTAAGTTAGTTTGTGAAGATTCAATTGATTCATTTGATATACGATTGTAGACTTGTATAGACTCCTGAACAACAAGTCCTCCAACAGTCCAAAGTGGTATAAATAACACGACTACAATAGTAAGTAGTGTTAGAACAGAAGAGAGGGTCTTGTTTTTAAAAATAGCTAACCATTTGTTTTGTATAGGATTGAATACAATAGCGAGAATCACAGCCCAAAAGATAGGCATTATAAAATCTTGAATAAGCCAAATAAAAGCTATTGTTGCTAATGATAGAAGTCCAAAGAAAAGTACATTTTGTACAGTAAGAAATTTAGTTAAGTGTGAGCGTTCCATTAGAGTGTATTATATCATGAAGCTAAGCCAAATTTATCTAGTATTCGTTATTTTAATATGTATATAATAGTGTATAGTCGAAGTATAAAAAAAGAAACGCCCTGCTTACCAATTAAGGTAAGAGGGCGTAAAGTAATTCACGCAGTTCCAATAGTGTCGACAATAGAGAGTGCTACTGCTTCTTCGGCACTCTTGTTGCCCCAGATCACGTATTGAAAAGTTGGATAGAAACGGTCGCATTCAAGGATTGCTGTTTCAGCTATATCTTCCAGTTGTTCTTTACTTGGTCCATTTGTGCCACGAAGTGGTAGTGTATGACGAAACATTGGCAACCCTTCTTCGTCCCATATCCCGAAATGTCCAATCCACAACTTTTCGTTTATCAAGGCTAGAAGTTCATGAACCTGTTTTTGTTTTTCCGTTGGCACACGCATGTCGAAGGCACATGAGAAGTGTATAGTTTTTACGGTGTCATTCCATGCAAAAAACATAGAGTAGTCGCACCAATAACCATATACTTTGACAGCGATTTCAACATCACTTTGTCGATCTGAGATCCATTCATTATCGTCTGCTATTTCTTCGATGATGTCTAAGGGTTTACCAGTATTGGTATTACTATGTATCGAAGTGTTAGCTTCTGACATTACGTCCTCCTTTTTATAAGAATGAAAGTTTCTCTTTAACGGTATGTGGACACGATTCCTTGTGATTAATCATCTACTTTTAGCATATCTCTTTATATTTTTTTGTAAAGTAGTCATATTAATTAAGGCTCTAAAAACAAAACAACACTTAAAAGTAAATTTTAGGTGTTGTCTTCATTAAGAGTTTATCTATAAACGTTGATCTATTAAACGTGTTCCTATGTTTGTTCCTGCGACAAATCCAGTAGTCCAACACAGCTGTAAAGAGAAGCCTCCAGAAGGTCGGTTTATATCTAGAATATCTCCAAGTAGGTATAGGTTTGGGTGTAGTTTAGAACTCATGTTTTTAAAGTTCACTTCTTCTAGGTCAACTCCGCCGTCAGATAACACAGCTTTTTCGAAGCCTAGTGTTCCACTTATCTCAAAAGTTAAGTCTTTCATTCTTTTAACTAATCTTTTACGCTCTTCTTTTGTTACTGTATTAACACTGCTATTAAGTAGACGTATTTTTTTGAAAGAGAGAACAACTTCAACTATATTTACTGGGATAAGTTCCGGTAATATGTTTTTAATTTTCTTGTTTTTATTCTTCTCAAAAAGTTCCAATAGGATTTTATCTAGTGCTCCTTCGTCTGTGTCAGGGAATAGATCGATAGATGCAATTACTGGCCCATTAAGCAACAGTCCTTTTACTTCGTGTGATGAGTTTAAAATAAGAGGTCCAGAAACACCAAAATGAGTGAATAAAATACCTCCAGTCTTTTTAATTTTCACTTTACCATCTTGAGCAAAACTAATTTTCATATTAGCTAGTGACGTTCCAGATAAAGAGTGTACCCACTTTTCTTTAGTCTTTAATGGCACCACGTTTGAGCTTGGTTTGCTCACATTATGCCCAAGTTCTTTTAGGAATCTAAATCCATCACCAGTAGAGCCTGTTTCGGGTGAAGCAAGTCCTCCGGTAGCGATAACTATATATGTCGCATTAAAAGTACCATTAGTTGTTTCGACAGAAAAAAATGCATCATTTTTAATTCTCTTTTTTTTCACAGATTCAACATTTGTGCTTGTTTTCACTTTCACACCATTTTGCTTTACATATTCTCTCATTACATTTGTTACGTCGGACGCTTTTTGACTTTTAGGGAAGGTTCTGTTTTTTTCTTCAATAACTAAAGGAAGCCCTTTTTCTTCAAAAAAAGTAAATGTATCTTTTGCAGAGAACTCTGAGAAAGGGGAGTGAAGATATTTCTGTGAGTCAAGGAAGCTACGTAAAAACTCTCTAGTATCAAATGTGGCGTTTGTAATATTACACCTACCGCCACCAGTAATACTTAGCTTTTTACCAAGCTCTTTGTTCTTCTCAAGTAAGAGAACTTTAGCGCCGAGCTCACCAGCTCTTCCAGCAGCCATCATACCACTAGGTCCTCCGCCTATTACAATAACGTCATATATAGGTTCAGTTTTCATGTTATATAATATCCAGCTAACCTCTACACATTAACAAATTTCAGAATTTTGAGCGAAAAACAAGTCGGAGCGCGAAGTATAACGGGTTATATTGAGCGCGAGACGAAGTTTAGTAGCCAAAATTATGAAGTTTGCGTGTAGCTGTTTGTTGGATATGGTATTGAGCATAACATACACACAAACAATGACAGCTTTCCGTGAAAAATGTATTGGTATAAGAAAAGTGGCAAAAAAAGAAGCCCCGATGAAGAGCAGGACTCCTTCGGGGGCTAGATATTACGTATCCTTTCGTGCAAGTTCACAGAGTTTTGCAAGACCAGCAACAAGTGTTATTTGTTGCTTTGCGACGTCTAGGTTGTGACAGGCAAATCTCACCGACATAGTTCCTATCTCATCACCGTATACTTGATCAGGATAAATGGACACGTCGCACGCATCTCCAGGACACACAAGACTAAATCGTCCACTACGCACTATGATTGCGCGACACTCGCGTGGACTTTCCTCAAGTTTCCTTTCCGTAAATTGATTCCATGTCTGCCGCATTGTCTTTTCAACATCTAGCAAAGAAACATTAGAGAAAGCACTTTCGTCCTCTAGACATTCCCCTTGTTTCTTAAGCCATGCGCCGAGTTTTGGAGACACGGATCCGCTTATGGAATGGCCATGATGTCCTATCTGACACACTGTATCAAGTTGTAAGAATTGAATATTGTTAGGGTTCTCAATTTCTTCATCATAGACAAAGAAATTCAAAACTTTAAGCAATAAAAACATAGTCATTGATATGTGGTGAATATCTACATTAAGTGTTAACTCAAAGTGAATGTAGATAACTTTGTTGTCGATGTACATATACCCGCATCTGCCACACCCGAACGTATAGTTACCAAAAACATCTTTGCTAAGTGGCGTAAATTCTAGATCAGTACCAAAATACTCGTCTTTGTACTCCTTGAGTCGTTCAGTTATAATGCAGAGTTTTTCTTGAAGTTCTTCAAGATATTGCTCATCCATAGAGAACACTATATGAGGATTGATTTCTTTTGAACCTTGAGGAGGAACAAAGGAAATATCATAGATATGTTTGAGGTTCATTTTTTCCTCCAATTAATACAGGTTATTCTATTAGTGACTATGCACGAAGGTGTTTTAAAATGCAAACAGTTTAATAAAATAAACAGCAAGAGTACCCTGGCTGTTTATAAACAAGTAGTTCAGCTAGTTATGTTATTTATTTCAGCACAATCTTAAGCAGTTCTCTAGCTTCATCTGCTTCAAAAGAGAATATAATATTTTTATCAATAATCAGATTTACTTTTTCTGCAACAGTTTCTTTTAAATATGAATTTCCAAACCCAATCCCTCCAGAAAACACAAGGGCGTCACATCCTTGTAGCACACCATAATACGCGAAAATCTGTTTAACTATTTGATAAACAAAAATATCAAATGCTAATTTTTCTTTCTCATTTCCTTGTTGTGCTTTTTCAATAATATCTTTAGTATCTTCACTACCTGTTAGACCAAGGAAACCAGATTGAGTATTTAAGATTTCTGAGACTTCGTCGATGCTTTTACCTGTAATGTTACATAAAATTTTTGGTAAGTCGGGGTCTATGTTGCCACTTCGAGTCTTCATCATTATTCCTTCAAGAGGAGTTAATCCCATTGTTGTATCTACACACACACCACTCTTTACAGCAGCTATTGTAGAACCACCACCTAGGTGCGCGAGTATTACGCGACTTGGTGTTGTGTTGTCACGTTCTATAAACATGTTGTTTGTTTGTTCTAAAACTGATGTAAGAGCAGTGCCGTGAAAACCGTATCGATGTAAATCATATTTTTCTGTTAAGTTGTTTGGTATAGGGTATATACTCGCATATTTTGGTATTTGTGTATGAAATGCAGTATCGAAGACTGCGATTATTGAAACATTCTCAAAGACTACTTTTATAAGATGTATAACATCTAAAGCTATTTTATTATGTATAGGAGCGAACAATTTGAATTTTTCAATTTGCTTGATTACATTCTCGTCTATTTCTGTTGGTTTTGTAAGATTACCAGCATGAACAATACGAATACCTATTTTTTCGACATTTGTTAGCGTAGTTAACCACAGTTTTTGTTCGTTTAGGTCTTCAAATCTTTTTTCACTTAGAACTACATCATCATCAAACAGCGTGTATTTAACAGTAGTTGAACCAGGATTTATTATCAGTGTTGACATATTATTTTTTATTTACAAATTAAATTTATACTAAATCTCCCAGTTTCGAATTTCTTCAGGGTCTATAGCGTGCTCTTTTATGTATTCTTTTTCCCACGCAAGTTTATCATCCATCTTTCCAGTTATTCGGTGTAGTTCTTCCGAGGATATTAATTTTTCTGAATGAGCAAGTAAAGACAAATCTTTTACAAGATGAAAACGTGATAATCCATTGCGAGATATCATATCAAATGGTGAAGTTGTAGAACCCTCTTCTTCATAACCATTTATTATAATTCTTTCAGATACGTGGTGATTAAATAAAAGTTTCTTGATGGTGGCTGGGTATCCATGAAAATTAAATACAATAGGTTTGTCTTTTGTAATACACTCCTCTAGTTTCTCTTTTGCGTAGGTGTTATTAAGAGCATCAGCAAGTATGTCTAGTCTATACACATTTACAAATTTTACGTTTATACCCGAAACAGTAGCTCTAAACAGCTTAATTCCTATAGCAGCTTCTTCAGTAACGTAATCTCCACAAGTAACCACAACTAAGTCTGGTTTATCATCTGATAAGAAATTCCAAGTCATAATTCCATCCCTTGACTGTTTTTGGACTTCCTCTTTTGAAAGCCAATTACGACTCATTTTTTTACCACATACGATTATGTTTAACGAGTCTTTTGAGCTTAATGTTTCGTTAACGGCTGCTAACATGAGGTTTTTATCTGCTGGGAAATACAAGTTTACAATATCTAAATCACGATCAAGCATACTAGCAATAAAAGATGGGTTTTGATGCGAGAATCCATTATGGTCTTGTCGTTCCAATAGTGAAGATAATATTATAGTAAGTCCAGGAATTGGTTTGCGAAATTTAACCTGTTTAGCAATTTTAACAAATTTAGCATATTGATCTGCCATCGAAGCTATTATTTGTGCAAATGCTTCATATGTAGCAAATATCCCATGTCTTCCAGTTATCGTATAACCCCAGAGCATACCAAATAGAGTATGTTCAGAAAGTAACTCTATAACCCTCCCATTTTTTGACAAATCTTTATCCCATTTTTCTGTCGGCCATTGCCACGCTCGTGAGGTTTTGTTAAATACTGCTTGTAAATGATTAGAATAAGTTTCATCAGGACTAAATAACCTAAAATTCTTCTCTTCATTATTTTTACTAAAAACATTCGCCATATATTCACCAGCGGTTTGCATTGAGTCTGTGGTTAAACAACTTTTCTTTTCAAAATCATAAAATGATTCTGACACTTTAGGTAAATTCAATTCTTTTATCTTACTACCGTCAGCGTGCTTAGACATACCAACAGTTCGCTCTTCATTTGGAACAAGTTCAGATAAATCTTTATTTAGTACAATATTGTCATCTTTATCAAAAGAAACAAGTTCTTCTATGTTGTACGATTTCATCCAATCCTCCAACATCTTTAATTGCACATCATCCCTATGAAGATTATTAAATACTACCTGATGAGATAGGTGGTTTCCTACTCTTTTTTCTCCA
>CAZVBS010000018.1:0-13371 GCA_964625905.1 uncultured Candidatus Saccharibacteria bacterium | reverse complement strand
GGTGACCAGGGGTCGAACCGCGGGTGCCGTAAGTTGTGAATTGCATCACGTAACTCCTTAGATCTGCTGACGACAGGGAGTAGGTGTGTTAATAAAGATCTTTCCCACTTATAATTATACTGAATTTAATGATTGTAGTCAAAATATGATCTATTATCGTATCTATTAAGACATTTAACCTCTTGCACTTTTGACAATTTAAAGGTATTATTCTCGGACTATGACTGACACAAAAGTAGCTGAAAAACCAACAAAAGAGCCAAAAACAGCAGAGCCTAAGGTGGTGGCTAAAGTAGCTGTGTCAAAGACAACTCCAAAAACAGAAGAATTTGCAGTTATTAAAACAGGAGGGAAGCAATATGTTGTATATGTTGGTGATGAATTAACTATTGAGAAACTTGATGGTGAATTCAAAGAAGGAGACAAAGTAACTTTCGATAAAATACTTCTTGTAGACAATGGGAAAGACACAACAACTATCGGGACTCCATATATTGATGGAGCTAAAGTTACAGCAATATTTCAAGAAACAGGGAAGGGAAAGAAAATAAACGTAATCCGATTTAAATCAAAGAGTCGTTATTTTAAAAAGTACGGACATCGTCAACCTTTCACAAAAGTAAAGATTGAAGCTATAAAATAATATACAAAACTACTATAAACAAAAACCTTACGATATATCGTAAGGTTTTTGTTTATAACGAGTATCCTACATCCTGTTTTTCAGAGCGCTTTTTATTGTTTCTGAGTCAGAGTACTCAAGCTCACTTCCAGTAGAGAGTCCTCGTCCGAGAGTTGATATTTTTATGTCAGATGTGAATATTATTGGTTCAAGAGTTTTTTGTATATGTAGAATAGTATTTTCTCCTTCAGGATTTATTGAAAAGGCAAGTATTATCTCTTTAAGTCCTTTTTTTTGACGAGCTGTTACGATACGCTCTAAGTCTTTTATTCGTATAGACTTATCTGGTTCTTTATCAAGTATTGGTATAGTGCCACCAACTACAAAATAATGACCATTATATTCTCTAGCGCTTTCTATATTATCTAAGTCTACGTCTTTCTCTACAAGCATGAGAGTGGAAGCATCTCTGTTTTTATTCGCGCATATTAAGCAAATGTCTTTATGATTAGAATGAAAACGAGTACACATTGTACATGATTTTGTATCATCTTTAATTGATCCTATAAGTCTTATTAATTCACTTCGGTAACTAGGTGAAGAAGAGAGTAGAAAATATACAAAACGACCAGCTTGACGTGGGCCAATACCAGGTAATCGTTTTAAAAGTTCTGTAAGTTTTTGAATACTATCCATAAATAGCTTTTAGGTCTACTTAGTGGTCCGACCACTAAGTAGGATATTTTTTGTGAATAATTAAAAATCGTCGCCGTCTGAAGAGTTGCTGGTGTCTCCGAAATCACTCTTATCAATTGAAAGAAAGGTTGTTTTTTGCTCGTCAAAATACAAGTCTACTTTACCGACCGGACCATTTCGATGTTTTTCTACAAGAATCTCAGCTATGTTTGGTTTGTCTGAGTTCTCATTCATTTTATCATCTCTGTGAATAAACATTACTACATCTGCATCCTGCTCAATAGAACCTGAGTCACGTAGGTCTGATAGACGAGGACGACCTCTGCGTTGTTCAACAGCACGTGAGAGCTGTGACAGCGCTATAACAGGTATATCAAGCTCACGAGCCATTCCTTTAAGCGCTCTAGATATTTCTGTTACTTGTTGAACCATTGAGTCGGCACTTTTACCTTGAGTTGGCATTATTAACTGCAGATAGTCGACTATTATAAGCTCAAGACCTTTCTCGTGTTTAAGTCGTCGAGCAACTGAACGCATTTGGAGTACATTACTTGAGGACTTATCGTCAATATAAATAGGGGCTTCAGAGAGTGTACTAAGGGCGGCCTGAAGCTTATCAAACTCTTCATCTGTTGATAGATTTCCTGTGCGCAATTTCCATGCGTTAACGCTTGATTGAGCCGCTAGCATACGGTCTACAAGCTGTTGAGAGCTCATTTCAAGAGAGAATATGCCAACAGGTGTCTTATGATTTACTGCAGCTTGACGGGCTATATCTAGCGCTAGGGCAGTTTTACCCATTGATGGTCGTGCAGCGATAATTATTAGGTCTGATTTCTGAAATCCAGCAAGTAGATTATCGAGCCCTTTAAAACCACTTCTAACTCCACGTATTTCGTCTTTTGATTGGTGTAGAAGTTCTATTCTTTCCCATGCTTCTGAAAGTGTTTCTTTGATTGTTATAAATTTTTGAAGGGTGGGAGAGTTAGTCACTTCAAAAATACTTGACTGTGCTGAGTCGAGTGTGTATTCGATATCATTTTCTTCATTGTATCCAAGCTCTGAAATATGGTCAGCTGCTGAGATTAAATTACGCATCATAAACTTCTTCTGCACTATTTCTGCGTAGTGTTTAGCGTTTGCTGCAGAAGGAACAAAGTCTACGAGCTCTGTTAAATATGTACCACCACCGATTTGATCAAATTGTTTTTTCTCTTTTAGTTTTGTTGAGAGTGATAGAATATCGATTGGTTCGTTTTTTTCAAAAAGTTCAAGCATTGAATTATATATAATTCGGTGCTTCTCACTATAAAAGGAATCAGGTTTTACTGTATCTATAATGTCATGCATTGCTTCTGGTTTAAGCATAATAGAACCAAGAAGAGCTTTTTCTGAGTCTATGTTTTGAGGTGGAATACGAACGCCTTTTGCCATGCGAGAATTGTAGCATAAAGTTAAAGGCGCAGAACATTGAAATTCTACGCCTTTTGTTAATTTCTTGTGGTTATTAAGGGGATTATTCAAAGATCACATTCTGTATTTCCTGTTCCACACCGTGTGCCCACGGAATCAATTGTTTTTGGCTTCCAGCCCCACACTGGACCTTCATAAAGACCTCTGTAAACACAGTAGACTCCTGACAAGAAAAGAGCAACAGTGAATCCTGGTAAATACCAAAGATATTCTGCAAAGGAGCTGTATGAAGAAATGGATCCGACCCACGCAAGAACGAGAATTCCTAAAGAAATCATTGGACCACTCTCCATCCCGCCCGTCGCCCCCTTCCTGATTCTCATTAGATAAGTAGAAAGGCCAAATATTATGACAGAGGTTATAACAGCAGCCACCAAGGATATAGTCATTAAAGTGGGTCCTAAGAAGAAACCAAAAGCCACAGAAGATGTAATTGTAGGTGCCGACCAACCTAAAGCGCACTTTAAATCAGTATTACTCATAACAAAATACTCCCATTGTAAGATGTTCATCTAATATAATATATACACAAAAAAAGGACCGTAGTCAATAATACTAGAGATAACTTTATTTCTGAGTTAACTCAGGACCATCGTTGGTGTCAGAAACCTCAATCCCTTTTTTGTCTAGTTTTTCTCGTATGGAGTCTGCAGACTTCCAATCTTTGTCTTTTCTTGCCTCCTCTCGCTTTTCTACAAGCTCTTGAATATCATCTGAAGCTTTTTTAACAGATATTTTCTTTGTTTCACCTTTAAGCATGGTACCCATTTGCTTATATGACTCTATAAAACCGATACTCAGTACACGGTTCATGTCTAAAATCGTGACACGTTTATCTTTCTTGTTTACAGATTTATCACTCATTAGTTCATGCAAGAGCGCTATTGCTTGTGCTGTGTTAATATCGTCGTTAATAAACTTATGAAATCGCTCTTGATATGAAGTGTCGATAGTGCCGTTTTGTGACCCAAGATCTAGGAACTGTTTATGAAGTTTTATAAGAGCTGTTTTAGCTCCTTCTAGTGCCTCCCATGTGAAATTCATATGCGAACGATAATGTCCAGTTAATAACCAATACCGATATGTAAAAGCAGGGAAGTCTTTATCTGAAAGATGTCGAAGAAATATTGCGTTTCCTTCTGATTTACCGATTCTTTTGTTTTCTATAGTAATAAAAGCGTTATGCATCCAATAATTAACAAACCTCTTTCCTGTGATTGCTTCTGTTTGGGCTATTTCATTGTTGTGGTGAATAGGTTTATGGTCAATTCCTCCTGTGTGAAGATCAAACTGCTTACCTAAATACTGTGAGGACATTGCGCTACACTCTATATGCCAACCAGGAAAGCCAACTCCCCACGGAGATTTCCATCCGAGTTTTTTGTCTGAATCAGTTTTTGTTGTAGAGAACTTCCATAGAGCAAAGTCTTGTTGAGTGTGTTTATCATCTCGCTTTCCTATGCGAGAGATTGTATCGGCGTCTTCTTTAGAAATACCGCCAAGCGCTCCATAATTTTTAAACATTTTCGTTTCAAAATATATACCGTCTTTAAGTGTATAAGTGTAGCCTTTTTCTTCTAGTGTTTTTATAAACGCTATCTGTCCGTCTATATGATCACTTGCCCGAGGAAACGCAAAAGGTGTTTTAATATTTAACTCTTTTAAATCTTCTTTAAACTCTTTTATATATTTACTGCCAATTTTTTTCATATTTGTGAGAGTGATTGGCAGACCTTCTGTCTTGAGTGCAGTCATCATCTTGTCGTCACCACTGTCACTGTCAGATGTAAGATGTCCTACATCAGTGATATTAATGACATGTTTTACTTTATAGTCATTATATTCAAACATACGCCTGAGCGTGTCAGAGAATACATATGAGCGAAGATTACCAATATGTGCCGTACTATAAACAGTTGGTCCACAGCTATACATATACACATTACCTTGTCTTACTGGTTCGAATTGTTCTTTCATCTTCGAGATAGAGTTAAAAAGCCGGATTGGTACGGATTCTTTTTTTACAGGAGAGTTATTGTATTTTTTCTTAAAAAACGAAAGTAAGTTGAAACTCATAAATGGTTTTAAATTATATTACAGCCACTTTTTTTTCTTAAAGAAGGTGAACATAAGGAAGCCTGCAAATCCCATTATGCCCATAACAATCCAAAAATCAAATGGTCCGCCGACGAAAGGCATGTTTACAGTATTCATACCAAACACAGAAGCTATAAGTGAAAGTGGAAATGTGACAAACGCCATAATTGTAAGCACTTTCATAACCTCATTTTGTTTTGTAGAGAGTAGAGAGTTATTAGTTGCTCTTAATTCGTGGAGTGTATCTATGTGGACTGACATACTGTTTTTGATTCTAAAATACTCACCCATGATTGAGTTTAGATGATTTGAGAAATTATTACCAAAAAATACTTTTCCAGCCTCATTAAATGATGACAATATCTCTTCGTGTGGATTAAGTGCCTGCTTTAAGTTGAGTAGGTCACGACTTATGCTGGAAATAGCTACAACCATCTCTTTTTCTTTGCCTTCAAATATATCTTCTTCTATTATCTCAAGTGAGTCATTAATGAATTCAAGTTCATGTTCTAGCGATTTGTAAAGTTTACGAACCATGTAGAAAAATAAGAACCCAGCATGATCTCCAATATCACTTTTATTTAAAACAGAATTAACTTCAAATACTTTAGAAAACTTATGAAGTGGATCTACGTTGTCATAGCGCGTAGTGATAAGAAAATCTTTTCCAATTATAAAATCTATCTCTTGGTTTGTGTCTCCTTTGTGTGTGTGTTTGAAAGCAGGGAAGTGTAGGATAAGATAAATAAAATTAGAATAAGTATCTACACGGGGTTTTAGTGTAGGTAGTAGTAATTCATCTGCGACAAGTGGATCAATATCATAATCGTCCATGATATTACGAACCTCGTCTGGTGTAGGAGATTCTAAATCAATCCATGTTAAATGCTTATGTTTATAAACTGAAATCATTTACTTTAATTGTAAACATTCTTTTAGATGATTACAATAGAGTCTTGTGGTTATATTCTCATTCACACCAACATTGTTCTTATCATTTTTTGTGCTGTTGATTTGTTATTAGATTTTCGTTTTCTTATTTATCTTTTAAATTATTTCAATATTTTTCAAAATCACACACAGTAGCAACAATGTTGGTGTGCAGATAAATTGACCCATCTGCATGATTTTGAGATAATAGTCAGTAATTAATTATGGAACAATTAAATCAACAACAAAAAATTAAGATAGCGATAGGATCTTTTGTACTACTTTCTTTTATTTTTTTCTTAGGAGTATTTATTGGAGAGGGTAAAGTAGAACGCTTAGAAGAAAAAGCTTTTTCAGAAAAAATATCTCAAAGTCCAGAAGATGTGGATTTTTCTCCACTATGGATCGCTTGGAATGTTATTAATGAAAAATATACATCTTCAAATTCAGAAAAAGAAGTAACTGATCAAGAAAAAGTGTGGGGAATGATACAAGGCCTAACAAGATCTCTAGACGATCCTTATACTGTTTTTTTCCCACCAGCTGATGCTGAAATATTTGAGGCTGATATAAGTGGTAATTTTGAAGGTGTTGGTATGGAGATTGGTATACGTGATGGTGTTCTTACAGTGGTGTCACCACTTAAAGATACTCCTGCATATCGTGCCGGTATTTTAAGTAGAGATAAAATAACAGAAATAGATGGAGAGAGTACAAAAGAGTTTTCAGTTGATAGAGCTGTAAAACTAATACGTGGAGAACGAGGAACAGAAGTTGTATTTACTATAAAAAGAGAGAACGAGTCAGAAATGCTTACAATATCAGTAGTACGCGATGTTATACAGATCCCAACTATTAGCACAAACAAAGAAGATGGAGCCGGATTAAGAGAAGATGGTGTGTATGTTATTCAACTTTATAACTTTTCTGCATTTTCTCAACATCTGTTTAGAGAGGCGTTAAGAGAATTTGTTTCTTCAGGATCAAATAAATTAATTCTTGATCTTCGTGGAAATCCAGGTGGCTATCTTGAGGCATCTGTAGATATGGCAAGCTGGTTTCTACCAATAGGAAAAAATGTAGTGGAGGAGAATTTTGGTAGTGATAAAAAATCAGTAGTGTATCGATCTAAAGGGTATGATATTTTTAACGAAAACCTGAAGATGGCGATAATTATAAACCGTGGATCAGCATCTGCTTCTGAGATACTTGCAGGAGCATTAAGGGAGCATAATATTGCAACATTAATTGGAGAACGTTCTTATGGTAAAGGATCAGTACAAGAATTAGTAGATATTACAGACGATACATCTCTTAAAGTAACAATAGCAAGATGGCTTACACCACTTGGTAATTCAATTTCAGATGAAGGATTAAAACCAGATATAGAAGTTGAGATAACAAAAGAAGATATTGAAAATGGTACAGATCCACAAATAGAAAAAGCTGTAAAGTTTCTTAATTCACTTTAAACTCTACTTAAAGGATAAAGTCTAAATTTTTATTCAAAGACGAATAATATCCATATTGTCTTAAATCTGCTATAATTGACTACATATGAAAGTAATACTACTAAGTGATGTAAAGGGTTCTGGAAAAAAACATGAAGTAAAGGACATTTCTGACGGATATGCTATGAATTTTTTACTACCAAACAGGCTTGCAGAGCGCGCTACACCTGAGCGTATAAAGGCTATTGAAGAGAAGAGAAAAGAGCAAACTAAAGAAGATCGTATAAAGGAAGATTTATTAGAAAAAACATTTGATTCTTTAAAAAGCGTACATTTAGAGATAGAGGCTAAAGCAAGTGACAAAGGGAGCTTATTTAAAGGTATAACAGTAGAAGACATTATTAAAGAGTTAAAAGAACAAGTGCATGTAGATGTTCCTGTTAATATAATTTCACTAGATAAAGCAATTAAAGAAGTTGGTAAATATACTATAAATGTTACTATGGGCGAAAATAAGACGTTTTTTAAATTAAATGTTTTGGCTAAATAGTTTGCAATCAAATAAATAAAAATCGAATTTTATTCAAACTAATTTTAAAAATCACGACAACTGAAGTTGTCGTGATTTTTAAAACAAAGACATTTTACGTGTAAGATATATTTGTTTACTTTATATTACCAGCGAGCATAAATGTAAAACTCTACTGGCGTGAGCTAGTAGAGTCCTACGTTTATATTTATACCAATAGAGAAATTACGAGAACAGAAATTAATTATTAAACTTTTATTAAACTGTTGATGATCTAATAAACAAAAATACTTGGCCTAATTGCAAGTATTTCGTTAATTTTTCATTTTTGGTTTTTTTTAGAGTATATCTACTGCTTTCTTTACAGAAGTACGTCCATCAAATCTTATCTTTCGTTGATCTCTAAATTTTACTAAACCGTCTTTGAGAGCAAATAGAGTATGGTCTTTGCCAAGTCCTACATTCTTTCCTGGTAAGATTTTTGTGCCACGTTGACGTACGATAATAGAACCTACTTGAGCTTTTTGCCCATCGTAGAGTTTAGTGCCTAAATATTGAGGATTTGAATCTCGCAGGTTTTTTGCTGTACCACCCGCTTTTCTATGTGCCATGAATCTTTATTGGTATACTTATACTTAATTTAATATGAAGAGTATACGAGAAATAGTCCAAAAAATCAAGCTAAAAATCAAAGTATTTCTAATGTTTCCTCCTGTAGATTTACTTATTGTACTTATCATCATACTTGTTGGATTTGGAGGGTTTGGATTAGGTAGACTATCAGTACAAGATGTAAAAAAGACACAAGTTACTGTTGAAAGAAATATCTCACAATCAGCATCAGTAGGAAACACAGAACTCGCAAATTCAAACACAGGAGAGGTTCTAGCGTCCAGAAATGGCTCAAAATATCATTTTCCATGGTGTGCTGGTGCAAAGCGTATAGCAGATAAAAACCTCATCACTTTTGACTCAATAAAGGAAGCTCAGATAGCTGGATATACTCCAGCAGCGAATTGCAAAGGGTTGAAGTAGTGGCCATAATAAAAAAACGCCAGCCGAACTGAATACGCTTAGTAAGATTCCTCATATCCAGATGTTTCAGAGGAAGAAGCTCCAAAAGAAGCTCTGGCTATCAAGGATTTCATTAAAGAACACGGACAACATATTAATACTCCCGATTTGTTCACGCTTGCGTGAATACAAAACGCAGTCCTCTTGATGGTTAGAACCTGTATGTTTTGCACCTTAAAAAGTAAAGAAATGTCCCGGTGACTAAATGGGACTTATCTGTTCAGGTGGTTCTATGAATCAAATTTGAGACGTCTCTTCTTTTATCGTTGAACACCCGTATAGCTTCGCGCATGCTGGGGAACATATTGTCGAGTAAAGCGCGGACTTCCTCGATAGTGTCCACAGGTTCCCCATGTGGTGTGGGCCAGTGATCTCTCGGGTCGACATGGACGATCAGAAATTTGCCAGCTGGTGGCGTACAATTATCCTTTTCCTTTTGCGTGACCATGTTCTTTTCCTCGTAGTTGATTTTCTAGTTCATTTCTAACATATACTCACCATAAAAACAACTCTTTAATCAAACCATTTCATACTTCCATATATCTCACATACTTCTATATTTGGGAGATTAATGCTCCTGTTTTGTAGAAGAACGAAGTGATTTTGGGTATTAAATTACAAAAAAGAAAACCGCCACACGACGATTTTCGTTGTATATGGCGGCGTGATTATGTCACTGTTCTTGAATTTGACCCCTGAAGATGCCCCTCATGTTCAGTTTTTGGCCTTCCGCGAAAAGATTGCAAGGAAGTTACTAAGGATTATTTTGATTAAGTCAAAAAAATTATCGCTAGGACAATTATGTATTAAACCAACCAGTTTCCCGCATCGTTTACACTCCATCGTCTTACCCTTTCATTAAAACGATTTTACCTAAGAAAATTATACAATATTTCATATAAATATACCAAAATTTAGTTTTACTGACAGCGCTTAAATTTGTCTCAAAAAATAATGTACTTAGATTTACTACTAAAATGAATCCCTTAATAAAAACTGGAAGTCATAAGCTAAAAGCTGTACACTAGTACAATGATAGTAATAGATGTAGAGGCGTCAGGAACTGAATATCACAAACACTCAATAGTGAGTATTGGAGCTTTTGATTTTGACGAGCCTACAAATAGGTTTTATGAGGAGTGTCGTATTTGGGACGGAGCGCATATTATGGACGAAGCACTTGAGGTAAACGGCTTTACTAAAGAAGAAATCCTTGACCCGAATAAAAAGACAGAAGGTGAGATAGTAGAATTGTTTTTAGAGTGGGCTGAGAAGATTAACGACCGCACACTGCTTGGACAAAATGTTTCTTTCGATAGAGATTACATTAAAGCAGGGTCTGAGCGAGCTGGATTAAATTGGAATCTTGCATACAGGACGCTAGATACGCATACACTTGCGTGGATGCATATTGTAAAAAGTGGGGGAGAGGTTGAGATTGAAAAACATCGTTCGGTTCTTAATCTTGATGTGGTGCTTAATTACACAGGTATTCCAAATGAGCCAGAACCACACAATGCGCTTACTGGAGCACTTTCTCATGGCGAGGTTGCGTCTAGATTATTATATGACAAAAAACTCCTTCCAGAGTTCGAACAATTTGATATACCGTGGGTTAAAAATTAAGATGATATAATATATATTAACAATATGAAATCAGAAGAAAAAACAAAACATAAAATGGTGACAAAGAAGATATGCCTTGTTAAGAGAGAATTGCGGTATATAGACGACGAAAGTATAGCCGAGAGAGTTGGAGGAATTACATCAGAGTTTATTAAAGGTTTTGAGTTACTTCGTAAGTACGATCTAGCTGCTACTTTCTTTGGTTCTGCTAGGTGTAAGCCTGGTAATAAATCTTATGAGCTTGCTGTTGACTTAGCGTACAAGCTTTCAGATTCAGGATTTACAATCATTACAGGTGGCGCAGCAGGAGTCATGGAAGCTGCAAATAAAGGAGCTTGTGAAGCAGGAGGTAATTCAGTCGGTGTTAATATAGATCTTCCGGAAGAACAATCTGATAACAGATACGTTACAGACTCAGAAGACTTTGATCATTTCTTTACACGTAAGGTAATGCTTACATACGCCTCTGAGGTATACATATATTTTCCAGGAGGATTTGGAACACTCGATGAATTTTTTGAAATCGCCACACTTATACAAACAAAAAAGATTGAACCGATCCCTATTATATTAGTAGGAAAAGAGTTTTGGACTCCTATTCTTGAATGGATCGATAAAGAACTTATAAAAAAATACAAAACAGTGTCTGAAGCAGATTCTAAAATATATACATTAGTTAATTCAGTAGATGAAGCCTATGATGTAATTATAGACAAAGTTTGTGAATAGATTATAAAAATCATCAAGTTAATAACAAATATGACCCATATAAAAAAATGGTATTACGACAAGCAAAATCTAGCATTGTTAACAGGCTTTATTAGCGCAGTACTTACTTCTATAAATATAATGATGGGGGTTATTTGAGCCTTGTTTTAAGCGCCATATAACTCTTGACAAGATTAATACAGGTGCTATAATATATGTATATTCGGCTACGCGCCGGATTTTTGTTTAAGAGTCTAATTAATTAACTGGCTTTACAACAATAAATTTTAAATATGATATTTACAATATTAACATTTATGCTTACAACTATTATGAACCCAACTCATGTTGGTATAGAAGTAATAGGGGAGGTAACACAATCATCTGCTTATACTGAGCAATATACACGAGTATATTTCTCTGATATACCTATTATGACTGAAATAGCAGAGTGTGAGTCAAGATTCCGACAGTTTGATCATAATGGTGACGTACTCCGAGGAGAACAGAACCGTCGTGATGTAGGAGTTATGCAGATCAATGAAGACTTTCATTTAGATAGCGCTTTAGAGAAGGGTATAGACTTATATACACTAGAAGGAAACGTAACCTACGCTAGGGGATTGTATGAAAAATACGGAACCAATCCTTGGAAATACTCCAAGAAATGCTGGGGAGGTATGATACTAGCTCTAGCTCGTTAAATAGAAGAAATAAATACCCCACATATGTGGGGTATTTATTTTCATATGACTTTTTGACTATGTTAAAATTAAATAATGAACTTAAGAGCAACGTACAATAAAATAGCTAAAGAATGGCATAAAGACCATGCACATGACGATTGGTGGATAGAAGGAACTAATAAGTTTATTTCTTTTTTTAAGCCAGGAGATATGGTGCTTGATATCGGTTGTGGAGCCGGTACAAAATCAAAATACCTAATGGATAGAGGATTTAAGGTTACAGGGATAGATTTTTCAGAAGAAATGATAGGATTAGCAAAACAAGAAGTTCCTGATGCTTTGTTCCAAGTACTAGACTTAGCTGATATTAGAGAACTAGAAGGCACTTTCGATGGGATTTTTATGCAAGCAGTTCTGCTCCATGTACCTAAAACTGAATCACTAAAAAAAGTACAAGAGATTGCTATGAAACTTAAAACTAATGGTTTCTTCTATATAGCTGTAAAGCAGATGCGTGAAGATGGGGTAGAGGAGGGGGTTAAAGAGGAAGATGATTACGGATGTTCATATCAGCGATTTTTTAGCTATTTTACAAGAGATGAAATTAAGAAATATTTTACAGATTCAGGTCTCACTATAGTGTACGAAGATGTATGTGGTCTTGGAAAAACCAAATGGATACAAGTTGTTGCACAAAAGAAATAGATATTTAAGTAGGGGGGACTGTATTTTTTATCCATTTTACTCATAATAGAGTGTCGCACAATATATCTTTTGCGTCCTAATATATATTAAAATAAGTCTGAGCGCTTATATGGATCTCTAGATTGCTTCCTCAGGTCTTTTTATTACCTATTACGTACAAATATATAGGTATAAGATTAACATCTACTACTTTAATTTGTTGCAAATTAGATCTCGGCACAAAAAACAATTCACGTAATGTGAATTGTTTTTAATAGAAAAAGACTACATATTTCCTTCTCTGTGTCCTTCCCCACTCACTGAACATGTTTTGCAACATGATTTGTGAGTGAAGAGCTCAAATACCGCTGCAAGACCTATAAGAATATAAATGACACGAGAAGTAGTTGCTCCTTGTCCTCCTAAAAGGCTTCCAAGATCCCAACCGAATGCTCCAACAGCAAGCCAATTAAGGCCTCCTACTATAAGCAATAAGAATGCAATCATGTGAACTGTTTTCATAAAATATTATATATTTTTGTATTTATAATATCGACCGTATTGTCTATCATTTAGTATATGTTCATCCTATCTTTTTTACCGCAATACTTCAGTAAAGTTATACACAAAGGAAATAACGGCTTACATAGCCGTTATTTCCTCCAATCAAAGAACTTTTAAATAATACTAATTCCTTATAAATAAGAAAGTGGATTTAGAAGTGTGTGGGGTTATAAGATCCGTAAAAGAATCAAGACCTTTGCAACACTTCTAATGGAGTCTTGTAATTAATAC
>CAZVBS010000017.1:0-13441 GCA_964625905.1 uncultured Candidatus Saccharibacteria bacterium | reverse complement strand
TAATAGCCATTTAGTTACTCTACTAAATCCGCCATATGTGCTTAGACATTACCACATTGTATTGACAAAAGTGCTCACTTATATTATTATATCACCAAGCTTTTGATTCTCGTGTAGGGCTCAAAGCGCAGACACTGACTATCTGTACAAGAACGGTTATGGTTTGAAATTATTACCTGCACTGCCCTGAAGTATAAATATACTTCAATAAACACAAAAATAATGAATACAGCAACAAAAAACCGACAAAGTCGGAGCTCTTCAAACTCGAGCAAACGACGTACTTTTTCGAATTATAAAACAAGTTCTAAACCGTTCAGGAGTAAATCTGGAGGTGGTTTTAAGCGTAACAGTAACACCTCAAGATTCAGTAAGGGTGGACGACGTGGTAGTGGAGGACGTAAAATGCCTACATTTGACCCATCACAGTTTATTAATACAAACCCTGTTGAATTAAAAGAAGATGCTTATACTCCAAAAAACTCATTTGAAACATTTGGACTTGTTAAAAAACTAGAGTTATCAATTGCAAAACTAGGATTAAAGACCCCTACCCCAATACAAGATCAAATAATTCCAGAAATTCTTGAAGGAAATGATGTAATTGGTTTAGCTGAAACAGGTACAGGTAAGACAGCCGCGTTCTTAATACCACTTATTGAAAATACTCTTAAAGACAGAGATAACAATAAGAAAAAACAAACTCTTATCTTAGCTCCAACTCGCGAGCTTGCACTTCAAATCAATGAAGAGTTATATAGACTTTCAAAAGGTTTCGGACTCTACTCTACTGTATGTGTTGGTGGTATGAATATCACTCCACAAATACGATCACTTCGTCGAGATAATAGTTTTATTATCGGCACACCAGGACGAATACTCGATCTTATTAAAAGAAAATGCATAAAACCAGAAGGAATTACAACTGTTGTTCTTGATGAAGCAGATCGAATGCTCGATATGGGATTTATCAATGACATGCGCACAATTCTATCTGATACTCCTAAAGACAGAGAAACTCTTTTATTCTCAGCTACTATGTCTAAGGAAGCAGATAAAATAGTTAATGACTTCCTTCGAAACCCAGTAGTTATCTCTGTGAAAAAGAAAGACGTGACGAACAGTATCTCGCAAGACGTTGTTAAATATAAACATAGTGAGAAGTACGAAACTCTTGTTTCTTTACTTCAAAACATAGAGTTCAGGCGTGTAATTATTTTCGGCGCAATGAAACATAGTGTTGAAAAACTATCAAAACAACTTAATGCAGATAGAATATCAGCAGAATCAATCCATGGAAATAAAGGCCACAGCCAAAGACAACGTGCTTTAAAGAAATTTAAAAACGGAGAAGTGCGAATACTTGTTGCAACAGACGTTGCTGCTCGTGGTATACATGTAGATAATGTTACTCACGTCATTAACTACGACCTTCCGACAGCTTTTGAAGATTACGTTCACCGTATAGGAAGAACTGGACGAGGATCAAAAAAAGGGAAAGCTCTAACATTCATACAGGCTTAAAATTATTAAGACACAAAGAAAACGACTCACTTTAGTGAGTCGTTTTCTTATATATTAATTATCGAGAGTAAAAGGAGGATATTCATCACGAAGACCTAAGGCATATGCATTTACTCTAACCTGCCATCGTAATATACCAACTACTATTTTATGTATATTATCTGGATATTTACCATTGATTATTACAGCAATTTGACCTATTACAGTAAAAACAAAAGCAACAATACCTAATAAATGAAGTACTATTATGTGTGGAATAATTAGTATCATCTTAGGAATAAAGAAAAATAGAGTAGCTACAGCTAAAAGCCTAGACGACTTTTCTGGGGCTGGAATAATTACCTGAACTAGATTATTTACTATTTTATTGTTATTAATCTGACTATTATTTTGTGCTGTATTTTCTTGTGTATTCATATAAATATATTATACCAAAGACAAAAATCAAAAGCACCGCTTGCGCGGTGCTTTTGATTGACCAGAGTATCTATAAATCATTTGCATGACCTCGTGGTTTCTCCCTTTCGAAATTAACCGTCAATTCTCTAGCCTATTTAATGGTATATTCCCTATAGAATAATTGCAAATACACGTTGTGCATAATCCTGTGAGTATCTTGTGGATAGAATGTGTATAAATACGGATATTATTCGGGTGTCGGTCTGTGGTCTTAGGACATGATTTCTTTAGAGAATAATCAGTCTCAGGACACGATTCCTTGCGAGGAATCGAATGTCCGTATTTATATTTACACGGCTCATATAAGCCACTTACAACCTGTTTGTCTAAGAGCAACGCGATTAGATACAAACAGCAGTGCCCTGTGGGTGAAAAGCAAGACGTACGTCTTGCTGGACTATGGTGGTTATAATATGTTACTAAACTTTTTTATGAGCGCTTTTGCTTTGTGCGTTCGTTTTCTTTGAGGAATTGTTTACGAAGACGTACTGACGTTGGTGTCACTTCTAGATACTCATCTCTTTGCATAAGTTCAAGTCCTCCCTCAATAGAGACTGCGATATGTGGAATAAGTACAATAGCTTCCTCTGAACCAGCTGCGCGGATGTTTGTGAGCTGTTTTCCTTTTGTTGGATTTACTACCATCTCTTCTCCCTTTGATGTATTTCCTATAACCATTCCTTCGTATACTTCTGTGGCATGTCCGATATACATAACTCCCCTCTCTTGAAGGTTCCAAAGTGCAAATGCGACAGCTTTACCTGTAATCATAGATACCATAGATCCTACCGCACGCTTCTTCACTTCACCTGCAAACGGTTTGAACCCTAACACTTGTGAGCATAAAATTCCTTCTCCTTTTGTATCAATAGTAAATTGTCCTCTATACCCTAGAAGTCCACGAGTTGGACCTTCGAAAATAAGCCTCATCTGATTGCCGTCTACAATCATATTCTGCATAACAAACGCACGATTTGAAAGCTTCTCAATAACAACACCTTGGAACTGCTCTGGTACATCAATAGTTACTTCTTCAAATGGTTCTTGTTTCTTACCATCTTCACCTTCACGTATAATTACCTGAGGCTGTGAGACCATAACCTCAAATCCTTCACGGCGCATATTCTCAAGTAAGATTGCGATATGCATCTCACCACGACCATATACTTTAAATGCTCCACCTTGATTAAAATCAACTTGTAAACCTACGTTTATTTCAAGTTCTTTCTCTAGACGTTCTTTTATTTCACGACTTGTTACAAACTTACCCTCTCGCCCTGCAAATGGAGACGAGTTCGGCATAAACTCAAGACCAATTGTTGGCTCGTCAATTGATATAGCTGGCATTGGTTCTGTACTTTCGTCTGTAGTAAGTGTTTCTCCTATGTTTATGTCGCTCAAGCCTGCGATAAGCACAACGTCTCCAGCAAAAGCTTCCTTTACCCCAACTTTTTCTAAACCGTTAAATGTTGACAGCTTGGTTATCTTTCCTTTTCGCGTAGCGCCTCCATCTTCCTTTATAAAAATGGTAGAACCGTCTGTAATCTTCCCTTTATAAATACGCGCTACTGCAAGACGTCCTGTGTAGTCGTCATACCCAAGGTTAAACACCTGAGCACATAGTACATTTTCTTCTACATATGGGTCTGCTGCTGGAACAGTCTCGAGTATAGTGTCTAGTATTGGTGTAAGGTCTACCATCTCATCTTCTAGCTTTTTCTTTGCTACACCATCTCGCCCAACTGCATACACGACTTCAAAATCTGACTGTTCATCGTTTGCTCCAAGCTCTAAGAAAAGCTCGAGGACTTGTTCTTCTGTTCGGTCTGGATTTGCTGCTGGTTTGTCTATCTTATTAATAACTACTATTGGCTTAAGTCCAAGCTCAAGTGATTTCTTAAGTACAAAACGAGTTTGAGGCATTGGTCCTTCTTGAGCATCAACCACCAAAAGCACAGAGTCAATCGAACGTAGTACTCGCTCAACCTCTGAACCAAAATCGGCGTGTCCTGGCGTGTCTACGATATTAATCTTTGTTCCTTTGTAAGGCACAGACGTGTTTTTTGAGTAGATAGTAATACCACGCTCTTGCTCCAGTGTGTTTGAATCCATTGATACGTTACCCTCCATAACGCCTGTTTGACGCATAAAAGCATCAGTAAGTGTCGTCTTACCGTGGTCAACGTGAGCAATTATGGCTATGTTTCTTATTTCTTGTTTATTATCTTGATTTGCCATAAAAAAAAGCGTACCTCTGCGCTGCACGCATTAGATAGAGTACGCTTTTAATGAATAAAGGTCAATAGTAATGTAGTGGAATTGGTGATTTGCATGTTTTGTTTTAATTTTTATATTCAAAATTAAACGGCTGGAGTACTCTGGCTGTTTATTTATGACTAAGATTTAAATATAATATATAATTTTTGACAAAATTCCTTCTTGGCGCCCCTTAGGAAAAGGGGCGTCCGCGAAGTGAATTTGAGCTCAAAAAAACACAACTTGCGTTGTGTTTTTTGGACTCAAATTCAGCTACCGGACAGGGACTCGGCGCAAGTCACTAAGCTCATGCTTCGCTAAGTGCTTCCTGCCCTGACTCAGAAAATAAAAGATTTTCTTCCGTCTTTCGAGCCCCTTCCGGCGTAGAGAAACAAAAGACATCAGTACGTTGTACTGATGTCTTTTGTTTCTTGCTACCGGACAGGGACTCGAACCCCGATTGATGGTACCAGAAACCATTGTCCTACCATTAGACGATCCGGTAATTATTCTATTGTTTTTCACTTCGTTAACGTATCACATTACGTTCTACTATTAAACACTGCAGTTTGTTTCTAGTCGTTGCGACTCCTAGACAAACTTGGAGCATTAGACGATCCGGTAATTATTCTATTGTTTTTCACTTCGTCAGATTATCACATCATGCCAGATTATTAAACATTGCGATTTGTCTTCATTCCTTATAGGAACTGTACACCTTTAGGATATTCTTTCGTAAACTCAAGAAATATCTCTAAAGGTCTTGCGAAGCTCCAAATATTTGCTTCTCACGTTCCACTCTTGAACAAATCGGGAACATTAGACAATCCGGTAGTGTTTTATAGCTTATTTAAGGGAAAATGCCCTAAAACATCCTTACTGTACCATATATCATATCTTTTATTTAAATTAATTTGACTTATCCTATATGAGATTTATATGTGTAAATACTATTAAATGATACAATCTATATAACATGAAAAATCTTGTAATTTTTCATACTTATTCTTTATTTAGATTTATTATTTAATTATTAACAATTTTATTTATGAAAATAGAACAAAAATATTGGACAAAAGAAGATGGCTGGAAAGAATTATCAAACAGTTTAGGAGATTTAAAACCTCAACTAGTTCTTGTATTTGGAGGTAGATCTGTATTAGAAGATCCTGAGCATTATAATTCATTAAAAGACTCTTATCCTGATGCAAATATTGTAATGAATTCCACCGCTGGAGAAATTGCAGATACTGTAGTAAGAGATGATTCTATGTCGATTGTAGCTATACATTTTGAAAAAACAACAGTAGAATTACATTCTATAGATGTTAAAGATTCTTCAGAGAGTGAATCTAAAGGGAAAGAACTTGCAGATAAATTATCTAAAGAAGGTCTAGTACACACTATGGTCTTTTCTGATGGATTAAAAGTAAATGGTACTAGCTTAGTAAAAGGGTTAACTGAAAATCTACCTAAAGAAATCTCTGTCACAGGAGGCCTTGTTGGTGATGGATCAGATTTCAAAAAAACACTACTTGGATTAAATGAACAACCTACTACTGGAAAAATAGTATTGATTGGTTTTTATGGCGAATCTATTAAAGTTGGGTATGGTTCGTTAGGTGGATGGGATGCTTTTGGTCCTATAAGAGTCATCACAAAGTCAAAAGAAAATGTACTCTACGAACTTGATGGTAAACCAGCTCTTGAACTATACAAACAATATCTAGGAAATCTAGCCGATGGATTACCTGGATCTGGTTTATTGTTCCCATTAAATCTTCATCTTGAAGGCAAGGACGGAGTAGATGTTGAGGTAGTAAGAACTTTACTTGCTACTAATGAAAAAGATCAAAGTATGACATTTGCTGGAGATTTACCTGAAGGAAATAAAGTTAGTTTAATGAAAGCGAATTTTGATAGATTAATTGATGGAGCTGCCAATGCAGCCACTATGAGTACAGAATCACTCGCAAACTCTTCTCCAGAAATAGCGATCTTAATTAGTTGTGTTGGTAGAAAACTTGTCTTAAAAGATAGAATTGAAGAAGAAACAGAGGCAGTAAAAGAGAGGCTTGGCGGAGACACTATAATTACTGGATTCTATTCTTATGGAGAAATCTCTCCTGTAGCAGCAACAGAAAAACAATGTAAGCTACATAATCAAACAATGACAATAACTACATTAAGAGAAGATTAATGCATAAAAGATTAGAAAGACAAGTAAAAAAAATCTTTGGCTCAGTTGAAGAATCTCCTAAGGAACTATTGGAGTTATTTGAGCTTATTAGTAATACATATTCAGATAACGACCAAGAATATTTATTAATGGAGCGGTCATTAGATATTAGTTCTAAAGAATTAACTTTAGTTAATTCTTTACTTGTTAAAGAGAAAGAACTAATCGAAGAAGTTGTTCAAGAAAGAACAAAAGAGCTTTCTCAAGAGAAAAGTAAGTTAAACAAAATCGCTCAAAATATGAGTACTGGTGCAATACTACTTAATAAAAAAGGAGAAGTTTTGTTTGTGAACTCTGTCGCAAGTAAGATTATAGACATGAAAGCAAACGCAGAAAAAAGTCTAGTACTTGAAAGATTGTTCGAAAAATTCAAAAATTCAAAAATTAAGAAGTGTTACGATAATAGACTTATAAAGAAAAATATTACAATGCCAGAAGTTATTGTAGAGGGTTCTATCTTTGAGATATCTTTTCAAGAACTTTTTGGTGATACTATAGGAGAAAATATAAAAGGTACATTTGGACATCTTATTTGGATTAAAGATGTAACAGAAGAGAAACTCCTAGAACGATCTAAGAGTGAACTAACAGCAGTGGCTTCTCATCAACTACGAACCCCATTAACTGTTACAAAAGGAAATACCGAAATGCTCTTAGATGAAATATTTGGAAAACTAAACAAAGAACAAAGGGAGATCGTCTCACAAACAAAAGAATCTAATGATGGACTTATTAATCTAGTCAATAAGATGCTTGACGCTTCGAGAGTAGATAATAAAGAATTAAGTTACGATATAATTAAAATAGATATAAATAAATTAATCGAATTAGCAATAAAAAATCTGTCTTCTTATGCAGAGAGAAATAATATCGATATTAACTATGTAAAACAATCCGGTAAAATTCCTCTAATTTTTGCCGATGAAGAGAAATTATATGAAGTATTTCAAAATCTAATAGAAAATGCCATAAAATATACTTCGTCGACAAAACTGAAAAAAACAGTGGAGGTCTCTCTTTCCTACACACCTGCTAATGTTGAAATAAAGATCTCCGATTTTGGAATAGGTATTCCAAAAAAAGATCAAGAAAATATATTCCAAAGATTCTTTAGGGCAAAAAATGCATCAAAACATATTACAAACGGTACTGGCCTAGGATTATATATAGCAAAGTCTATAATAGATAACTTAAAAGGAAAAATCTGGTTTGAATCAGAACTAGGTATTGGAACTACTTTTTTTGTGAATTTCCCGACTATATAAATATATATACAATAACATCAGTTGACTAGTTTATTTCTATTACATTATTTATTTGCTATAATCAGCAAATACTCATTATAAAAAATTATACTATGGATCTAAAAGGTAAAAAAATACTACTAGTAGAGGATGATACTTTTATTGGACAAATGCTTGCAAGACGTATGATTGTAACTGGAGCAGACTTAGATTGGGCTAAAAATGGTTTAGAAGGGTTAGATATGGTAAATAAGAAAGATTACGACATAATCGTGTCTGATCTTATGATGTCTCAAATGGATGGCTACGAGATGCTTAGTAAAATCCAAAGCGAAGAAAAAACAAAAGATATTCCTGTCGTTATTCTAACAAACAAGACGAGTGAAAATGAAAGTACTTTAAAAATAGATGAACTTAAAATAAAAGCAAAGCTTATTAAATCAAATACGGACCTGTCTCAAATAATAAAAGTCATAGAGGATGTACTAAGTAAAAATATCTAACAATCTATTTATATTAAAGATAGTCTGATTTAATGACTATGCTCTACTTTGCTTAAAACAATCCAGACAAAGTAGGTTACTTGTATCGCGTGGTTGAAATGGTAGCTCTGTTATTGCACGATTGCATCCATTACATTTCCAGTCGCCTTGATGTTTTGTTTTTTCTACACCACCACCTCCATCTCCTCCTCTGCTTTTAGAAAAACACGTCTTACACATAAGTCCCGCTTCTCCACGCGGTTCAAACGGAAGCTCTGTTATTGCTTCTCCACAACCACCACACTTCCAATTTCCTTGATGCATATCTTTTGTTTTGTTATTTTAAATGTTAATGATAACACTCTTTTTGTATTAATTTTGTTGTTTTATAGTTGCTTTTATAAACCCAGTAAAGAGTGGATGTGGGTCAAGGGGTCGTGCTTGAAACTCTGGATGAAACTGAGTTCCAAGGAAAAACGGATGTTTTTTCTCTGGAAGCTCTACAATCTCCATTAATTGTTTGTCGGGTGAAATCCCTGAAAATATTAGGTCTTTTGATGAAATTTTTTCGATATATTCAGGATTCACCTCATACCTATGTCTGTGTCTCTCTCCAACAATTTCTTTATTGTATAGTTTGCGTGCTAATGTACCTTTTTTTAGATATGCAGGAAATGATCCTAATCGCATAGTCCCTCCGTATTCTTTCTTTTCTATTTTCTTTTTCTGCTCTGGCATTATGTCTATTACTAGATTCTTACTTTTAAGATCTATCTCTGCAGTCTGTGCATCTTTAATATTAAGTACATTTCTAGCGTATTCGATAACCATAAGTTGCATACCATAACATAACCCAAAATATGGTATTTTATTCTCTCGAGCATATTTAACAACAGCTAGTTTACCGGCTATGCCTGTCTCTCCAAATCCTCCTGGTACGATAATACCTTGATACTTATCAAGTACTTTGAGTTTAGCTTTCTTTTCAAAATCTTTAGCATTAAGCCAATGTATATCTGGCTCAACACCAAGATGATATGCAGAAAACTTTATTGCTTCTATAACAGACAAGTATGAATCTGATAGTGTAAAGTCTCCAGTACCAAAATATTTTCCAACAATTGCTATTTTAACTATTTTCTTTTTTTTACTGACTTGTGTTGCAAACTTCTTCCATTTAGAAAGGTCTGTCTTTTTTGCTTTCCTTTGTAGATTAAGTTTTGATATAACAATGTTACCTAAATTATCTCGTTCAAAGTTTACAGGCACATCATAAATACTATTTATGTCTGGTGCAGAAATTACATCCTCATTATTTACACTACACTGATCGGCTATTTTTTCTTTGCGCTTTTTATCAAGAGGAACCTCACTTCGTGCAATGATAATATCTGGCTGTATACCGTACGAATTAAGTTGTCTTATTGCATTTTGTGTTGGCTTTGTTTTCATCTCACCAAGTTTCCCTGGAATAGGTAAAAATGTAACCATCATGAACATTACATCCTTAGGATTCTCCATTTTTATTACACGTGCAGCCTCCATAAAGAGTGCATTCTGAAAATCTCCAACAGTACCACCTATCTCAATAACAGAAACATTTGAGCCATTTACGTCAGCTGCTAACTCTATACGACGAACGATCTCGTCACGGATATGTGGAATTGCTTCAACACACTTCCCTTTATATCCAAGATTGCGTTCCTTTTCTATTACGTGCTGGTATACCATACCGCTTGTAATATAGTTTTCTTCGCCAAGATCTTTTCCTAAAAAACGCTCGTAGTTACCCATATCCTGATCTGTCTCAAGACCACTCTTGAGTACAAAAGTCTCTCCATGTTCTATAGGATTCATCGTCCCAGCATCTACATTTAAATATGGGTCAACTTTTACAAGATTTACATTAAACCCTTTTGATTGTAATATTTTACCAATTGAAGAAACAGCAATACCCTTACCTACTCCTGACATTACACCACCTATTACAAATATATATTTATGGTCTTTTTTTATCATTATACGTTCAGATATCTACGTACTGCTAGATAACTAGATATTGCACCAAGTAATATTCCAGTGCCTACAATAATAAGAAATATCTGACCAAAATTATCGAGATAATATTGGAAAATATTTATATCATTAAAGAACCCTTCAGTAACAGGTCCGAGCCATAATGTTAATGGATAAAATAAAATTAATGTAGTAATACTTGCAACCACTCCGTATAAAATACCCTCAAACACAAACGGTCCTCTAACATATGAATTATCAGCTCCAACAAGTTTCATAACAGAAATTTCATCACGCGCTATATATATTGTTAACCTAATCGTATTAAACGTAATCATTATTGATGCTAATAGAAGAAAGACTATTATTGCAATACCAAACTTCTCTGAAGAATTAATTATTTGAGTAAGTCTTTCTATTGCTACTTTATTTTGAAAGAAATTAATTTTCTCTATTATTGGCTCATTACCCGTAGATACAGCAACATCGTTTTCTAAAAACACAGCAATACCTTCGTACTGTGAAGTCTCTTTTGCACGAATACTTAAACTTGCTCCAAGTGGATTCTCATCAAGTTCATCTAGAGCTTGAAGTGTTAACTCATCGTTTATATGTCGTTCTTTAAAACTTATCAAAGCCTGTTCTCTTGAAATGTACTCCACAGACTTTACTTCAGGAAGTGATTCAATTGTTTTCTTTAAAGAAAGTATAATGCCCTCGTCAGCAGTAGTTACAAAATAAACATTAATATCTACCTTGTCACGAACTTGGTTTAACGTACCATTTAAAACAGCTCCAATAAAAATAAGAGAACCAATAACAAAGAGTGTTACGGTCATTACTAAAATTGTGGATAGTGATACAAAACTATTTCGAAAGAACCCGACTGAGCCGTATTTTATAATTCGTTTTGCATTCGTCCACCACATAATATATCTATTATACACCACTTGAATTTAGAGCCTATCCACAACATCACGACTCGGTCTGGAGACCTAATCTACATACACTACCATCACACGATACTTATTATAGAGTGTACTTACCTGATTTGTCGTCTCTGACTATGTTACCACCATCCATAGTTACGACACGACGACCGAGGGAATCAATAACTCCTTTGTTGTGTGTTGTTAAAATGACAGTGGTACCAAGGTCGTTTATTTTTTTAAGAATCTGCACAATATCAAATGTGCTTACTGGGTCAAGATTTCCAGTGGGTTCGTCTGCAATCACAACATCTGGCTGATTGACAATAGCTCTAGCGATCGCAACACGTTGCTTTTCTCCACCTGAAAGTTCTCTTGGAAAACTCCATATCTTGTCACCCAAATCAACTAAATCAAGTACGTACGGAACGTCTGTTGCTATTTCTTCTTCTGAACGCCCCGCTGCCTCCATTGCAAACGCAATATTTTCATACGCAGTCTTGTTTGGAATTAAACGGAAATCTTGAAAAACCATACCAATACGACGCCGAAGTTTATTAAGATCATCCCTACTTAGATTATGAATATTAGTTGATTCAAAAAAAATAGAACCGTTCGTAGGTACATCTTCTGCTAGAAGCATCTTTAATAGTGTTGTCTTTCCAGCACCCGAATGACCTACAATAGACACAAATTCACTCGGCTCAATAGAAAGCGTAATATCTTTTAACGCTGGTTCGTCTCCATTATAAATTTTAGATACGTTATCAAAATAAATCATAAATACATTTTTAATTTTATTCCAAGTTTATTACGAACATATAAGTTCTAATAAATTTTACTCTAGATCGCGTTCCGCGTCCACAAACATCTGTATATCACCATCTAATACAGACTTTGCATCTCTCACTTCAACATCTGTTCTATGGTCTTTCACCATTTGATATGGATGAAGCACGTAAGAACGTATTTGATTACCCCATTCTACATCGGTCGTCTTTGATACTGAGAGACCGCGAGCCTCTTTTCTACGGTCTTCTTCCTGCTTGTGATATACCTTTCCTTTTAGAATCTCGAGAGCCCTATCTTTATTTTGAGCTTGTGAGCGCTCCGACTCTACGTGTACTGATAAGTTTGTTGGTATATGTACTATACGAACAGCGGTTTCTCGTTTGTTTACATTCTGACCCCCTGGACCACTTGATGTACTAAACTGGATTTCAAGCTCATCGTCCTTAAACTCTATATCGTTTATCTTAGGAAGAATTGGCACAACCTCAACCATAGAAAAAGATGTATGTCGTTTACTTTTTTCATTAAAAGGAGATAGTCTTACGAGGCGGTGCACTCCTGACTCGTTCTTAAGCGCGCCATATATTTTTTTTCCAGATACTTCAAAAGAGACATTTCTATATCCACCATGATTATTAGTATGTTCATGGAGTACTTTCCACTCCCACCCTATACTTTCAATGTATCTCTGATACATACGAAATAATATTGCAGAAAAGTCCTCTGCGTCATCTCCACCAGCACCAGAGAAAATCGTAATTACTGCATTACTGTTATCATATTTACCGCCACCCTCTGCTTCTAGCTTAAGGTCTTGTATTTCTTTAATAACCGCTTGAGCCTTATTTTTATCTTGCCAGAAATCTGGTTTCGTCATCTCACTTTCAAGTTCAGTGATTTTCTTTCTTAGAGTTTCTTTGTCGGACATTAGAGGTAGTATAACATTCATTAACATGAGCCTCCCGTTTTTGTTCAAGAGCGTTAGCGATTGAATACAAAACGCAGTGCAGAGCCACCCTCGCGGGATCGGGGTCAAGTTTCTAAACTCACTTCGCTCGTTAAGAACTTCCGACCCGGACTCATCTGTCGTACTCGCTCCGCTCCGTGCGACATGATTCCGTCTTTCAATCCCGCACGAAGTGTGCGCAGGCACACTTCTGAGTTGTCTCTTCCTTCCAATCAGAGCCTCCCTGTTTGCTCAAGAGCGATAGCGATTGATTTGCAAACAGCAGTGCAGAGCCACCTCGCGGGATCGAACCGCGGACCTTTGCTTTACGAGTGCAACGCTCTACCAACTGAGCTAAGATGGCGAATATTGAGCCCAAAAGCGGAATCGGTCACAGTCGCTAAGTATATTGATTCACTTCGTTCTCAATCTACTAAGCGCTCCGACCCGGACTCAGCCCTCCTTCGCTTCGCGCGGGCTTCCGTCTTTCGATTCCGCTTCTGGGCTACTTGCTTCACTCGGAGCCCAGAAGCAGAATCGAACCGCTGACCTCT
>CAZVBS010000016.1:4932-13788 GCA_964625905.1 uncultured Candidatus Saccharibacteria bacterium | reverse complement strand
AGATGTTAAGTCAAAAGAAAGCATGGACAAAATAACTAACCTTGGCGATGCTCCTGAGGAATTTGATTGCCCTAAGTGTAAAAGTAAGATGATTATAAAGCTTGGTCGTGGAGGTAAGTTTATGAGTTGTGATAAATTTCCAGAATGTATGGGTGCTCGCACTATAGAGGGAAAGATTATAGAACCAGATAAACCAATTGGAAAACACTCAAAAACTGGAGAAGATGTTTATCTTTTAACTGGACGCTTTGGACCGTATGTCCAGATGGGAGCAAGTCCTAAAAAGGGAGAGAAAAAGAAAGAAAAACCACGCAGAGCAAGTGTACCAAAAGATAAAGATATTGATGAAGTTACTATGGTAGATGCAGAAAAATATCTTAGCCTACCGCGCGTACTAGGAAAACACCCAGAAACAGAAGAAGATATTACGGCAAGTATAGGACGCTTTGGGCCATTTATAGTTCACGAAGGAGATTTCCGTTCACTTAAAACAGATGATGTCTATAAAATAAAATTAGAACGAGCTCTTGAAATCCTATCAGAAGTAAAGAAAACCCGAGGAAAGAAAAAGGTTGTTAAAAAGGTGGTAAAGAAAGTAGCTAAAAAGAAAACCGAGAAAAAATAATATCAAAAAAACCGTTATGTTAAACATAACGGCTTTTTGCGCGCTTGGACTATATCCCCTTGAAAAATCCACTTGATTTTGTTGCAAAATATTATTTATTGGAAGAACCTTCTTCAGCGTGAGACTCGAGCTCACGCTGTCTTTTTTCGTAAGCAATCACCTCATCAAATGAAGCGTCCTTGCGAAGTTTCCCTTTGTTATTGGAATTATCTTCCACATTTGCTTTGGTGGAGTGCATCAATCTACGGTCACTATCGCACATATTCTTTCCCTCCTAATTTGCCAATTTCTAATAAAGTAGTATAATATCAATTATGATAACTGTCAAGGATATAATTAAAAAACTTGATTCTCCAAGCGAAAAAGATATCGCTATTATAACGAAGTCGTACTCAGTTGCAGAGAAGGCTCACGAAGGACAAAAACGTAAATCTGGTGAACCGTATATGGTTCATGCTGCAGCTATTGGACTACTATTGGCTGAGATGGGCGTAGGTAGCCGTACAATAGCAGCTGGTATTCTGCACGATACAATAGAAGATACTGATACAACGACTGAATATGTAAAAGAGCAATTCGGTGACGAAATACTCTTCCTTGTAGAGGGAGTAACTAAGCTAAGCTCTATTAGATACCATGGCGCAGACAGACATAATGAAAGTCTACGTAAATTATTTGTTGCAACCAGCCAAGACATACGAGTCCTGATTATTAAGCTTGTTGATAGACTACATAATATGCGTACACTTGAATTTGTATCCAAGGAAAAACAACTACGTATCGCCAGAGAAACACTTGAAATATATGTACCAATTGCTCATAGATTAGGAATGGGAAGTATTCGTAAAGATCTTGAAGATCTAGCCTTTCCTTATGTATATCCAAAAGAAAGTGAGAATATAAATAAATTACTAAAAGAAAGAAGTAGTGATAGTAGAAAATACCTCCAAAAAATTCTGAAAATCCTCAAAAAAACTTTAGGTAAAGAGAATTTCACAGATTTTAGAAGTGAAGAACGTATAAAAGGACATTATAGTCTACACAGGAAACTTGAAAGAAAAAATTTTGATATGTCTAAAATACATGACATATTAGCTCTTCGTATTATTGTACCAACTATAAGTGACTGTTATAGAGTACTTGGAGTTGTGCATGGTATATGGAGACCACTCCCTGGAAAAATAAAAGACTATATTGCATTCCCTAAACCAAATGGATATCAAAGTATCCATACAACAGTATTAACTGGTCCAGAAGGAACTATTGAAATACAAATTCGTACAGAACAAATGCATCACGAGGCCCAATTCGGTATTGCTTCACATATGTCATACAAAGCGAGGAAACACGGAGAGAAAAATATCGGAATAGATTGGATACTACAATTTTTACCTAGTATTAGAACAAAAACAAAAGAAGACTTACCTAAATTAAAACAAAAAGAATCTAAAAACAATATACCAAAATGGATAAAGCAAATTGCAGAAAAAAATATTGAAACATCTGAATTAGAAGATGAAGAATATCTTAAAGAAATAAAGAAAGATTTCTTTAGTCATCGTGTTTTCAGTTTTACTCCTAAAGGAGATGTTATTGATCTACCTATTGATTCAAGTCCTATTGATTTTGCATACGCAATACATTCTGACATAGGCAACCATGTCTTTGGAGCAATGGTTAATGGTAAGATGGTATCCTTAGATACCAAACTTGGAAATGGAGACATTGTTGAAATATTAACAAAAGAAAAAAGTAAACCTACAAGAAAATGGTTGGAGTTTGTAAGAACTACACTTGCAAAACGTCATATAAGAACAGCTATTACTAAGTAAATATTATACTGAGAAATTCTTAACAGAATACAAATCTTCATCATTACTATCGTCTTCTTTTTCGTTCTCTGACCTGTCGTCTATTAATCGTGTATCACTTAACGAATCTGTGTTTGTTTCCTTTACTTGTGACGCTTCTTGAGTATTAATAACGTCTGACGTAGCTACATCAGTATTATTGTTATTAGAGGATGATGTAAAAGATACAATCTTGTCTAGAAAGCCACGTTTACTTTCAGGTTCTTCAGCAGTATTTGCCTGCACTGGAACAGACTCCTTTTCGTCTTCTTGAGATATGTCGTCACTTGATGTATTTCCTTCTATTAAGGTGCTTTTTTCCTCAGTAATTAATTCTCTACTCATTCTCTCAAGAATACTGTGAAGGTCTTCCATCGTGAAATAATCAATATGCACCTTTCCACCATCGTCACGTTGTTCTATCTGTACACGAGTGCCAAGAGTCTCTGTTAATTGTTTTTCAAGTGCGATTACTTCAGGATCTATTGCGTACTTCTTTTTACGAACTCTGTCTTGTGCAATACGTTGTGCAATACTCTCTGCTTCTCGTACTGTAAGCTTTTTATATAAAATTTCTTTAAATAGAGTATGTTGTTCTTCGTCTTTACCTGTAAGCATCAATATCGGCCTAGCATGACCCTCTGACATCTTTCCGTCTAAAATAGCTTGCTGTACTTCATCAGGCATATTAAGAAGCCTTATAGTATTTGAAACATATTCACGACTCTTGCCTACTTTCTTGCCTACCTCTCCGTGCTTTAATCCAAATTTATCTACAAGTTGTTTAAACGCTCTCGCTCTATCGATAGGATTAAGATCTTCTCGTTGAAGGTTCTCAATAATCGCGAGTTCTAACTTCATCTTATCAGTCTCATTACTTGTCCTAATTATTACAGGGACCTGCGGTAAGCCTGCAATACGAGATGCACGTAGACGTCTTTCTCCAGCAATAAGTTCATACTCCGTAGCTAGACCACCGTCTTCTTTTTGAATTTCATGACGGGTTACAACAAGCGGTTGTAATATTCCATATTGACGAATAGAATCAGAGAGCTCTTCTAGCTTACCCTCATTAAACTCTTTACGTGGCTGAAATGGATTTGGTCGAACTTTATCGAGTTCTACCCAAAAAATTGAATTGTTAACAAAATTTTCCATAATTGCTATGTATTGTATCATTAAATTGTCTCAGTAATAAAATTACTGTACACTTCAATTACTTGTCCATAATCTCTGCACGACTTGGGATTATGGACAGGTTGTTATATTGCCGCTGTGGTGGAACTGGTAGACACGCAGCACTCAAAATGCTGTGAGCGCAAGCTCATGTCGGTTCGACTCCGACCAGCGGCACATTTTATGTAAAAACTAAAGCCTTGCGATATATCGTAAGGTTTTGAGTTTTAGTTGCACTCTCGTTTTTTTCCTATACTATAACCTTAGATCATAGTGATCCAACGATTTATGGTTTAACCCACTGTCATTTAACCAAAGGGAGACTAAAAGATGACACAGCACTTTCGTGACCTACTTACCCAAAGACAGAAAGACGTGAATTCTCTTCTTTGCGTTGGTCTCGATCCATTAATGGGAAATTTACCAAATGTAATTGCTGGTAAGTTTCCTGATGATGACAGTCTTTTCATTTGGATGCGAGACATCATTGACGCAACTGCCCCTTTTGCGTCCATGTTCAAGCCACAACGTGCCCATTGGGAAAAAATTCCCGCAGGCATCACAGTACTTCGTAGATTGGTACAACACATACGTCGTCACTATCCAGATATCGCAATCTTCTTGGACTGCAAACGGGGTGACATTGGGCGCACTCAATCTTGCTATCGTTATGCGCATTTTGATCTGGACGGCGTTCATGGGATGAACTTCAACCCGTACATGGGAGAAGATTGCATGGAAGGGTTATTTGATCCAAAATACCCGGAACGTGCCCTTGTCAGCCTTGCGTACACGAGCAATCCCAAAGCAAGGCAAACGCAAGATGTCATTCTTCAAAACGGCCGCCCTTACTGGGAGTATGTCGTCGAATGTGTTCTTGAATGGACTGAGGAGCTTGGTGCGCAGAACGTTGGTCTTGTTATGGCCGCCGCTTATGAAAATCCAAAAGTCTTTGGGGCTATCTATTCCAAACATTTACTGCGCTATCGAGAAATCGTCGGTAATAAATTTTGGTTCCTTATCCCCGGAATTGGGACTCAAGGGGGGTTCATCGAAGAAACCGTGAAAGCAGCTTTTTCGGGTCCAGGCTCAATCGCTATAAGTTCGTCTTCTGGAATCATATTCGCAAGCCAAGGAGACGACTATGCCGAAGCTTCCGCTAAAGAAGCCGAAAAAGCACGCGACCAAATGCGTGAAGCAGGGGGCAACTGCTAATCGTGGCAAAATAAAACTAAACAGCGACTCTCAATCACGAGGTCGCCGTTTTTTCTTTACAAATATTTCTCTTTAATATAAGGTTCCTCACAGAAACAAACTGAACAAAGGTATATTAAAATGAACACACGAACAAACTGGGAAGAAAAATTTTCCAAACTTGGAGCATTATGGATTCATGACGGAATACAGAGCCACCCGCACGCTCTCCTTACTTCAGGGAAGCACAGCTCTGGATTCTTTAACGCGACGAAAGTTGTTGAGAATCCAAAAATATTGGAGAGAGCATGCGCTGAACTTTCAATTAAAGTAAGTACATTTATGGGAGGCCCTCTTCCAGAGGTAGTGGTTGGGTCTGCATTTGGAGCTATCACTATAGCTCACGAATGTACCAAATCACTTGGTGCGAAAATGGCATTCACATAAAAAGATCCTGACGGAATGATGCGCCTTAAGCGCTTTTCTCTTGAAGCTGAAAGTACAGCTCTTGTTGTTGAAGATGTTATGACTACTGGAATCACAACAAAGAAAACTATCAACGAACTTGAAAATCGGATTAAGATAGAGGTTCTGCCAGTGATTGGTGTTCTTGTAAATCGTTCAGGAAGTAAGATGCTTGGCAAGAGGTGTATAATTTCACTTATTGAACACCCTATGCCTATATGGGAAGAATCGGATTGCCATTTATGCAAAGGCGGATCGAAAGCCATCCGACCAAAAGAGCACTGGGATGAACTCACAAATCCTTCGTGAATTTTACACGAACAAACGGCGACACTCGCAGGTCGCCGTTTTTTCTTTTATTACTTCTTTAATACAAAACAACTATCATACGATATATCGTATGATAGTTGTTTTGTATTATTGTTGACCCTGTTACTACTCCTTTAAGTAAGAAACCATTGTTGCTGCATCACTCACTTCAAATGGGTCATCTTCATAGTTGTCTGAGAAACCTTCTTCGACGAACATTTTTTTAACAATACTGTCGTCCACGAACATGCTATATCTCCATGAACGATCTCCGAATCCAAGGTTATTCTTCTTTACTAACATTTCCATACCGCGAGTGAAGTCACCGTTTCCGTCTGGGATTAATTTTATATTCTTTACTTCTTGTGCAATCCCCCATTGGTACATTACAAATGCATCATTTACTGAGAAGCAGTATACTTCGTCTAACCCAAGCTCTTTTAGCTCTTTATATGACTCTTCATAGCCTGGTAAGTGTGTAGATGAGCATGTTGGTGTGAATGCTCCTGGAAGAGCAAATACAACAACTTTCTTATCTTTAAATAAATCGTCGCTTGAGACATCTTGCCACTTAAAAGGATTACTTCCTTCTACACTTTCATCTCGTACACGTGTTTTAAATACTACGTCTGGGACTTTACTCCCCTCCATTTTGTGATTATTCATGATATGTTATCTTTGATTATATTAATTATGTATCACATTATATCACAGAGAATAAACAGCTAAGAAATGACAAATCAAAAACCTAAACTAATAGTAGTTGTAGGGCTAACAGCTTCTGGAAAGAGCGACCTTGCAGTAGAAATCGCCAAAAAATTTAACGGTGAGATTATTTCTGTTGACTCTAGACAAGTGTATAAAGGACTTACTATCGGTACTGGTAAAATTACAAAAACAGAGATGAGAGGAATTCCCCACCACCTACTTGATATAGCTAACCCTAAAAATACATTTACTGCATCTGATTTTATTACAAAAGGAAATAAAGCAATAGCGGATATAATTAAAAGAAGGAAAGTACCTATTCTTGCTGGAGGAACCGGTTTTTATCTCTCTGCACTTCTAGGCGAGGTTTCTCTGCCACATGTACCACCAAATAAAAAACTAAGAGCTTCTTTAGAAAAACTCTCCAATACAGAATTATTATCCAGGCTTAAAAAAATTGATCCAGAACGAGCAGATATAGTAGACTCATCTAACCAACCACGCATTATTCGTGCTATTGAAATAGCGAGTGTTATAGGAAAGACACCAAAAAACATACCTGAATCCCCATACGAAGTTCTTAAAATCGGTATTGAAGTAGATAAGGAGGTTCTTGATAAAAGGATAAACGCACGACTTATGTCACGACTACGTAAGGGTATGCTTGCTGAGGCAGTTAAACTTCATAAAAATGGTTTGTCATGGAAAAGAATGGAGTCCCTTGGACTTGAATATAGATATATGGCACGTCACCTCAAGGGAGAAATAACTAAAGAAGAAATGATTAAATTACTTAACACAAAAATACGTCAATATGCGAAACGACAACGCACATGGTTTAAGAGAGATAAAGAAATTAAGTGGTTTACCCAGAGCAAAGTCGAAGGGTTTACAAAGACTGAAGTTAAGAAAATAGAGAAAGAAGTGTGTGATTTTTTGGATTTGTAGAGCTAAGCTAAACGGCTGGAGTACTCTTGCTGTTTAATTTTGAGTGTAAATTAGCCCACGAGGGCTCGGTCACAGTCGCTAAGTAAATCTTTGCGGTCACGAGTTACTAATTCGCTTCGCTCATAAGTACTCTCGACCCCGGCTCGACTATTTTCTTCTCTAGGAAATGGAGAAGAAAATTATGTCTCCGCCTCCCGCCGAAGCGCGTAAGTCACGCAGGTGACTTACTAAACAAAAAATAACTAATAGATACGTGTTAGTTATTTTTTTTTTACTTCGGCGGGCCCACGAGGGCGCGAACCTCGGTCGTCGGTTTTGGAAACCGATATTCTACCACTGAACTATAGGCCCAATCTTTAACTTATAGTTTACACTTAAACGTAAAAGCGCTCAAGTATTTGAGCACTGTATCTACGTGAAATTTTGAAACTAAAAATATGTCCTTACATATTTTTAGCCCACTCCCCCTTCCATCAAATGGTGCTACTTTTTAGCCTCCTTGTGAGGAGTCTGCTTTTTGCACCATTTGCAAAATTTCTTGAGCTCAATCTTTCGCTCAACTAGTTTTTTGTTTTTACTTGTCCAATAATTGGTTCTTTTGCAATCCTGACAATTTAATTTTAATAGTCTATCTTGTGACATATGTCTTATTTATATACAGTTTAACCCACATACTATAAGCTATAAGCTATATTAAGTCAATTTGTTATTTATATCTCTACTGTACCAGCAGATTTTTGAACACCTCCGCTATTTAATACGTCTGATTGAAATGTTGGAACTTGATTATCACAACTTACGCCTTGTAAGATACTCGTAAACGAATCAACGCTATCTCCTGTAAGTGTAACTAAGATAACATTTACAACTAACCATGCTGTAAGAATTATAATAATACCTATAAATGCATTAGTGAATATATTTTTTGCAGATGATATTTTTCCAGGATCTGTTCCACCAGTAAAATAAAGGAATCCTGCATATGCAAACAAGATAGCAACTACAATAAATGAAATTTGTATTATGAAGTTAATTATATTTTCAACCAATAATACAATGTGGCACATACCACATTCAGGACCATCGCATGGTACTAGACCACCTGCCTGAGCATATGAAACGTCTGAAGAAAGTAAAAATATTCCAATTCCAGCTATTACTATAACTATAATAATAAGTATTGTTGCTATATTTTTCATGATGAGTTTAATGATATATGGAAATAGATACTAGAACAAGTAAAATCTAGTGAGTAATAGAATATATAAATATTAACATTGAAAGTATGCCTCATTGTGGTATATTTGTACGGTACATATGCGTCGGTACCTAAGCGGTCAACAGGGATGGGCTGTAAACCCATTGAATTTATTCTTCGCAGGTTCGAATCCTGCCCGGCGCACAACAAACAAAAGAACCCGAAGCGACAGCTTTGGGCGACTTTGTTTGTAGTGTTTGGAAGGATTTGAAAAGGTTGCCAGATATTTTTACAGAAAATATCGACAACCTGTACTGAATCTGTAAGATTCGAATCCTGCCCGGCGCACAAAAATGTAAGAAAACCAGACCTGTGTCTGGTTT
>CAZVBS010000016.1:0-4832 GCA_964625905.1 uncultured Candidatus Saccharibacteria bacterium | reverse complement strand
TTCGAATCCTGCCCGGCGCACAAAAATGTAAGAAAACCAGACCTGTGTCTGGTTTTCTACGTTTTTGTGAGACAGAGCGATGTTTAGTTGTCTATTTTTCCTAGACAACTAAACCGCGAGTCCGGGGAGGAAGTTCTTAACAAGCGTAGCGAGTTTAGAAACTTGACCCCAATAAATCACGTCGAATCCTACCCGACGCACAGAAGCGGAACTATGTAATGATTTTACTTTTTCTTAAAAATCATTACTGTGAGCTTGGGCAGGAGGTTCTTAGTGAACGTAGTGAGCTTAGAAACCTGCGCCAAATAAATAACACAAAAGAACCCAATGCGATGAGCATTGGGTGACTTTATTTTATCTCTAATTATATTCTAGGCTACTGATTTTTGTTTTTTAACACGAACTGCCGAGCGTCGTGCGCGAGTTTGTTTCTTTTTTATATCTAAAACAAATTCAACACCTTTATCTGTATCCTTTACGTCAACAGAAATAGTGCCTCCACCCATAACACCCCTTGAAACCATTAACCCTGCAATCGGTGTAAGTATTTTTGATTGTATAAGACGTTTAAGCGGTCGTGCTCCGTACTGCGGATTATATCCCTCTTTTGCTAAATATGAGAGTACTTCAGACGAAACATTTAACTTAATCTCTTTATTAAGTAGTCTCTTTTTAACAATATTTATCTGAATTTTTACGATATCTTCAATAGCTTTTGGTGATAAAATATCAAACACTAAAATCTCATCTAGTCTATTTAAGAATTCTGGACGGAAATATTCTTTTAATTCTTTAAGTACTTTTCCTTTTGTATTGTCGTATTCTGTCTCATCAGTATCACCACTATTACTAAAACCAAATTTCGTCATACTATCAATATGTCGTGCTCCTATGTTTGAAGTAAGTACAATAACTGTATTTTTAAAATTTACTTTTCGTCCTTTTGCGTCAGTTAAATGACCGTTATCAAGAACCTGAAGTAATATATTAAATACATCTCCATGAGCCTTTTCAATTTCATCAAATAAAAGTACTGCATATGGCCGATGTCGAACTAATTCAGTTAAACTTCCCCCCTCTTCGTGACCTATATACCCTGGAGGAGCACCTATCATCTTTGATATAGAATGACTCTCCATGTATTCAGACATATCTACTTGTATAAGAGCATTCTCATCATCAAAAAGGAATTGTGTTAATGCTTTAGTTAGTTCTGTCTTTCCTACTCCTGTCGGACCTAGGAAAAGAAAAGAGCCAATAGGACGGTTTGGGTCTGAGATGCCAGCACGAGAGCGTTTTACAGCATCAGAAATAAGTTTTACAGCATTGTCCTGTCCAACTATACGTTTTTTAAGCTCATCTTCCATACGACTTAACTTTTCTGCTTCTTCTTCTAACATTCTCTTTACAGGTATATTGGTCCACTTTGCAACAACGTCAGCAATATCTTCTTCCGATACTTCTTCTTTTATTATCTTTCGTGAACTCTGAAGTTTTTTAAGTCTCTTCGTCTTTGTAACAAGATCCTTTTCTTGTCGTGGAATCTTTACATAACGAATTTCTGCAGCATGAGAAAGATCTGCAACAGCTTCTGCACTATCTGCTTCTATTTTTAATTCTTCTAAGTCTGTTTTTAATAATTTTATATCATTCAAGACCTCTTTTTCATTCGTCCATTTTAGCTCCAACTCAGAAGTTTTTTCTTTTAGGTTAGAAATTTCTTTTTCTATTTTCTTTGTTCGTTCCTTTGCTTTTTTATTACCTGCAATAGTTTCTTTTTTCAGTGCTTCTTTTTCTATCTCAAGTCGTAATATTTTACGATGAGCCTCCTCAAGCAGTGGTGGTTTATTTTCTAAAGATATACGAAGTGAAGAAGCTGCTTCATCTATAAGATCAACTGCTTTGTCTGGCAAAAACCTATCAGAAATATATCTTGAACTTAAAGAAACTGAAGCTATAATTGCGTCATCGGCAATACTAACTCCATGAAAGAGTTCGTATTTTTCTTTTAATCCACGTAAGATAGCTACTGCATCTTCTTCTGAAGGCTCGTTAACATACACTGGTTGAAAACGCCTAGTCAAAGCTGGATCACGCTCGATATGCTTCTGATATTCTTTTAAAGTTGTCGCACCAATAACACGCAGTTCTCCACGTGCTAGTGCTGGTTTTAACATGTTTGAAGCGTCCATAGATCCTTCAGCTGCACCTGCTCCAACGAGTGTGTGAATCTCATCTATAAATAGTATTATATTACCTTGAGCCCTCTCAATTTCTTTCATTATATTTTTAAGACGTTCTTCAAACTCTCCACGATATTTTGTTCCTGCAATAAGCATCCCTAGGTCTAGAGTCACTAGATCCTTTCCTTTTAAAGATTCTGGAACGTCCCCACACGCCATTCGTTGAGCTAATCCCTCTGCAATAGCAGTCTTACCCACACCAGCTTCTCCAATTAAAATAGGGTTATTTTTAGTTCGTCTCGATAAAATCTGAATTATACGAGTTATTTCATTATCTCTACCAATAACAGGATCTAATTTATTATCTCCAGCAAGTTTTGTTAGGCTTCTTGTATATCGATTTATAGCTCTATTTTGTTTTGGTTGTGTTCCCTCAGCGTCATCACCTTCACCGTTCTCGCGTAATTCATTAAAAATATTAAGTACTGAGTTTCTGTTAATTTGGAACTGTGTAAGTATATTCCTTGTTTGCCCTGGATTGTCTATTATAGCTATCAATAAATGCTCTGTTGAAACAAATTTATCATTAAAACCTTCTGCAATCTTATTAGCATCTTCAAGTACTGTTGCAAGCTCTGGTGTTAAATACAATTGATAAGATGGTGATGAAAGTACACTTCCATCTTCAGTCCCTTCGATAGACTCAAGTAATACATCTGTAAGTAAAATAGTGTCTACTTCCATTTTTTCAAGAATAGAAAGCACCATACTCTCTTCCTGAAACACAAGAGCAGTGAGAAGATGTAATGGATTTATGTGATTTTGTCCACGCTCAATAGCTAGCTCGTGAGCTTTCTTTATTGCATCTTTTGCTTTAGATGTAAAATTATTAAATGGTGTCATATTTTTCGTTATTAAATAGTAGAAAGTAGATTAATAGATAATCCAATTATTTTGTACCTTAACTTTCTTATCTTCTATTCTACATTTTCTACCTTTTCTACCTTTTCTACCTTTTGTATTGCTACTAGCTCAATAATCTGAGATCGTACTATTTGTATTGGAGTAAAATCTCCAGCTCCATGCAGACGACTATCTTTTGTACTTATACCAACAACTTCTCCAAATTTATTGAGTATTACTCCTCCTTTTTCTATCTTATCGCTATTTATATTTGTTTCTATAGCTGTAAGTACTAATATTTTTTTTGGTTCTTCTGTTGAACCTTCTTCTACTTCAGTAAACATCTCTTCTTCATCTATACTGGATATTATTCCAAGTGCTATACCTGTCCTCTTAATACCACTAAGTGTAAACACTGTTTGCCCAAGTTTAAGATTATTTATATTCCCATATCTTATACTACCTGGAACGATACCATCTTCTTCTGTAAATGTAAGTTGTAGTAATGCAGTTGATTTACTAATAGTACTAATGACCACTTCTCCAGAAATTTCTTTACCACTTGATAATATTACAAAATACGATACACCTTGTTTTAAGATAGAACTATCTGTTGCAACTGCAACGATCCCATCTTTTGAAATAATTACTCCAACACCAGAATAAATTGGCTCATCTGAAGTATTTTGATAAATCTTTACGATCTTATCTTTGTTTTTATCAATTGCTTGGATAATAAGATCTTCTTCGTTTACAACAATAGTTTTCTCAGTTTCTATTACAGTTGCTGTTTGAGTCTCACCTGGGACAACTCTCTCAATGGTTCTTTCAACTACACGATTTATAGTTTGTGTAACAATAGGTGGAGCTTCTTCAAGGAGAGTGACTGTAACGATGCCAGTTGCTATTGATGTTACAAAACTTACAAGAAGTACTAGTAATACTGTTTGTGCTTTTGTAAGTCTTTCAATATTCATATGCCATTATGATACATAACCTTTTAAGACATGTCTATCCAACTTAACTACATAGTACAAATAATCTATTCGCCTAATTAAAAAATAACACTATAATCCAGCTCTGTCAAATTTATTTACTTCATCCACAAGGACTTGGATGACATAATCTATATCTTTCTTTTTAACTCCTCTTCCAAAAGAAAACCTTATTGAACTTTTTGCGATTTTAGCACCAATATCTTTGTTTTTATAAAGCGATGCTATCACGTATGAAAACATACCGTTTCCATGTCCAAGACACGCGCTTTTAGTTGCAACAGCAATACCATGCTCATCTAGTGCTATAACTAAATACTCATTATCAATACCAAGTATTGAGATATTTAAATTATTTGGAGAGCGAAGATCCTTATCTCCATTAAGTACAGCTTTTGGAATATATCGCTTCAATTTTTTTAAAAAATATTTTTGCAATTCTGTTATTTCTTTAACCTCTTTTTCTCTATTTAATATTGCTTCAACAAATGCTTCTTTCATTCCAACAATAAGAGGAATATTCTCTGTTCCTGGACGTAGTCCGTGTTCTTGGTTCCCTCCTCTCATTATTGGTTCGAGATGTACGTCTTTTTGTTTATACAAAAAACCAACACCTTTTGGTCCATATATTTTCTGTCCATCAATAGTCATCAAATCAACACCTAGGTTCTCAGGAATGCAGTCAAAATAAAGTGGTGCTTGACTGGCATCTGTATGAAAAGTTATTTTAGCACCTGTCTCTTTCTCGTAT
>CAZVBS010000015.1:0-14071 GCA_964625905.1 uncultured Candidatus Saccharibacteria bacterium | reverse complement strand
CGGCACTCACATCAGATTTTTGTTTGGAGCTCGCACCCGCTCCCCATATATCGGGATAATCCAGTGATTAAGATGTAGGAACCTTTTTATGAAAATAAGTAGAGGATATCTCACTTAAAAAATTTACAACGTTTCGTGTCGGCGGTAATGCCGATTTTTTTATTTGTGTAAAAAGTATAAGTGAGTTAAAAGACGCCATAATATACGCACAAGAAAATAAACTAAAAGTTTTTATACTAGGTGGTGGATCGAATATAGTTTTTTCTGACAATGGGTTTAAGGGTCTTATTATTAAGATAGATGTAAAAGGAATAAGATGTCGAGGTATTAAAGATAGTACAGTAGATATAGAAGTAGGTGGCGGGGAAGTGCTCGACGAATTTATTTCGTATTGTGTTGAACATAATTTTTATGGATTAGAGAATTTATCTGCAATACCAGGAACAGTTGGTGCAGGACCTGTTCAAAACATAGGAGCGTACGGAGTGGAAGTAAAAGATTTAATAAAAAATGTAGATACAATTAATTTAAACACAGGCGAAACAAAAAGATTCACAAGAAAAGAATGTAAGTTCACATATAGAGGTAGTTTTTTTAAAACAAAAGACGGAAGTAAATATGTTATTACGAATGTATGTTTCAAATTAAAAAAACAAAGCGATATAGATACTTCATATAATGATGTATCAAGATATTTTAAAGAAAACAAAACACCGTCGTTATATCAAGTCAGAGAAGCAATCATTAATATAAGAAAGAACAAGTTTCCAGACTTGAATAGAGTAGGTACAGCAGGTTCGTTTTTCAAAAATATAGTAGCCACAAATGCTAAATACACCGAACTACTAGGGTTATTTGGGGAAGTGCCTTCATATAAAGTAAATAGAGAATATGAGAAAGTACCGCTAGGCTTTATTTTAGAAAAGTTAGGATGGAAAGAAAAAAATACAAACAAGTATCTGTGTATAAAAAACAAGCATTAATAATTATAAATAAAGGTGATGCATCTCAAAAAGATATAGATAAGTTTGCGAAGATGATTGAAAAAGATGTAAAAGAAAAAACAGGAATCAAAATAGAAAGAGAGGTTATGTTTGTTGTGTAACTTTTTATAAAAATTTACTCCAACTTGTTTTTTCTTGTTTTTTAATTTTAAAAAATTCTTTTTAATTTATTTTTAAAATATATTTTAAAAATAGTTATCCACAAAAATAAATTGTAATGAATTGTGTTTGCACTCTTTGCGTTCGATAATATATATAACTTCTCTAACGCGTTACAACTATTTCTTTTGTACAAAAGGGAAGGTGTGGTCGTTTTTACTAAAAATATTTAAATTAAATTTCATGGCAGCAAAAAAACGACGAAAAGTAGCTAAGCGAAAGCCAGCTAAACGTAAAGTTGCAAAGCGAAAAGTTGCAAAGCGAAAGCCAGTAAAACGTAAAGTTGCAAAGAAGAAAGTAGCTAAGCGAAAGCCAGCTAAACGTAAAGCAGCTAAACGTAAAGCAGCTAAACGTAAGCCAGCTAAACGTAAGCCAGCTAAACGTAAAGCAGCTAAACGTAAGCCAGCTAAGCGTAAAGCAGCAAAAAAGACTACCCGACGACGACGATAGATAGTCCTTTTGCAAGACTATTTTTAACAAAAACTTCCTAAAAGGTCAAATCAGAATCATAATTGATACTAATGAAGACCAACTTAGGAAGTTTTTGTTGTTATAGGCTATATTACCACCATTTTAAATAATCATCACTTTAAAGGCATATTTATGATATTATTGTCCGTATGATTTTTCTTAAAAAACTATTCACAGGAGACGAACACAAGAAAGAGCTCAAAAAACTAAGTCCTATTGTAGAGAAGGTTAATGGACTAGAAGAAGCTTTTAGTAAACTCTCTGACTCAGATTTAAAAAACAAAACAGAAGAGTTTAAGAAACGTTTAACAGAAGGAGAATCGCTAGACGATATTCTTCCAGAAGCTTTTGCAACTGTTAGAGAAGCCTCAAAAAGAACACTTGACCAAAGACACTTCGATGTTCAGCTTCTAGGTGGTATCACACTACACAAAGGAAATATTTCTGAAATGAGAACAGGAGAAGGAAAGACTCTTGTAGCAACACTCCCAACATATCTAAACGCACTTTCTGGTCTCGGTGTTCATGTAGTAACAGTAAACGACTACCTATCCAGACGTGACGGTGTGTGGATGGGGCAGATATATACATTTCTTGGCTTGTCAGTTGGCGTAATTAATCAAAACACTTCTTTCTTATACGACAAAACAATTACACAAAACACAGAAGAAGACGAAGAGCGTGATGAGCTTGGTTCGTTTAAAGTAGTACACGAGTTCTTGCGTCCATGTACAAGGAGAGAAGCGTACGGGGCCGACATAACATATGGGACAAACAACGAGTTTGGCTTCGATTATCTTCGTGACAATATAGAATACGAAACTGGTTCACTACGACAACGCGGACACAACTTTGTAGTGGTAGACGAAATAGACTCAATATTAATAGACGAAGCTCGAACACCTTTAATCATCTCTGCACCAACAACAGACTCAGATAACTTGTATACAGTGTTCGCTCAAATATCCGGACAACTTAAAAAAGAAAAAGACTACACTATCGACGAAAAACAAAAAGCAATTTCATTAACAGACGATGGAATAGAGAAAGTAGAAAAGATACTAGGTGTAGACAACATCTATACAGACAAAGGAGTTAAATACGTACATCACTTAGAAACCGCAGTACGAGCAAAAGCATTATTTGATAAAGACAAAGAATACGTCGTAAAAGATGACGAAGTAGTAATAGTAGACGAATTCACAGGACGACTTCAGCCAGGACGACGTTGGTCCGAAGGGCTTCATCAAGCAATAGAAGCAAAAGAAGGTGTATCTATTCAAAAAGAGTCACGAACATTTGCGTCCATTACATATCAAAACTACTTCAGGCTATACAGCAAGCTTGCAGGTATGACAGGTACTGCGCTTACATCTTCAGAAGAATTTTATAAAGTATACGGGTTAACCGTGGTATCCATACCAACAAACGTAGATCCAAAGAGATTAGATAGAGAAGACCTTATATACCAAAGCGAAATAGGGAAGTTCAAAGCAATAGCAAAGAAAGTAAAAGGACTTAACAAAGAAGGTCAGCCAGTACTCATAGGTACAGTGTCGATAGAAAAAAATGAGCTACTTAGTTCTTATCTGAAAAAAGAAGGAGTACAGCACCGCACACTAAACGCTAAGAACCACGAAAACGAAGGAGAAATAATCGCACAGTCAGGAAGTAAGGGTAATGTAACAATTGCTACGAACATGGCTGGGCGTGGTGTAGATATAAAGCTTGGTGGTAACCCAGGTGGAGATGAAGAATATGAAGAAGTAAAGAGGCTCGGTGGACTTTTTGTACTCGGCACAGAGCGTCATGAGGCACGGCGTATAGACAACCAATTGCGTGGACGTTCAGGAAGGCAGGGAGATCCAGGAGAAACACAGTTCTTTGTTTCCCTCGAAGACTCACTTATGCGAGTGTTTGCTTCAGACATGATTAAACGTATGATGGGGCGTTTTGGAATACCAGAAGACCAGCCAATAGAAAACAAAATGATTACACGTTCGCTTGAGTCAGCACAGACAAAGATAGAAGGTTTTCATTTCGATTCACGTAAGCATGTACTGCAGTATGACGACATTTTAAATCAACAAAGAACAGTCATATACGAAAGAAGAAAGAAAATATTACAAGGCGAGAAAGACGACGTACTACTTGCACTTGATAGTGTTATAGGAGGAGATACATATTTACTCAAAACAGTTGGAGATAAGAAAGAGTTACTAGGAGAAAAAGAGTTTGTTTCCGCAATAAGGAGGATGCTACTACAAACAATAGATATGCTATGGGTAGAACATCTAGAGATGATGGATTATATGCGTTCAAGTGTAAACTTGCGCGCGTATGGTCAGCGTGACCCACTTGTAGAATACAAGAAGGAAGGACTGCACATGTTTAAAGAGATGGAAGAGACATACAAACATCAAGTACGAAGCGTATTACCAAATATTGGTGTAAACGCATTTGTTCAAGAAGAACAAAAAATGAAAGTGGTGCACGATAGCGCCAAATTAATTAGTGGTAACACAGGCAAAGGCGATTCTTCTCAAAGAATTGTGCCCACAGTCCAAAGTCCACAAACCACATCAAACAAGGTTGGCAGAAATGACCTAGTCACAATCACAGACGGCAAAGAAACAAAGCAAATGAAGTACAAGAAAGCACAACCACTTATCGAGAGTGGTGAGTGGCAACTAGAGAAAGGATAATAGAAAGTAGATGTTCGAAGCTAAGCTTCGAACATAAATTGAAGGACGTTCGGTGTCCTTCAAATACAGAAAATATATTAGATCAAAAGAAGAACTACATCATTTCAAATGTAAAAAGTGCAATAAATGGTGGACAATAGGAGACGCCCCAAAAGACAAAAAAGAATGGTTTTGTCCATGGTGTGCGACTTTGTCTACTTATGCTCCCTGTTTGTCCAAGAGCAAAGCGATTGGTAACAAACAGCAGTGCAGCGAGGCGAAGCCGAGTCGTGAGTTAGACGAATTAATAGGCAAGTAGTGCTCTGGTAGCGGAGAAAAACAAGACATACTTTTGTAGTCACACAAGAGAATTGTGTTTCTGATATAATAATTTATATGCTCAATAATAAATTTCTCCACGAAGTAGCTATCACTGCCATTATAGTCAAAAATGACAAATATTTAATCATTCGTCGAGCAAAGACTAAGAAAAAATTTCCAAGTATGTGGTGTGTTCCAGGAGGGCGTCTAGAACCTTCTGATTATAAAGATTTACCAAAAGATACTAGTCATCACTGGTTTAATATAATAGAAAAGACACTGCGAAGAGAAATAAAAGAAGAAGTTGGGTTAGAGATAGACAATATAGACTACTTAACAAGCCTCACTATGATAGTAGGAGAATTTCCTTCACTGATACTTTCTTTTACCGCAGACTATAAAAGTGGTGAGGTAGTTCTCCAAGAAGAAGAGCTTGATAAAGCAGAGTGGGTTACATTAGAAGAGGCACAAGGGTACGACTTAATAGAAGGTATTTACGATCAATTAGTAATGGCTAGTAGTCACAAGAAGAGAATTAAAAGCGATTTACAAAAAAATACTAATTAAAAATTATATGGAAAAAATATTTATACCAGTATTGTTAGGGACAGGACGTGTAGATAATTCATCTAAGTTTGTGGCAGACTTTGTCACACAAGAAGTAGGTAAGAATGAGAAAATAAAGACTCAACTCGTTGATGTAATGGATTTTAAATATACAGAGACAACACCACCATGGGGAGAAGGTGGTGCAGATCAATCACCAACAAAATGGAAAGAAATAATGACACAAGCAGACGGACTCATTATTGTTGTACCAGAATATAACCACGGGTACCCTGGAGAACTTAAGTTATTACTCGACTCACTTTACAATGAATACGAAAAGAAGCCAGTGCTTATATGCGGAGTCTCAGCAGGTGGTTTAGGAGGAGCTCGAGTTGTTGATCATATAAAACAAGTACTTATCGAACTTAAGATGGTTCCAACAAGGAGTTCGTTACACTTCTCCAGTGTTAAAAAATTGTTTAATAAAAAAGGATTAATCCAAGAAGATGGTTTTGAAGAACGTGTTGAGAGTTCACTGGTTGAGCTACTTTGGTATGCAGAAGTGCTTAAGAGTGCTAGATAAATAAAGGAATAAGAAGAAACACAAGAAGAGACATAAGAAAAAATATAAGGTAAGATAAACAGCAATGGGGGTCATCACAAAACTGTTAATAACAATACTAGCTTTACTTTTGGTATCAAATTACGTACCAGGGATTACTGTATCAAGCTTCTATATTGCACTTATTATAGCGGTAGTTCTAGGAATAGTTAATTTAATTCTAAAACCAGTTCTTATAATATTAACACTACCAATTACACTGCTTACACTTGGATTATTTACGTTAGTTATAGATGCATTACTGTTTTGGTTTGTATCCACATTTATAGATGGTTTTATAGTAGAAGGATTTGTAGCAGCATTCATAGGTGCATTTATTATAGCTGGAGCACATTATCTAGCAGAAAAGTTTGTAGACTAACTTGATGTTAAACAAAAAAGACACAAAAATAAAAGTAAGCCTTTTTCTGATACTTGCAACATTTGTACTCGCATTCTTTTTTAATGATGTAGCAGTATCATTTGTAGGTAGTTATATAGGTGAGAATTATATACTAAGCATATTTTTGTTTATATTTATAATATTCAGCGCGACAGTAATTGCACCACTCACCACAATTCCTTTTATTGCACCAATAGGGGTTTTATTTTTCGGTCCATTTTGGACAGCTATATTTGCAATCATAGGATGGGCTACAGGCGCTGTTGTAGCATTTCAAATATCACGACATGTTGGACGTAATATACTTTCTCGTTTTGTTAGTCTTGATAAATTAGACAAGTATCAAAAATATATACCAGAAAACACAGAGTTCGTGTCTCTTGTATGTTTACGTCTTTTTTTGCCAGTAGATATCCTCAGTTACGCAGTGGGTTTATTTAGTCGCATTTCTCTGGTAAAGTACACCATTGCTACTATTATAGGTATTACACCATTTTCGTTCATTATCTCGTACGGTGTAAGTGGAGTTATCGTTAAAGATCCTAAATTAATAGTAATTAGTGTATTGTCAGGCATTCTATTGCTAGTAGGAGTATTCATATATTACTCTAGGAATATAGCAAAAAAGGAAGAAATATAAGATAAATAACATGAAATTCATAGACGAAATAACATTAACAGTAAAAGCAGGAAACGGCGGTGACGGCGTTGTTCGCTGGCTTCAGCAGAGAGGGAACCCTCTTGGTGGCCCTGCTGGTGGAGATGGAGGTAGAGGGGCAGATGTGTACGCAAAAGCGATACGTGATATAAACATACTTTCCAAATACAGAGGAGATACAGACTTTGTTGCAGAAAACGGAGGAGACGGAGGTAAACTAAGTAGGCACGGCAAGAACGGAGACACGCTGTACATAAAGCTTCCAATAGGCTCAGTCGTCACAAATACAGAGACTATGGAGACTTTTGAGTTGCTAGAAGATAAACAAGAAACAATAATGCTTTCAGGTGGGCGAGGAGGTCTTGGTAATGAGCACTTTAAAAGCTCAACAAACGTAGTACCAAAACAAAGCACAAAAGGTAAGATCGGAGGTGAAGCAAAATTCGAGATAGAACTAGCTCTTATTGCTGATGCAGGATTCATCGGGTTACCAAATGCAGGTAAATCAAGTTTGCTAAACGTGATAACTAAAGCAGAAGCTAAAGTAGGTAATTATCAATTCACAACACTAGATCCAAACCTAGGAGATTTTTACGGATACATACTCGCAGACATACCAGGAATAATAGAGGGAGCCTCTGTTGGTAAGGGGCTAGGGTATAAGTTTCTTAAACACATAACACGCACAAAAATACTCATACATTGTATTTCTCTAGAAAGTGAGGACGTAGTAGAAGACTACCGTACAATTCGTAATGAACTAACTTCATATAACGAAGATCTTGGAGATAAAAAAGAAATCATAATACTAACAAAGACAGATTTAGTTTCAGAAGAAGAAATCAAAAAAATAAAAAACAACCTTTCAAAAGAAACAAAAAACGACATTAGTATAATGTCTATACTAGACGACGAATTGGTTAAAAGTTTTTCAGACACACTCACATCACTACTTCAAGAGAAAGAAATAAAGGAAGAGAAAGATGTATAAGAGTTATTTACTTTCAGAAATGTAACTATTTAATCTGGAAAATGTTCGAAGCTTAGCTTCGAACATTTTCGTGGTAATTGCATGGTAATATAAATCTATATGAGGAAAACCATTTTTGCACAAGGTGAATATTACCACCTCTTTTGTCGAGGAAATAATAAACAAATCATATTTCGAGATAATCGTGATAGGATACGTTTTTTATTTCTTATTTTAAATTTCCAATCTCCGATGACACATGACAACTTATGGCGTTACGTCAATAATTATGTTAAATATTCAGATTTTAATATAAAAGACGAAGATACTAAAACCATGATTGAAGATAGATATGTTGAATTGGTTAGTTTTACGTTAATGCCTAATCACTTTCATCTCATTGTTAAAGAAGTTGAAGATAAAGGAGTATCTCAATATATGCATAGAGTAATGACTTCATACACTAAGTATTTTAATGCTAAACACGATCACTCTGGACACTTATTTCAAGGATCATACAGAGCTGTACATATCAGCGATAATGAGCAACTGCTTTATTTATCAGCATATATACATAGAAATCCTCGAGATATAAAAAAGTGGTTTAATAAAGAAAGAGAATACTATTGGTCAAGCTATCAAGATTATATAGATAAAAATCGTTGGGGTAAATTACTGGAGAACAGCATAATAATAGATCAATTTAAAGACGGTAAAGATTACGATAGAGAAGTACAACGAAGCGGAGCAAAAGAATTACTTGATGAAAAACATACAATAATTTAACTACCAAAATGTTCGAAGCTTAGCTTCGAACATTTTAACCAAGGTACGTTTTATTTTTTGAGAGAGGGGTGTGGAGTCGCAATAGTGGAGTAGTGGAAGAGCAGTGAAGGATTTGTTATAGTACTTCTAATATGAAATCAACATACAAGCCAACCATAGGTCTTGAGATACATGCAGAGCTCAAGACAAAAACAAAAATGTTCTGTAACTCAAAGAACGACCCAAATGAAAAACGCCCCAATGTAAACGTATGTCCAGTGTGTATGGCTCACCCTGGAACACTTCCAGTTATAAACAAAGAAGCAGTTAAACATGTACTTAAGGTAGGGCTTGCACTTGGAGGAAACATAGCAGACTTTACAGAGTTTGATAGAAAAAATTATTTTTATCCAGACATTCCAAAAGGTTATCAAATCAGTCAGTACAAGTATCCACTTATATCAGGTGGAAGTATTAATGGTATAGAAGTAACGAGGATACATTTAGAGGAAGACACTGCACGTTCGTCTCATGACAAAGGAGAAAAGAGTCTTATTGATTTCAATCGTGCAGGTATACCACTGATGGAGCTTGTCACAGAACCAGTTATAACAAATGCAAAAGACGCTAGCGACTTTGCTAAAGAGTTTCAGTTACTTTTACGTTATCTTGGAGCAAGTGACGCAAATATGGAGAAAGGCGAGATGAGAGTAGAAGCAAACATTTCAGTAAGTAATACAGATAAAATGGGAACTAAGGTAGAAATCAAAAACCTAAATTCATTTAAGGTAGTAGAGAAATCAATAAAATACGAGATATCTCGCCAGACAAGAGTACTAGAAGAGGGTGGAGAAGTAATACAAGAAACACGTGGATGGGATGAAAATACACAAACAACATTTTCACAAAGAATAAAAGAAGAGTCACATGACTATCGTTATATGCCAGATCCAGATTTACCCAAGTTAAAAATCTCGGAGTTACGAGATCTCGGCAAAGATGAGCTTGAAAAAGAGATTCCAGAGCTTCCGTGGGAGAAAAGAGATCGTTATATAAATAATCTCGGCATCAAAAAGCAGGACGCAAATCTATTTATATACAATAAAGTATATAGAAATCTTTTAGAAGATTTTGTAATACCTTCTTTTAAAGAAGATAAAAAGGAGTTTGGCTTAGCTGTTAATTATATCGCCTCTGATGTTGTAGGAATAATTTCTCGACTTAACGAGAAAAGTATTAAATTAGATAATAATTTCATAGAACTAATAAAGATGATTAGTGCAAATGAAGTGTCATCACGTGGAGCAAAAGATATTCTATCAGTACTTATTAAAGAGGGTGGTAATCCGAGAAGGGTTGCAGAAGACAATAATCTACTACAAGAGAATAATGAAGATAAATTAAAGGAATTTATTACCGAGATAATATCAGAGAACAAAGAGGTAGTAGAAGAATATAAAAATGGTAAAGAGTCAGCACTACAATTTTTAATTGGACAAGGGATGAAAAAGAGTAAAGGGTCAGCTAATCCTGAAATGCTAAAAACATTATTACTCGAGTCTGTTTAAACGAAAAAACTATATAAACTAAAGCTAGTCCGTCTAGACGAAGCTTAAATATTATAATCCACATAAGTTACTATCTTTTGATTGGTTGTATTACTTATGTGGAGTATAATTAGTATATGAAAACATTAGTTATTGACGGAAAGAAATATATTTCATCAAAACAGGCTGCCGAAATTATGGGATATACACAAGATTACGTAGGTCAACTTGCACGTAGTGGTAAAATCTCAGCACAACGTATAAGCGGGATTTGGTATGTTAATGAGAGTTCTGTTTTATCTTCAGTAAAGTCTACTCCTATTAAAAAAACTTATACAGATGATTCTACTTCTGTACACAATAAATCGCATAGTAATAGTTTAAAGGAAGATAAGGTAAAAGATGAATTAACTGATAGTCTAAATAGGAAAAACATAACTTTTGAAGGTGTAGATTATATCTCGTCAAAACGAGCTGCCGAGATTATGGGATATACACAAGATTACGTAGGTCAACTTGCACGTAGTGGTAAAATCTCGGCACGACAAATAGGTAGGGGTTGGTATATACCACGATCTATTGTTTACAAAACAAACGAAGATGATAAAAACAAATCAGAAGAAAATAAGAAAAACAAAGTAAGTAAACAAGTAGTTAAGCAAGAAATTAAAACAAATGATCCTAATACAGATGAGATAAGAAAGAGAGAGTCTTTAGGCGATATAGTTATATTTAACAACAATAAAGACGTAAATAGTTCACAAGATAAAACAAATAAAAATTTCGTAACTCATACAAATAAAGAAGTACAAAGCCTGGATGATAAAGATAATAAAAATGAATATTATTACCCATCTTTCTTGAGTGCTGTATATTCTTTTGACGATACTCCGTTAGTACCAGTGCCGAGACGTTCTCGTGAACCAATATTGCATAAGATTGTAGCAAAGGAAAGAGATGAAACGTTTAGGAATTCAACGGAAATGTATAAGAGCAGAGGACTTAATAGAATACATACACAAAAGACTGTGAAATATGCTTTAGAACCTAAGAAACAATGGTTAGTGCAAAAATCACCAATGTCACTAATGAAGGTAGCTTCATTAGCAGTCAGCGTAGTAGTAATTGCTTCAGTTATTACATTTACACCCAGTACGTCCGTATTTAGCTCTAATACAGGTACATTAAGGACAGTATTCTTATTAGAAGCTATACGCGGTAATACGTTAAAAGCAGAAGCAGTAACTTCAGTATCAAAAACACATATTATAGAGACAATTATGGACGTATTATTTAATATATTTAAATCTGAGATAGAATATAAGTCAAAATAAGCTATATAACATTATTAAATATACTAAAAACATCATCTCGTCATTGCGAGATGATGTTTTTAGTATATTTAGACAATTTAGATCAAAAAAGCATATTTTTACATATAAACATGATTAATTCCACATTGAATAGTGTTCGCATACACGAACACCCTTTTATATTCAACATAATTCAAACATAGTTAAAACATAATTTAGTATAATTCAATATTTTTTTTATTAAAAAATATATTGAAGATAAAATTAAAATATTTTTTATAAATTTTTTTATAAAAGACAAATCTAAAAGACTTTTCCACAAGCAAAAAGACATGTCCTTGATAAAGTGTTGTAGAATATAGATGAATCGTGTTAGCGAACAAATTCATGTCTGAAACAGAAGGAGTATTTTTCAATAATATAAAATATTTATCCTCCAAAGAAGCTGGAGCTATTTCTGGTTACACTCACGATTATGTTTCTAGATTATGTCGAGACGAGAGAGTTAAAGGCAAGAAAGTTGGAAGTTCTTGGTTTATAGAAGAAGAGGATTTTTCACAATTCCTTATACAACAAGAAATTAATAAAACCAAGACTAATACAGATTTGTCAAATGAACGTAAAGAAAATTATAAAAAAATATTAGAAGACAAAGAAAATGGAGAGATGTTTAACTTTGTGTTACCAGATTTTTCAAAAATTAAATTACCAAAACATCTATCACAAGAATTAATTGCAGTTTCATTATCTGTATTTTTAGTTTTCGGAACATATTTCATTAAAGACATGGTAGAAGTTCGTAGAATAATTAGTTCATCTAAAATACAATTTTCTCAAGTCTACGAAAATACAAATAACTTTGTAGATGATTCCATAAATAATTTAAATAATTCCGTAGACGATTTCAAAAACGAAATTCTAACATCTTCACAAAAAGTTGCTGCAACTGTTTCATATATTACTAGTGAGAATTCTATAAATAGTTTTAAAGGCAGTCTAAGAAAAACGTTTACATATGAAAATATTTCCAGTGGAGTATTAAAAGTTGTTACGTTAGGAAGTAATATTATTGATAAAGGTCTTTCTTCTTATTTATCTATTATTAATAACATAGGAGAAGATGTTGTTACGTTTACATACAAAACAATAGAAGTTGGAAAACAAATTACTTTAGAAGATATTAAAACGCTCTATACAATTAAAAGTGTCGCTACTGTTTCTGAAGAAGTAAAAGAGACAAAAGATACAAACAAAATATTAGAAAATATTACATATAATGCAAAAAATATATTCACAAGAGAAAACACATTATATATAGTTTCATCTGTTAAAGATTCATTTACAGTAACTCTTCCTGAAGACTCCGCCGTATCTACATTAAATAATACAGAAACAAACAGCATAGCTTCAGTAAAGGATGCGTTTGCATCAACAGTAGGTGTGACTGTAACAGATATTTCCTCAAACGCACGATTAGCTGTGGTAAATACATACAATAACTCTCAAGATTCTCTTATAGCAGGAGTTCCTTTGTTAATAGGTCAAGTTGTTGAAGGCTTGCGTGTACGTTTGGTTGCGTGGTTAGGCTTTAATAGTAGTGAAGAATCTTTTGTATCAGTAGGAGAAGAAAGCGACACATCAAGGGTATTAATTACACAACCTGTTATTGAGCGCATAATAGAGACTAAAGAAGTCGTAGTACGTAGTGGTATCACAGAATCAGATGTAGAGTTAAAACTCCAACAATTAAACAATAAACTAAGTTCAGAGATATATAGTCTGTCAGAAACAAACGCTAGAAATATAGTAAACAACTACAATGTTATATCTCATACAAATAAGATAGATAAACTTAGCGAGGTTTCAATAACCAATTCAATCATCTCGGGAACATTCTCTGGTCTAACAGATGCTCATATACCAGACACTATCACTGCATCAAATTACTTAGCGCTTACAGGAGGTACTCTAACAGGATCAATTACACTGTCAGGTGCAGATAGTTATGTGAACTTTGGTTCGACGTCAGGAACAAATGGTTACGGTTTCCGTGACAACGCAGGAACAATGCAATTCAAAGACTCTGGAGGAGCTTGGGCAGCATTTGGCTCAGGAGGAGGAGCATTCATTTCATCAGGAGGATATACAACATTAAGCACTCAATCAGACAACGTCGGCATCGGCACCTCATCACCATACGCAAAGCTCTCAGTAGTAGGACAGATAGTAGGAGAATACTTCACAGCTACATCAACATCTGCCACATCAACATTTCCATACCTAACATCAACACAGTCTAACCTAGGCACAGTAGTAGGAGGAACATGGCAAGGCTCTACCATAGGAGAAATATATGGAGGCACAGGACTCTCATCTGCACCAAGTTATGGTCAACTACTATTAGGACAAACTAGTGGCTCCTATGCACTAACAGCTACTAGTTCGCTGGGATTACTCTCTTCTGCATTAACACAGGGGTACACTCTACGAGGAAACAGTTCCGGACAAGCATCTGCTACCTCCTCTTTGTTTATCGCTGAGAGTGGAAATGTGGGGGTGGGTACAACTAGTCCAGCATCAGAGCTTGATGTGTGGGGTGACTTTAGAGTAGGGACATCAAGTAATC
>CAZVBS010000014.1:5846-16064 GCA_964625905.1 uncultured Candidatus Saccharibacteria bacterium | reverse complement strand
TTATGGGAATTAAAAAAATTGGATATCAAGGTGAGCAGTTTGACGAAGGTGTTATTAAAAGGATAGAAGGTTTGCAGAGGGAGTACCCACACCTTATAATAAGTATTGATGGAGGAGTAAATTTTGATAGTGCACCCAAGCTTATTAAAGCAGGCGCAACTAGATTAGTTTCAGGCTCTACTATATTTAATAGTGAAGATATAGAAGAGACAATCTGTAAACTAAAACATAATTAAATCTAATAATTACTAAAATCTGAATAATTATGGCAAATATAGACGAAACAAAAGTATGTGAACTTGATGTCAAGGCAAACGAAGTTCGACAGACAATAATAGAGATGCTTCTTGAGGCTGGGTCTGGGCACACTGCTGGACCGCTTGGCATGGCAGATATCTTTACCGCTTTTTATTTTCATATTCTTAACCACAAGCCAGATGATCCAGCATGGGAAGATCGTGACCGTTTAATACTCTCAAACGGTCATATTGTACCTGTGCGATATGCTGCTATGGCGCACGCTGGATATTTTACACTTGAAGAAGCAAAGACTCTACGAAAATTCGGCTCTCGCATACAAGGACACCCAGAGTTAGAGAAAATCCCTGCACTTGAAACAACATCAGGACCACTAGGGTCAGGATTGGGGCAGGCGGCAGGAATCGCATATGGAGCGCGTATAGATCAGAAAAAGTTTCGTGTATATTGTCTGCTGTCAGATGCCGAGCATCAGGCTGGCAACTTGTGGGAGTCTGCGATGTTTGCAGGAGCAAACAAACTTTCAAATATTACTGGAGTAATAGACAGAAACAACATTCAAATCAACGGCATGACAGAAGACGTGATGCCACTTGAGCCACTCCGAGAGAAATACGAGGCATTTGGGTGGCATGTGATTGATGTAGATGGCCATAATATTGAGGCTTTTGCAGACGCAGTAGAAGAGTCGAAAGCGATTTATGAAAAACCAACCATGATAATTGCACACACAATCCCAGGGAAGGGTATTGATGATATAGAGTTTGACTACACATGGCACGGCAAACCACCTAAAGAAGGGGAGGCAAAAGAGTTCCTTAAAGAGTTACGTACACTTAAGGGGAAGATAAAGTGTGGTGATCAAGATTAAATAAGAACCATAAAAATGATTAACAAAGACGCAAAATTAGTAGAAAATATATTTGAAACAGAAACTCTTGAGCAAGGCTCAACAAGAGACGGTTTTGGAAGCGGGGTAGTTGAAGCTGGCGAGACAGATGAAAATGTTGTGGTGCTTTGTGCTGACCTTGCAGAAAGCACCCGTTCACACTTGTTTAAAGAAAAATTTCCAGACAGGTATATCGAGATGGGTGTTGCAGAGCAAAATATGGCAACAGTAGCGTCAGGCCTTGCTAACTACGGCAAGATTCCATTTATTACTTCGTATGCCGCGTTCTCTCCAGGGCGAAACAATGAACAAATTCGTACAACTATTTCACTTAACAACGTCCCTGTAAAAGTATGTGGTATGCATGCAGGGGTATCTGTTGGTCCAGACGGAGCAACACATCAACAACTCGAGGACATGGCGCTTATGCGAGTACAACCAAACATGACTGTTGTGTATCCATGTGATGTAGAAGAAGCACGAAAGGCAACAGTGTCAGCAGCGAAAACAGGTAAGCCAATATACTTGCGCTTTGCACGTTCAAACACTCCAATGTTTACTACAAAAGATTCGCCGTTTGAATTAGGTAAGGCAGAGTTATGGTGGAAAGCAGAAAACCCACAAGCAACAATAATCGCATGTGGACCACTTTTATATAAAGCACTTGTTGTAGCAAAAGAGCTCTCTGAAGAAGGAATTAATCTTTTAGTATTAAATAATCACACCATTAAACCAATGGACACAAAAGCTGTGCTTCGGTGTGCAAAGGCGAGTGGCGCGGTAGTAACAGTAGAAGAGCATCAAGTTGCAGGAGGTATGGGGTCTGCAGTAGCAGAAGTGCTAGCAAAAGAATATCCAGTACCAATGGAGTTTATTGGAGTACACGACCAGTTTGGACAGTCTGGTAAGCCAGAAGAACTTATAGAACATTATGGTATGGGAGTATCTGCAATCAAAAAAGCAGTAATAAAGGTTATAGATAGGAAGTCTTAAATTGAACTAAAATGTTCGAAGCTTAGCTTCGAACATTTTAGTTCTTATAAAACGGATATCGGACGTCCGTTTTTTTAAACGGCTGGAGTACCCCAGCCGTTTAAACCGCTCTATAAAGCCATAATATCTCCCAAGATTTAACCTCCGGAAACGAAAAACCTTACGATATATCGTAAGGTTTTTCGTGATTCAAAATAATGTTTTTATCTCTTTGAGACTTTATAATCTTCAGGAGCGTCTTTAAGAAACTCTTCAAGTTTTTCTTTAGATAAAAGACCTGCTTGAGCACCTATGTGTTGTACTACGTTCATTGAATTAATAGGTCCACGAGCTAGTGCTTCAGGTAGAGTCATGCCAAGTGCTAGCATGGAAGTTACTGTGGAAGAAAATGAGTCTCCGGCGCCGGTCCTGTCTGTTGGTGGAGCTGGGTCTGGATACATTGGCATTTGCCACATATCTACTCCGTCATAGGCGAAAGCTCCTTTTGGACCGTCGGTAATAATAACCGTCTTTGGTCCAAGCTCTCTCATCTCTTTCATAAGTTCTTTTATATCATCCGAGTCGTTTTTTAAAATTGATTGAGCTTCTTGTTTGTTGCAGAAGAAGAGTGCGGTCACTTCATAAATATCTTTCAAAGTATCGCTACCAAGTTTAATCTGAAATGTTCCAGGTTGAAATGCGAGATTTACTTCAGGATTATCTTTTATATATTTTGCTATTTCGTGGTGGTATGGAAGTGAATCTTCTCCAACTGAAGAAAAGTACATCCACTTTGGAGGTACTTCAAAATTAGGTAAACCGTATTCATAGTCGTGATGCTTAATTAGGATAGTTCGTTCTGCATCATACAGAAGCACATAGTGGTAGTTTGACTTTTTTCCTTCTTCAACAGAAACAAACTGTGTATCAACACCTTCTTTCTTTAATTGTTCTAGAATCTCCTCTCCATTTTTATCATCTCCTAGATTTGTGACAATGGCCGACTTAAGCCCAAGTCTATGTGCAGACACAGCTGCATTTGGGCTATTACCAACTGCTGGTACTACGGTAACTTTCTCGTATGGTAGCTTGGCGCCAAAATCCATACACAGCTTACAATTGTCCTTGTCGACGTCGCAGTTAACACTGGCATCTTTAAGCTGTATAAATGCGTCAGTGACAATATCACCAACAGCTACGAAATCTAGTTGTTCCATATGCCTCATATAGTAACACATAGATATGATACTATTGTAAATATGAAAACACTTCGAGAATATGTAGCGGAAGCAGAAGCTAATAAAGTCGCCCTTGGACATTTTAATATCTCTGATACCGAGCAACTGCACGCTATTTTTAATACAGCTAAAGCACTAAATGTGCCTATAATAATAGGCACATCAGAAGGAGAGCGTGACTTCGTTGGAGTCAAACAAGCCGTCGCACTTGTAAGAAGCCTTCGCGAACAACACGACTACCCTATTTTCTTAAATGCAGACCATACATACTCGATAGAAAGAGTTAAAGAAGTGGTAGATGCAGGATACGACGCTGTCATTTTCGATGGCACCAAACTCCCCTTTGAAGAAAATATCGCAGAGACTAAAAAAGCCGTCGAGTATGCTAGAAGTATCAATCCAGAGATTATTGTAGAGGGAGAGATAGGATACATTGGTACATCTTCTAAAGTACTTGATGAACTTCCAGAAGGTGTTGATCCAGAAGGGGCTGTAACAACTGAAGAAGAAGTATCTAGGTATGTTAAAGAAACTGGAGTTGATATGGTTGCTCCTGCTGTAGGTAATCTACATGGCATGCTTAAGGGCGGAAAGAATCCAATGCTCAATATTGAGCAGATTACAAAGCTAAGAAAAGCTGCTGGTGTACCGATGGTACTTCATGGAGGTTCTGGTATATCTGATGGAGATTTTAGATCAGCAATAGATGCTGGTGTGTCTACAGTACATATTAATACAGAGATAAGAATTGCATACAGAGAAGGTATAGAAGAGGCTTTAAAAGAAAACCCTGACGAAATAGCACCATATAGGTTTATGAAAAAAGGAGCTGAAAATGTAGCAAAGGTGGTAGAAAAACGACTGCGACTATTTAGTAATTTATAAAATTAGAATAAAGTTATTATGAAGATATATATATCACGAGTTATTCCAGAAAGCGGAATTAATCTCTTAAAAGAAGCTGGACATGAAGTCACTATAAGTGAGAAAGATGGCGTACTTACTAAAGATGAACTTATAATAGAGCTTAAGAAAACAGAGTACGATGCTGTTATACCACTTCTAACAGATGAAATAGATGCAGATATATTTGACGCAGTGCCAAGCGCAAAGATCTTCGCAAATTATGCTGTTGGATATAATAATATAGATACAGAAGAAGCTAAAAAGAGAGGAATCACAATTACAAACACACCAGGAGTTCTTACAAACACTGTGGCAGAGCACACTATTGCGCTTATGCTTTCTATTACATCACGTATTACAGAAGGAGATAGATTTACAAGAGCGGGCAAGTACGATGGCTGGGCGCCGATGCTTTTCTTAGGAACAGATCTTAAAGACAAGACACTTGGTATATTAGGAGCTGGGCGTATTGGTCAGAGAGTCGCCCATATCGCATCACGAGGACTTGGTATGAAAGTTTGCTACTACGATATTAAACAAAATGAAGAGTTTGAAAAGGAGTATGGTGCAGAATTTAAACCAACCATTAAAGGAGTTCTTGAAGTAGCAGACGTAGTTACTACTCACGTTCCACTTCTAGACTCGACACGACATCTTATAAACAAAGAAACCCTTTCAAAAATGAAGCCGACTGCTTATCTTATCAACTCATCTCGAGGTCCTGTTATAGACGAGAGTGCACTTGTAGATGCGCTTAGGGGTGGCGTGATAAAGGGCGCAGCGCTAGATGTATTTGAAGACGAGCCTAATCTAGCACAAGGTTTAGCAGATCTTGATAACATAGTTATTACTCCACATATAGCGTCAGCTACGGAAGGTACTCGAGGCAAGATGTCAGAAATAGCCGCACAAAATGTCATTGATTTCTTAGAAGGGAAGATTCCAGAGAATGTGGTTGGTGTAAAATAATTTAAAATAAAAAATGGAAAAGGCTTGACATAGTCAAGCCTTTTTTAGTCTTTACATCAAGATGTAAGTTTATTTTCCTCATCTTGAGGTACACCAGGTAGTGGTTTTTTAAACCCTAACATATTGCCATAGACACCATTTTTTTCTTTATGACATTTTGTACAAGTGTAAACTTCGTATACGACTCCCCAAATATTGATGATAGTTTTTTCTGTCGCAAGAATATCACTTTCACAATCATAGAATTGACATTCGTGTGAATTAGGGATAAGCGGGAATTTCCAAGATCTAATCAACCAATAACCTTGAGGATAAAGTTGTCTTGCTTTGGTTTTAAGAGAAAACTCTTCTATAACCTCTAGTTCTTCAGCCTCAAAACAAAAAATTCGTTTGGATTCCTTATAATCCTCAGGTGTTGGTGGTTCTTTATGTTCATCAAAATTACGAGGCAGGGATAGGAAGCCTTCAACTTCCGAATCAAAGAATACAGCAATTGGACCGTCGTCTGGTACGAGATCACTTTTGAGATCCATAACAACACCCTGATTATTATTTTTGTGTAAAGATACTTCAGTTGTTGTAACAATAGAACCAACTTTTAATGTTAAGCCACTCATGAATCACCTCTTTGTTTAGGATTTCAATATAACTTATAATCTACGTATGATTATCCATAATTAACATAATTTAGTCAATCTGTATTAAAGGATAGTTACTTACTACTTGATTTTAAGAGTAAAGTCCGTATACTTGAGACTCAACATGACAGAAACACTACAAATACGAAAACGAGAGGGAAAGAAGTCTTTAAAGCAACTACGAGGAGGCAGTGAAATGCCAGCAGTTTTTTATGGACCTAAAGAAGAAACAACATCTATCGCTATTGATAGAGACACATTTAAAAAACTTTGGAAGGAAGTAGGTGAGTCAGCAGTGATAGAACTTAAAGGAGATGGTATAGAAAACGAGGTACTTATACACGACGTTGACATACACCCAGTTACTGGAGAGCCTCGACATGCTGATTTCTATGTTATGGAAAAAGGAAAGAAAGTTACCGTGAAGATACCACTTGAATTCGTAGGTGTTTCTCCAGCAGTGAAAGAGCTTGGTGGAGTACTTGTGAAAGTAATGCACGAAATTGAAATCGAAGTTCTTCCAAAAGACTTACCGCAAAATATTGAAGTAAGTGTTGAATCACTAGAAAATTTTGAAAGTAATATACTAGCAAAAGACATCACTATTCCAGAAAGTGCAGAATTAATTATAGACGGAGATGAAACAGTGATACTTGTAAACGAAGCAAAAGAAGAAGAGGAACCAGAAGTAGAGACTTCAATTGACGATATTGAGGTAGAGAAGAAAGGGAAGCAGGATGACGAGGACGGTGATGGTGTCGGAGATAGTGAAGGAGAGGAAAAATAATAACTATAATTAAACACAAAAGCACTTCGACTAGTCGAAGTGCTTTTGTGTTTTGCGTCACTTGTAAGATATGTATATTACGCGTTTCGACAAATGTACAATATTGGTATAATAAATATCAATCATGATAGCTATACGCCAGTACACATATGCACTTTACGTAGTATTTCTTATAGCTACATGTATTTTTTTCTTTTCCATATTTACAGTAGTTGTTTATGCTCAAACAGCAGATAAACAAGTAGAGATTCGTAAAGTACAGTTAGAAGCAGAGCTTGCTCTGATTGAAAAGGAAATAGAAGGTCAACAAGTCTTACTAGAAGGAAAGCAAGAAGAGAGAGTATCTTTAGAGCGTGACGTGGCTATTTTAGATGCAAAAATTGATAAAGCAAAATTGTATATAAGAGCGCGAGATATAGAGATTAATGGTATTACTCAAAACATATCAAGTAAACAAAGAACTATAGGGAACCTAGACGAAAAATTGCAACGCCAGAAAGAATCCCTTGCTCAATTAATTCGTAAAACAAACGAAATAGACGACTATTCACTCGCCGAGATAGTTTTAGGTAACCAAGACTTGTCCTCTTTTTTTGAAGACCTTGATAACTTTGATGCTATAAAAGCAGGACTTTCTGAATCTTTCAAAGAAATAGCATTAACAAAAGATGATACATACACACAAAAGGAGGTACTAGAGAGGCGTCGCGTTTCAGAACAGGAATTACGTGGTATTCAAAATCTTGAAAAAAAGAAGATAGAAACACAAGAGAGAGAACGACAAAAGATTCTTGATATTACAAAAGGCGAAGAAACTGCATACCAAACACTTATTACTGTAAGTCTAAAATCTGCTGGGGAGATAAGAGCTGAGCTCTTTACGCTTCGTGGTTCAGCTCCAATTCCGTTTGCAGATGCTTATCAATTCGCTCTCGATGCCTCACGCGCTACTGGAGTACGTCCAGCACTTATTCTTGGTGTAATTGCCCAAGAGTCGAACCTTGGTGAAAATGTGGGACAATGCCTCTTAACTAATAGTCCTAAAAAAGGAGACGGTAAAGGTGTAAACACAGGAAGATTCTTTGATGGAGTGATGAAGCCAAACCGTGATGTGGATCCATTTTTGGCTATTGTTAAAGAACTTGGAATTAATCCATATGGGCAGGTAGTATCTTGTCCTCCTTCATATGGTTATGGCGGAGCTATGGGTCCAGCACAGTTTATACCTTCTACGTGGGATTTATATAAAACACGAATAGGTAGATTAGCTAAACAAAATCCACCAAACCCATGGGATCCACGTACAGCATTCACAGCATCAGCGCTTTTAATGATGGATAATGGTGCAGATAAAAGGACTTATTATTCAGAACGACTCGCTGCGCTTAGATATTTTGCAGGATGGAGAAATGCACAAAAATCAGCGTATGCTTTTTATGGGGATGGGGTTATGGAGTTGGCTGATCATTATCAGGAACTTATTAACGTCCTAGAGCGTTAGAGTTTTCATAGTTGGCGAATTTCTTCGTCACTTCGTCAAAAATAATACTCGCCGTACCTTTAGTACGCCTCCTATTATTTTTGACTTGCTCCTTGAACTACACTCAACTAATGAAGACTCTAAGTGGTTACTATAAAGCACTCCTCGGCTACGCTCGTAGTTTACGCGTCGAACCACAGTCTATTATAAGAACTTCAAACGAATTAGCAAAAACTTAACCCCGTCCGATGTAGTCGGACAGGGTATTTGTTATGGGCGATTATGGTTCATAATAGTTTGATGGGATAATATTCCAGCAGAACTTAAGCACATTTGAACAGTGGATAGTAGTATTCCTGCTTCCACCATTCTTTTTTTGTCTTTAGCACATCTTTTTACTTCATCGCAAAGGTAATATGCATACGATAATAATTCATGATTACCTAGTTCAGATGTTTTTTTATTACGATCAATACATGCTTTTACTGTAGAACACTTACGAAACATCATTTCGTAAGATTCAATAACAGAGACAATATTCTCAGGTGTCATCATATTTACTCCATATTATTTAGTTTCTATGTAGAGTGTACTCGTCTTTATTTAGCATTGCAAATGACTCATTTCTTTGGTATTCTACTTGAACTATGAAGAAGGAAATCCATCCAGAGAATTATAGACAAGTTATCTTCCACGACGATTCAAGTGGGGAGAAATTTCTTATTGGATCAACTGTCAATACTAAAGATACTGAAAAATGGACAGACGGCAAAGAATATCCAGTCTATAATATAGAGATCTCAAGCGCATCACATCCATTCTATACAGGTAAAGAAAAAATGCTTGATACAGCAGGGCGAGTAGAGAAGTTTAAAGCTCGAGAAGAGGCAGCAAAGAAAGCCAAAAAATAACTACGTAAAAGAAAGCCCTACATGTGTTAATGATGGGGTTTTTCTTATTTTTGTACTAATATTAAGTTATGGATAAAGAAACACTAAAAAACTATCGTGAGAATCACAAGACGGCTTTTCTGGTTGAACAGTACGATGTATTAGTTGCGCAAGCTGAGGAAACAGAGAAGATGCTCGAAGATAAAGATGTAAGAGAGTTAGCAAGTGCTGAGCTTGATTCAATCAAAGTACAACAAGAACAGCTTACAAAACAAATGGAGCTTATAACAAAGTCTGAAGAAGAAGAGGAAAAATTTCCAAATGAATTAATTCTCGAAGTGCGTGCTGGAGCTGGCGGTGAAGAAGCGGCAATATTTGCAGAACAACTAGCATTTATGTATGAGAGATATTCAGAGAAACAGGGATGGCAGTACCGAGTAATAAATGAATCAAAAAGCTCTCTTGGTGGATACAAAGAAGTCGTGGTTGAGATACGAGGAAAAGATTCATACAAGAAACTTAGATATGAGACAGGTGTACATAGAGTACAGCGAATTCCATCAACTGAAAAACAAGGACGAATTCATACTTCTACAGCTTCAGTTGCGATACTTCCTATCCGTAAGAAGGCAAAAGTTGAACTTAATCCAGTCGACCTTGAAATGGAGTTTTCTAGATCTGGTGGAGCTGGTGGGCAGAATGTTAATAAGGTAGAAACTGCTGTTCGAATAATTCACATTCCATCAGGTATTGATGTACGTAGTACTTCAGAAAGAAGCCAGCAAAAAAACCGTGAACAAGCCATGAATATTTTGCAGGCAAAATTACAACTCTTAGCAGAAGAGGAACAAGCTCAAGAAACAGCAAAAGAGCGAAAGGAACAAGTTAAAACAGCAGATCGTTCAGAAAAGATAAGGACATACAACTTTCCACAAGACCGTATAACAGACCATAGGATGAAGAAATCATGGTCAAATATAGTTAGTGTCATGGGGGGTGAATTAAATGACATAATTTCTTCATTTGGAGAAACAGAAAAAGACGATTCCTCTCAAGGAATCGTGTCCACAGACCGATCATCATCACAATGAATCGCGTCTGATTTCTCTCAAGAAATCATGTCCTGAGACTGATCATTCTCTCAAGAAATCATGTCCTGAGACTGATCATTCTCTCAAGAAATCATGTCCT
>CAZVBS010000014.1:0-5746 GCA_964625905.1 uncultured Candidatus Saccharibacteria bacterium | reverse complement strand
TTCTCTCAAGAAATCATGTCCTGAGACTGATCATTCTCTCAAGAAATCATGTCCTGAGACTGATCATTCTCTCAAAACATCACGTCCAAAGACGGATCATCATCGCAAGACATCACGTCTGATTCCTCGCAAGGAATCATGTCTGGAGATCAAGACCAGGACGTGTTAAAAGATACGTAAAACTAAATATACTGTACATATTGCGAAGATACCCTTTATTTGCTAGACTCTTCAAGTATTGAGTGAAGATACTCTTATAATATTTATATGGCAGAAACAGATACTAAGACAACTAAAGAAGACGTAATAGGGTCAATGTTTGAAGTTGGCGCTCATTTTGCGTACAGTAAATCTCGTCGACATCCAACGGTTAGTTCGTATATATTTGGTGCTAAGGATAAGGTAGAGATTTTTGACCTTGAGAAGACAAAAGATCTTCTAGATAATGCCCTAGAGTTTATTGAAAAGCTTTCAAAAGAAGGTAAGAATATATTATTTGTAGCAGGTAAGAACGAGGCTCGCGATATAATAAAAAATACTGCTCTTTCTATAGATATGCCTTACGTAACAGGACGATGGATTGGAGGAACTCTTACAAACTTTGAACAAATCAAGAAAAGAATATCACGACTTGAAGAATTAACTTCTGAAAAAGAAAAAGGTGAACTAGCAAAGAAATATACAAAAAAGGAGCTAGTTATGCTTAATCGCGAAATGGAATCTTTAGAGAATATATTTGGTGGACTTATTTCAATGAAATCACTACCAGCAGCTCTTGTGGTTATAGACACGAAGCGCGAAGCTATTGCAGTAGAAGAGGCAAAAAAGAAAGGTATACCAGTTGTTGCACTTATGAACTCAGACTGTGACCTTGCGAGCGCAGATTATCCAATCTTAGCTAATGATGCCTCAATGAAGAGTATTGCTTTCTTTGTTGAAATGATTTTAGATACATACAAGAAAAATATGTTAGCAAAGAAAATTGACGATTCCTCTCAAGGAATCGTGTCAGCAGACCGATCATCCTCTCAAGGAATCGTGTCAGCAGACGTTAAACAGAGAACCATAAAATCTAATAAGTCAGATTAGGTATCGAAGTAGATCGTCTGTAAAAGTTAAGAGTATAAATAAATATATAAACCATGGTAACAATGGATCAAATTAAAGAGCTTAGAGAGTTAACTGGTATTTCAGTTATGCAATGTAAGAAAGCGCTTGAAGAAGCAGATGGAGATATTGAAAAAGCAAAAGTTATTCTAAGAAAAAAGAGTGGTGACATAGCGGCAAAGAAATCAAGCCGAGAGCTTGGATCTGGTGTAGTTGAGTCGTATATTCATAACACAAAACAAGTAGGAGCAATGGTAGTTCTTTCTTGCGAAACTGATTTTGTTGCTAAAAATGAAGGATTTATTAAACTTGCTAAAGATATAGCTATGCATATAGCTGCATCATATCCACAATTTATAAAAAGAGAAGATGTTACAGAAGAAGATGTAAAGGTAGCGCGTGCTGTGTTTCAAAAAGAAGTTAAAGAATCATCATCAGACAAACCAGAAGAAATGCAGGAGAAAATTCTTCAGGGTAAAATAGATTCATTTTTGAAAGAAAAAGTATTACTTGATCAGAGTTATATAAAAGATCAAAGTCTTACAATAAGTAATCTTATAGAAGATGCTACACAAAAGTTCGGAGAAAATATAGTTATATCTAATTTTACACGACACTCAATATAATTGATGTTAGTGTAATACTATTATGATAAGTATAAGCGCGTTTACCATCTCATTATTTGGAATCATTTCACTTTTGTATTTTCGTTCATTGGAAATACGACGTGGAAAAAGATTATTCAGTAGTGTAAGAGAAAAACTGGATGATAAAATGATTTCTTTTTCTGGTTATATCAATAAATTTTCTATGATATTTGATAGTTCTATAATGATTCGTATGTATCATATTACGGTTCATTATTTTGCCCTTATTGTTTTAGGTATAATAAAAATTATTGAAAAGAGAATGTTTTTCTTACTTGAACATATAAGAGGAAAACATGAAATAAGGAAAGGTGTTACTAAATCAGAGTTCCTGAAGAAAGTAGCAGATCATAAACAAAACCTTGAAAAACCACCAAGAAATAGTGTAGAATAGGAAAGCTTGAAGTAGAAATAAGTAGAAGTAGCATATAAGCCACCTTAGCTCAGTTGGTAGAGGTGAGAAGCGAACACTTGGAGCTTCGAACCACTTGTTTACAAGTGAGTTGCTTCTAGTAAGATAGTAGAGGTCGCACAGAAGAAATAATAATATATAAGCCACCTTAGCTCAGTTGGTAGAGCAACTCACTTGTAATGAGTAGGTCGTGGGTTCGAATCCCTCAGGTGGCTCAGAGCAAAGCGATAGTGCTACCTGAGGGATTCGAAAGGCGCAGGCGCACGTGCCAAAAGCACGAGAGAGCGCCGAGCCCAGGTCAGAGCACTTAGAATTATCAAGTCCGGAGGATGTAGAGAATACTATAGTGACTGTGACCGAATCCCTCTTTTGTCTGAAATGGCGAGCAAAGCGAGAGGACACCCTCTAATCTTTTATAAAATTTCATGTCACTTTATTTACCAGAAGATTTTCATACAGGGAGGGCAAGTGATCTAAAAGGAAAAGACCGAATCATGTATCGGCTTTTTGAGATACTACCCGGACTACTTTCGTGGGGTACTTTAGTAGGTGTTGTACTCCTTTCTTTTTTAATGCCTGAAGCAGCAGCTTATTTAATTATCGGTTTCTCACTTTTCTGGTTACTTAAAACTATATACCTTTCCATACATGTTCGTCACAATTGGCGCAGACTTCGTCATAACATGAAGACAAACTGGAGCGACATGGTAAAAAATCTAAAGCACGACCATTTATGGCATTTAGTGTTGCTTCCGTATTATGAAGAAAGTCATGAGATTGTGCGTAATACAGTTAAAAAACTTTCAGAAAGTACTGGTAATAAAAAGAAAATGATAGTCGTTCTTGCTCCAGAAGAGCGTGCTGGAGAAGGTGCAAGAGAGATTGCAGAGAAAGTCATTGAAGAATACAAAGACATTTTTGGACACACTTTAGTGTCAGTTCATCCGAAAGACCTACCAGGAGAGATGGCTGGTAAGGGGTCTAATATTGCATATGCTGCAGAACAGTCTCGTTTAAAGATTCTTGATCTTGAACTAATTCCGTATGAGGATGTTATAGTATCTGCTTTTGATATTGATACTCTTGTATATCCAGATTATTTTCAATGCCTTACTTGGTATTTCCTAACCACAGAGGATCCACATCATGCATCATTTCAACCAATTCCTCTCTTTAATAACAATATCTGGGATGCTCCAGCATTTTCTCGTGTCGCTGCAACATCAGGAACTTTTTGGCAAATGATACAACAAGAGCGACCAGAGAAGCTTGCTACTTTTTCTTCTCATTCTGTTAGTTTTAAAGCATTACATGAAGTAGGGTATTGGCAACGAAATATGGTGAATGAAGACTCTCGTATTTTCTGGAACTTACTCTTTGCAAACAATGGTAATTATCGCGTGATACCCATTTCGTATCCAGTATCAATGGATGCAAATCTTGCAGAAAGTACATGGAGGACTTTTGTAAATATCTATAAACAAAATAGGAGATGGACTTATGGAGTAGAGAATGTTCCATATATTTTATATCACTCAATTAAAAATAAAAAATTTCCATTATGGAAGAAAATCAAACTCTCGTTGGTTCAAATTGAAGGGTTTTGGTCACTAACAACACATCCTTTAGTACTATTCTCTTTAGGGTGGTTACCTCTACTTGTAGGAGGTCGCGAATTCAGTACGACAATACTCTCATATAATCTACCAATAGTAGCACGTACATTTTTAACACTTGCGATGTTTGGTCTTATTATCTCAGCTATTATCTCAACATCTCTATTGCCAACTAGGCCTAAAAAGTATTCAATATATAAATATATAACGATGGTTTTGCAGTGGGTATTAGTACCAATTACTATGATTATATTCAGTGCATTTCCAGGGCTTGATGCTCAAACACGTTTAATATTCGGTAAATATATGGGGTTTTGGGTTACGCCAAAGCATATAGCAAATAGCACTAAATAATATAGACTAGTTATAATATTCTAATATAATTTTAAAACAAGATGGAACCACTTTCACGAAAAACAAGAGTATTTTATTTAACACTTCTAGTGCTTATTTTTATAATACTTGTTCCAATAACTCTTTTATATTCAAGTGGATATAGATTAGGAGAAGGGTTTAAGCTCGTAAAGACAGGAGGTGTTTATATAGGAATTAATGAACAAAATGCAAAGTTGTATATAGACGGAAAACTATCTAAGAAAGCAGGTATATTAAAAGACGGCTTTTTTGTACAAGACCTTACTCCTCGTGTGTACCATGTTGTGATTAAGAAAGAAAAGTATCGTTCATGGGAAAAGATATTAGAAGTTCTGCCACAGCGTGTGTCAGAGACGTCAGCATTTATACTTCCAAACCAAATTCCATACATAGAACTTTTACCTGAAGAAGATTCTTATATAGACGCTGAGAAACTTTTTGCAACTACAAGCATTACTACATTGTTACCAAAAGAGTATCCAAATCTTTTAGCTACATCAACTCGTATTCTAAAAGTCGAAGACGTAAAAAGAAAAGGGGGTGTTGTTATATGGAAGGAAGACGAATCTATATACGCAAGTTGGGTAAATGACAACAGTAATGCACCATCATATTTTTGTATCGACGTAAGATGTGATAAAGAGATACTTGTTAGCAGTGGAGATGTTCAATACTTCGATTTTCATCCACAATCAAACGAGCTACTCTTATTTATAGTTAATGATGTTGTAATAATGACAGAGATTGATCCACGTATTCCACGTAATAAACAGACACTTTTTGAAGCAGAAGATGTTGAGGTAAGAACGTCAGGAAATAATATATTAATAAGAAAATCAACAGATACAAAAATAAAAATATTCGAATATGAACTCTAATTTTTGGCGGTCCAACCGCCGAAAATAGCGTCAAGTAGTAATGTTGGTATAGTGATTTAACATACACTTACAATAGCCTATAGGACTCTAGTAAGTGTATGTTGTAGAATTATTTCATTTACAACTATTCTGGTATAATCATATGCATGTCTAATACTGAGTTTAATAAAAATAAACCAAAGAAAGAAACTCATATCCACCCTATTACGCGTATTACACGTGAAATTAACGCTATCTTCAATGATATGGGTTTTGAGTTTGCAGATGGTCCAGAAGTAGAGTCCGAGCACTATAACTTCGATGCGCTCAATATCCCAGCAAACCATCCAGCGCGCGACCTATGGGATACGTTTTGGCTCGTGCGCGAGCCAAAACAAATAAAACAGGGGCTTACGTCATTTAATGTGAAAGAATTATTGCGCACACACACATCTCCAGTACAAGTGCGTTACATGGAAAAAGTCATGAAAGCAGGTGGTCCTCCTATTCGAGTTATTGCACCAGGGAAGGTATATAGAAATGAAGCAACAGACATGACGCACGAAGCACAATTCTATCAAATTGAGGGTCTTATGATAGGAAAAGATGTAACACTTGCGACACTTCGTGGTGTGTTCAAAGTTTTTTTTGAAAAATTTTTTGGTGGTGAAGTCGAGATTAGACTTCGTCCAGGATACTTCCCATTTGTTGAACCGGGTGTAGAGGTCGATG
>CAZVBS010000013.1:0-18972 GCA_964625905.1 uncultured Candidatus Saccharibacteria bacterium | reverse complement strand
GACCCCTAATGAGGTATTGTATTCTTAACCGCCATAAGTGATTAGACTTAACAATAAATTTCTTCATGTATAGTTTGTCATTTAAGTTCAATAGGTAAGACCAACACTTACATAGTAGATATGTAGTAGAAATACTTGACAAGTGTGTGGTTTTAGTGTAGAAATAGATAGATTATATTAACCAATATGGATACAAAAATTACAGAAATTAAAGAGGATATTAAACTTTTGTTTAAAAATAAATGGCAATTCTTGTTGTTGTTTTTAAGTATCTTTTTTGTTACATTTACATTTTTTTCAATTATTGGCTTTGTACCTAAACAGGACTCAAAAACTATAATTGTAGAAGCGGCAGAAAATACAAATGAAATTATTTCACAACTCTCTGAACCTGTGCACATTACTATTCCTTCTGTTGGAGTGGATGTAAACATTGAGAATCCGAAAAGTAGAGATATAGGAGTTCTTGATAGTGCTCTTAGTAACGGAGCTGTACATTATCCTGACACAGGGTCACTTGAAGAAGATGCAAATATTTTTCTTTTTGGTCATTCTAGTTTCTTGCCAAATATAATAAACAAAAACTACCAAGCATTTAACGGATTAAGGAAGCTTAAAGGTGGTGAAGAAATTTTCGTTGACTCAAAAGATGTTCGACATGTATATCGTGTAACAAGTGTCGAATTAGCAAAGGCAGAAGAAATTCAAGTTGATTTAAGTCGTGGAACAAGAAAGTTAACACTCTCAACATGTAATTCATTTGGCGATGAAAGTGAGCGATATATCGTCGAAGCAGAGTTTGTAGGAAGTTATTTACTGGTCATTTAAATGATTAGTAAATAACTCTTTGCAATCATGCAAGGGTAATTAGTTCTTTTAAAACCTGTTCAACAACAATCACAAACTTGCCTCAAGGAGGGGCTGGTGCAATGAAGAACACGAAGTTGAGATTATTTCTTGTTATGGGCATTGTTATAGTGTTATCTGCATGCTCATTGCAGCTTGGAGATGGTAATTCCTCGCTTGGTTGCGTTGGAAATTGTCCAGAAATCTCTGTTGATACTGATTCTTTCGACAAAGATCCTACAAATTTGATTACGGCGACTAAGACTAAGTATGAACCGATCGCTTCCAGTTCTGTTGTCGTAGTACCAATGACTTCTGTCATGGTGTCAATCGGCGACGGTTACTTTTGCCCCACAAAAGAGGTGAAAGGAAAACGTGAGAATGTATGGAAACGGCCTGGTGCTCACCCGTATTCTGGCACCGTCGGTCTGGCAATTGGGCTATTTAAGAATGTGCCCAAAGAAGTTCGGACTGCATGGCAGAAAAATGTCGCCGTGAACACGTTCACAAAACGTACTCTAAAAGAAGGAGAACGTTCCTGTGGCATGTTCTACACTGTCGACGGTATCAAAGGGTCTTATCACAAGATTTGGCGGAACGTCAAAAACGGCGCGTGGGTCAATGAGGAGAACGCCAAGAACGGCGCCAATGTCACATCGGTGGAACATGGCGGATATATCTGGGATCTTGTTATTCCCGACATATGCGCTAATGTGAGTTACGTAGCTCGCAAAGTTGCGACTATGTCAGTTGCGCCAGTTGTTAAATCTGCTACGCTTTCTAAAAAAACTCTGAAAGGCGGTCCCAATTTCCTAACGCAAGTGCTTTTTTGGGAATGGGATTCCATTCCAGTTGACCTCCAGAATAAAATTAAAGAGGTTAACTCTACAGAGAGTAATGAGTCATATGCTGTGGCAAACGGCTCGGTCTCCAGAGATCTCAACAATGATCTAATTACCTCGTGGAAAAATGGCAAGGCGACGACGGTGACTGTTCCAATCACTGCTTTGGTAAAGTATCCAGGCAGCAATGATTGGGAGCAAATTACCGCAGGTCCAAAAGACCACCCTGACGAAAATGGGCTTGTATACTGGGAAAAGGAGATTTCTCGGGCGGGTGCTACAGTACCCAACAGTCAGTTTTTTGTGAAAATGTCGTCACAACGAGGGTGTAAAGTAATTTACCCTCGTAAAAGCAATGACGGTCGTCTACTCAGTACTCGAGTAAACCCTAAAGGCACTCATGGCGAACTTGCCAGTATTGCCTTAAGGGGAGACAAAGCAATTGCGTTGAACGTGGTTATGGATTGCCCGTAAGGGCACAACTTGGTTTGGGGTGTGGTACAAGATAAATATGTACCACACCTCCACACCTTTTTTATACTTATGATAAAACAACACATAAAAAGGAAAATAAAAAAAGACATACTGACAACAGTGGTGTTCTTTTTTATTTTTTTTACAATAACTCCTTTTAATTTATCTTTTTATGGACACTCGTTAGTAGGCGCAGAAAAGGTTTCTGCGGATTTTGGAGATGGAACTGGTGGAGGTAATGACGGCGGTGGACCTGATGGCGGTGGAGACAATGGAGGGGATGGTGGTTCAAATTTTGGTTCTGGCACAGGCGGAGGTAATGATAATCCATCAAGTAACTTTGGCGCTGGTACGGGCGGTGGCAATGATAACCCATCGACTGGGGATATAACTACGTCTGCAGACAGCGACGCAGAAGAAGCTACTCCTACTCCAACACCTAATCCTGTACCTGACCCAACACCAGATCCAGACCCAATACCTGATCCAACACCTGATCCAACACCAGATCCAGACCCAACACCTGACCCTGACCCAATACCACCAACTGGTGGTGGAGGCGGGGGTCTTAATCCTCCTTCTGTAAGCTTGAGTTCACTACCATCAGCTGGAGAACAGAACCTTGCTTTTGTTACACTCAGCCAGATTCCTTATACTGGATTTAAAGCAGGTACACTTACCGCAAGTATTTATTATATTATGCTTATATTATGGAGTGCTGTTATTGCATACATGTTTCTTAGACGGAAAACAATTACAGACCTGTTCAGTACTCGATCTCTTGTAACAGATAATATCGAAACAGAAAATAATCTAGATATTCAAGATAACACTCAGTTAAATATTAAAGAATCTATTTTAAATACAGAAACAATGTCTCGAGGTACTATGCAAAATCTACCAACACACTCATCAAACAATAACGAAAACACTAATACAGTTACAGATGCAATAGTTTTAGAAACAGATGAAGATGGACGTTCACCACGGCTAGTACTTAAACGTACTGGTGTAGTATCTACAATGAAAGATAGTGTAGATAATGAAACTATCAAACAAACACAAGTACTATATGTAGATGCATCAACATCAGTTTCTGAAATAATCCAAGTTATAGTACAAGGGAATACACAGGCTCTTATAGAAATTCTTCAAAAATTCAAAACACAAAATAAAGATGTGTCAGATGTGTTAATACAAACACTTTGTGAGCTCGATAGATTGTACTCTAGTAGGATAGGCGACAAAGAACCACTTAAAGATGAGTCTATAGAAGATATTTTTGAGAACTGGAAAAACAGTGACATAGAGAGATTAATAGATATGCTCTCAACTGGCATTGACCAAAACTATCAAACACAGCACACTAGTGCAAAGATAGCATTACTGCGAGCGCTAGAATATGCTAAAGAGATTAGAGGGTAATAGACGCACACATTCGACACATTTCTTCGTTACTGCATGGAAACGATTATCGTCATCCGATGACGATAATCGATAATTTAAAAGATATATGAAAAAATAAACGGCTCGAGTACTCGAGCCGTTTATTTTTTCACTTATTTTATAAACAATGAAACTACTCCAGTATGACTTGAGTACTGATTTGGTTATTTTATATAAATATTAAACATCTAAAACATCTAATTCTACATACTCCAGTATACTGGAGTATGTTAATATGGATATAATCATTTTTCTTTAAAAAGTTGTGATAGACTAGTTCCGTAGCGCGGTAATGGTTTTAAAAGATTTTCAAAATATAATCCAAGAGGACCTTTTTTTATTACTTTGCAAAGTTTTTTTGTTTCTGAAAATTTACCAGTATCTAATTTTACTTGTAATTTATTAGTAGTTGTTTGGCTCAGTTGTAATATTTGTCCAACTTTATATGGACTCATGTCTTGAGATAACATAGAAATTGCGGATAAGCGTTTACTCAGCATAATTTTTTCAGTTGGAGTTAGTAATTCATTAAATGCAAGCCGTTGTTGTTTTTGTGAAATATTACGATTTGTTATTGCAGAGAAAAGCAATGAATATATTTTTTCTAAAGTTCGTTTGTTTATTCGAATCGGTGATATATGTGGCATATTTATAATATAGTTTATTAATTATTTGGTATCCCTTATACATACTCCAGTATACTGGAGTATGTGCTTAAGATTGATTAATTGAACTGGTATATTTGCAGGGGTTTGATACCGTACTGTACCTAATTAGTTTTTTGAGAGATTTCTTTATTGAGTTTTTCAACAAGTGCTTCTGTTGTCATTGAACCAACCTTTCCTTCATCGCGACTCTCAAGTGTAACTTCTTTGTTTTTAATTTCCTCATCACCAATTACAAGAAAGTATGGAACTTTACTCATTTTTATATTTCGTATTTTCTTGCCAAGAGTCTCATTACTTTCATCGATCTCGACTCGTATATCTTGAGATTTCAAGAAATCTACCACTTCTTTTGCATAGTCTAGATGAGCTTCACTAATAGGTAGTACTGAAACCTGAACAGGGGAAAGCCAAAGAGGAAATGCTCCAGCAAAGTGTTCTATTATAACTGACATAAATCGCTCGAGTGAGCCAGCAATAGCTCTGTGAATCATAACAGGAGTCTTCTTTTCATTTTTTGAGTCTGTATATTCAAGTTTAAATCTCTCTGGCATAGTGAAATCAAGTTGGATTGTAGCTAGTTGCCACTCTCGTCCTAGAGCATCTTTAAACATAAAGTCTAGCTTTGGTCCATAAAATGCAGCCTCTCCCTCGACTCGCTTATAATTCAATCCTTCATTTTTAGCTATGTCCTCAAGTATCTTTTCAGACTTATCCCAGACAGCACTATCGCCGAGATATTTATCTGGAGTATTTGGGTCGCGTACAGAGAGTGATACCCAATATGTATCCTCTTTAAACATATCTAGTGATGTGTAGAACTCTTTCACAACGTTAGCGATAATTCCCACCTCTTGTTCTATTTGATCTTCAGTGCAGAATACATGACCGTCATCCTGAGTGAGGCTTCTTACTCGCGATAGTCCAAGTAGTTCTCCCGCTTGTTCGTCTCGGTAATTTGTTGTTGCTTCTGTGTAGCGAATAGGTAAGTCACGATAGCTTTTTGGAGAGCTCGCATATATCTGTGTGTGGTGTGGGCAGTTCATCGGCTTCATAACAAACTCGGTATCAGACTGTCCTTTAACATGAAATAGTTCATCACCAAATTTATCCCAATGACCTGAGACTTTATATAAATCAGACTTTGTGATGTGTGGTATCCACACTGGAAGATAGTCGTATTTCTTTTGAATGTTTTGTATTTTTTCAATAATAAGGTTCCTCATAAGCGCACCTTTAGGTGTAAAAAGGGGAAGTCCAGCCCCAACAAGGTCAGAGAATGTAAATAGATCAAGCTCTTTACCTAGCTTTCTATGGTCGCGCTTCTTTACTTCTTCTTGCATTTCAATATATTCATCAAGTTGTTCTTTGCTATCAAATGCTACACCGTAGATTCGTGTAAGCATTGTATTGTTTTCATCGCCACGCCAATACGCTCCGGCAATATGAGTAAGTGCAAATGAGTCTGATTTAATTTCTTTTAATTTTTCTACATGAGGACCTTCACAAAGGTCAGTAAAATCACCAATAGTATATGTTGTAATTTTTTCTCCAGACGCTTCTATCTCTTTAATCAATTCAAGTTTATACGGCTGGTCTTTAAATAGCTCACACGCTTCACTTACTGAGATTTCTTTGCACTCAGGTTCAAACCCTCTCTTAAGTATATTTCGCATCTCTTTCGTTATCTTATTTAAGTCTGGCTCTCCTGGTGTGTCGTCCTTAGAAACGAATTCAAAATCATAGTAAAAACCATTATCAATAGTTGGACCTATAGCTATCTGTACATCTGGATTACGTTTTAAGATGGCAATAGCAAGAACATGAGCGAGTGTGTGACGCTTTTTGTCTATGTTGTTGTCCAGGTTACTGTCTGACATTCGTTCTATAATAACAGATTTATAGCTAAGGACAATAACACTCTAGGGGTACAAAATTGACATAGTGTCTATTTCATGTTATTTTGTGTTTTGTAGAAACAAAAAGGAAGGATGGTCTAATGACCCAATACCCACTCTTGGTATCAGGCTTTTTTAAGCCTGTTTTATCTGAGATAATTCAGAGAGCATCATTAAGACGCTTAAGTTCTCATTTTTCTGTAACAACTCGGAATATTGAGCTTACGAAAAAGATCCTTGAGGGCATCTATCCAAAAATAGTCTTAGAGCAAGAGATGTGGAACGAGACTTTAAACCATCTGTTATGTGAGTTCGTTACTGTATTCACTGTAAGTGTCTTCAGTGAGGAAGAATTTGAACATCTTGTTCGGTTTATTGGAACTCATGTCGACCCAGATGAATGTGAGGAAGATTCACTCCGATACATATATTGCTCAAGGGACAAATTTTGTTTCAGAGAGAAGATTCCTATCTCAAATGGACGTTCTTTTTACTTCAATGGATTTCATCGCCCTAAAACAATAAGTGAGGTCAAAGAACATTTAGAAGTATTGTCAAATATAATAACCTTGGGTTCTGTTACTAAACGGTAGTCATATATCTTGATTGATATATTGATTACCGTTTTTCTTTTTGTTCAAGGTCCGACCTTGGATGTGGGGGTTTGTGATGGAGAGTTGTTATAAGGACTTAACTGCTTCTGCAATAATACTAGTCTCACCATTTCGTTTTGATATTCTACCTTTTATACCTATACAATTCTCAGCTTCTAGAATATCTTTATTTTTTGCATAAATTTTAGGGAATATAACAGTCTCAACATTTCCGCTAAAGTCCGCGATTTTAAGGAACGCCATATGGTCACCTTTTTTTGTAATTATAGGTTTTACTTCTTCGATTATTCCATAAACAACAGCTTCCATACCTTCACGTACTTCTTCTAAAGTTTTCTTTATATTTCGTTTCTTTGAAAGTGTGTCTTCAAACTTATCAAGAGGATGCCCTGACACATAAAGTCCAAGTAACTCCTTCTCCCATGCAAGTTTTTGAGACGCTTCAATTGGTTCTGCATCTGGTAATGTTAGCGTGCTTTGGTTTGTGTCTGGCCCGCTAAAAAGTGAGTCTTGGTCATTGTGTCTTCCTTCAACTTCTTTGCTATATTGCAGAAGAGCTTCTATATTTTCTAGCATTGAAGCCCTGCTTTGTTTTCCATTTTCGATTCGATCAAGTGCCCCTGACTTAATAAGTGACTCGAGAGATTTTTTGTTAAGGTTTTTGCCTTGAGTTCTTTCTAAGAAATTAGCGAGAGTCGTATAGGGTCCGTTAGCTTTTCGTTCATCAATAATACTTTTCCCAACTCCTTCGCCGAAGTTTTTGATTGAGTACAATCCAAACCGTATTTTTGACTTTGTTTTGTCCTCTGCTAGTACTACTGAAAAGTATCCAAAACTCTCGTTAACGTCTGGTGGAAGCACCTCAATATCCATACGGTTACATTCAATAATTGATTCAGATACTTTATCAACATCTCCCGAGTCAGCAGAGAGTACAGACGAAAGATATTCTACAGGATAGTTTGCTTTCATATATGCTGTCTGATATGCGACACGTCCATAGCTCGCTGCATGAGCCTTATTGAATCCATATGCGGCAAAGGGTTCAATCCACTTCCATATTTTTTCGGCTTTTTTTAGTTCCCATCCACTATGACTCACGCACCCTTTAATGAATTTATCTTTTTGCTCCTCCATAACTTTAGGAATTTTTTTACCTACAGCTTTTCTGAACTTATCTACTTCTAACCAGGAGTACCCAGCTAATTTTCTGGCTATTGTCATTAGCTCATCTTGATATACTAAGATTCCATATGTTGATTCCAGTATGCTTTCAAGTTTCGGGTCAAGATATGTAATAAGTTTTGGATTATGTTTACGTTTAATATAGTCTGGAATAAATTGCATGGGACCAGGTCGATATAATGCGACCATAGTGTTAATGTCTGTTATTTTTGTAGGACGTAGTTCCTTTAGGAAATGTGTCATACCAGAACCATTTAATTGAAATAGTCCCATGGTTTCACCTCGCGCAAGCATTTCAAATGTTTTTTTGTCATCAATTGGAATATTTTCTATATCTATATCTATGTCATAAATTGCTTTAACCCTTTTTACGACATCTGCAAGGATTGCAAGGTTTTTAAGTCCAAGGAAATCAAACTTCAAAAGCCCAGCATCTTCAACAGCATGCATGTCGTATTGGGTTATCTTCTTTCCACCTTTTGGATCAAGTTGTAGGGGAGTGTAGTTGGTTAAAGCATTAGGTGATATCACAACACCAGCAGCATGGACACCCATATGTCTTGCACGTCCCTCTATCTTTTTTGCTAGATCTATAACCTCTTTAACATCCTTATCTTTTTTGTATAGTTTTTTTAGCTTTGGCTCAATCTCAAAAGCGGTATCAATAGTCATGGGGAACCCTTGTGAGCCAAAAGGGATCATCTTTGCGATTGTGTCACCAAGTGAGTATGGGTGTCCAAGTGCACGAGATACATCACGCACAACACCGCGAGCCATCATAGTACCAAATGTTCCTATCTGAGCTACATTATCTTCACCATATTTATCTTTGGTGTATTGAATAACTTCATCGCGCCTGTTGTCAGCAAAGTCCATATCAATATCTGGGGCTGAAGGTCTATCAGGATTAAGAAATCGTTCAAACAATATTTTGTATTCAAGTGGATTTATATTAGTAATCCCAGAAAGATATGTCACAAGAGAGCCTGCAACTGAGCCACGAATAGTTGTAAGTATGTTTTTACTGTGTGCAAAGTTAAGCAGGTCTGCTACTACAAGGAAATAGGGTGAATATCCTTTTGTTTTAATAATATCCAGTTCGTACTCAAGGCGCTTCTCTATCTCTTCTGTCTTTTCAAGTCCTCTTCTCTCAATACCACCTTCAGCTAGCGCACGAAGTGCATCATCATATGTATCGTAATCTCCCTTTTCGATATTAGGGAATACCCACGATCCAAGCTCAAGTTCTAAATTACATTCGTCAGCGATCTTGATTGTATTTTCTAGAGCCTCAGGAAAGTTTTTAAAATATTCTTGCGCTTTTTCTTGGGAGATAAATGAGAAGTCTTCTTTTTTATTTTTATCTTGATCAGATAGTATAGACCCAGTTTGGATTTTGATCATAGTCTCTCGTGCAAAGTTATCACTTTTTTCCATATAATAAACATCTTGTGCTGCAACAAGTGGCACACCAGAATCTTTCGAGAGAGTTATTATTTGTTTCATTAAATCTTGATGACCTTCAATCTCTGGGTGGTGAGTTATTTCTAGATACAAGTCTTTACCAAACGTTTTTTTATACCACTCAAGTTTTTCTTTTGCTTTCTCTTCGTCGTTGCCTTTAAATGCTGTTGAGGTTTCTCCAGAAAACGAAGGAATAATCGCTATCAAATCTTCTTTATGTTTTTCAATAAGAGTGTGGTCTATTCGTGGTTTGTAATAGAAACCTTCAAGGTGCGAAGTCGTAACAAGTTTTATAAGATTTTTATATCCTTTTTCATTTTTAGCTAACAAGACAAGTCGAGACCACCTGTTATCAATCTGCGCTTCTTTGTCTTCTAGTGTACGCACTGCAACAAACGCATCGATACCAATAATTGGTTTAATACCCTCATCTTTACATTTTTTATAAAATGCGATGGCTCCGTATAAGTTACTGTTGTCAGTGAGAGCCAAGGCTTTCATGCCGTACTCCTTTGCTTTTGATACAAGTTCTTTTACAGTAGGAATCGCTTGTAATAAAGAGAAGTGGCTGTGTGTGTGAAGGTGGACGAATGAGGCTTTCATTAATTGTAGTATACCACTGTCTGAAATCTGCCCAATCTGGGTATAATATGTATATGTTTAGAAACGCTCACAAATACATAATAGGTATAGACGAGGTTGGGCGAGGTCCTATTGCTGGACCGGTAACTGTCGGAGCTGTTCTGATGCCTAGTAGCTTATCTTGGGAAAACTTTGAAGGATTAAAGGACTCCAAAAAATTAACAGAAAAGAAGAGGGAAGAATGGTTTTCCAAGATATCTGAAATAGACAGCATTCATTACGTAGTCTTTTCTATAGACCAAGGTGTAATAGATAGTATTGGAATAGTCCCAGCTATACGTTCTGCCCTTAATCAGTCTATTAATGAATTAATTAATAAATTAGAAATACATCCAGAAAATTGCCTAGTGCTTCTTGATGGTGGACTGCATGCGGGAGATGAGTTTATACATCAAGAAACCATAATAAAAGGTGACGAGAAAGAGTGTTCGATAGCAATTGCATCAATAATGGCGAAAGTTACTCGTGATAGAGAAATGGTTAAATTTGGAGATATATATCCAGAATACGGTTTTGACACACACAAAGGTTATGGAACAAATAAGCACTTTGAGAGTATAAAAAAGTTTGGTCTATGTGACCTTCACCGCAGAAGTTTTTTAAAAAGATTATAATAATATAAAAAATATTGACTATATGGTGTAATTCTATTATTATATCATTCGGTAAAGTACAAGAGTTGTCTAACTTAATCTTTGAATAGATACATAACAACAGGTGAAAATATGGTACGCAGTAAAATATCAAGTCAATCATCTGGTTTTTGTTTTAGAGGGAAATATGAAAGGAAAGATAGTTGCTTGAGTTGTACTCAAAATATGCAAGGTTCGGATGTTAGTTCATTAAATGCTGTAGCATGCGATTTTAAAGATGGTGGAAAATATACAGGTGACACTATTCCATGTACACTATTCTCAAAAAAAGAGTAGTGATTATAAGACTTAATTAGTTAAGTAGATATAGAAAGGTAGAAATAAAGGCGTCAGTTCGACGCCTTTTTACTTTTTTACATACCTATTTTGTACTTGCTATTGTAGAAATTATAAGTATAATCTTTCTATATGTCAGTAAGAATGAGAATAAACAGGGGTGCAACCGGCCGTCGTCGGAGTGGTCACGGGCTAGAAGAGCCACGTACTTCAACGTGTTCAAATTGTGGAACAGCTCATTTAAGGCACCGTATGTGTTCAGAGTGCGGACACTATAAAGGGCGTTTAGTCACAGATGTAGCAGCTAAGGTAGAGAAAAAGATTGAGAAAAAGAATGCAAGACTAAAGGAGATGGGGGAGGAGAAGTCAGAAGAAATAAAAGATGACAAGAAACCAGAAGTCAAAGATATACCATCAGAGGCATTAAAAAATAAAACAGAATCAAAATAGATAAACGTTCTCGTTTATCTATTTTGTTTGTAGTAAGTTTACGTACAGTTTTCCTTTGGTTTTTCTATGACTTGTGTTGTATAATTTAGTAGTTCTTTAATATATTATTTTTTATATGGCAAATAGACATCTTTCCAGAAGTATAGTTCTACAAACTCTGTTTGAAGTTGATTTTGATAACACAAAAGACATAGAAGAAACAAAAAAAGGTTTAGAAGAAGTATTGATACGAAACACTCAAGAGTTCGCTCCAGGCATGAGTGATTTTTCTTTTATAAAGCGGTTACTTGATACTATTATTACTAAACGAACAGAATTAGACGATATTATTGTAAAAGCAGCTCCGGAATGGCCAATAGATAAGATATCTGTTATAGATCGTAATGTGCTGAGGTTAGGGTTATCAGAACTATTGTTTTCAGACCGAAGTGAAGTTCCAGCAAAAGTGGCTATAAATGAAGCTATTGAATTAGCAAAGACTTTTGGTGGTGAAAATAGTGGAAGGTTTGTAAATGGTGTACTTGGAGCTGTGTATAAAGAGCTTGGCGAACCAGGTAAAAACGAAGTCTCAAAAAAGAAAAAAATAAAAGATGTACCATATGATGAAATGCCAATAGAGCGACTTGGAGGTGCTGTGGTTTATGCTAAAGAAGAAGGCGAGGTATATCTAGCACTCGTACATGACGTATTTGGTCATTGGACATTATCAAAAGGAAGAGTAGAAGGGAATGAGGAAATAAAAGAAGCTACAGTCAGAGAGATGAAAGAAGAACTCGGGCTTGATGTAAAGATAATCAAAAAGCTTGGAGAAAATGAATATATTGCGAAAGACCCAGAGATAGGAAAAAAAAGAAAACAAGTAATGTACTTTTTAGCAGAAGCACCGTTTGATGACATAACTCTTGGTACATCTGGTGGACTTGATGATGCAAAATGGTTTAGACTTTCTGATATATTAGAACTTAACTTCTACAATGATATTCTTCCTATCATAACGAAAGCTATAAATATACTTGTAAGAAAGGACGAAAAAGAAAAATAGTCATACCAAACTAATACCATGACAAAAGATGTAAAAGAATTCGAATCTAAGCTTGGCGTATCGTTCAATGATATTAATGTATTAAAGTGTGCGTTTACACACCGCTCTTATATCAACGAACATAAAGAAAAAGGACTAGAGCATAACGAACGCCTTGAGTTTTTAGGAGACGCTGTGCTAGAGCTCGTTGTTACAGATTTTTTGTTTAATAAGTATCCACAGAAAGCCGAAGGTGAAATGACTTCGTATCGAGCAGCACTTGTAAACACAAACTCTTTAGCTGTTGCATCAACTAATCTTGGTATAAATGAATATTTGTTACTTTCAAAAGGTGAGTCGAGAGATACTGGACGAGCAAGACAATACATCCTTGCAAACACATTTGAGTCTGTTGTTGGAGCGTTATATATAGATCAGGGTTACGACGCTGCAAAGAAATTTATAGCAGACAATCTATTTGATCTTATCGATGAAATTGTATCAAAACGACTTTGGCAAGATTCAAAAAGTCTATTTCAAGAAAAAGCACAAGAAAATATATCAATAACTCCACGTTATGACCTTGTTAGTGAGAAAGGTCCAGATCACGACAGAGAGTTTATAGTTGGGGTATTTTTAAATAAAGAGAAAATAGCAACAGGTAAAGGTAGAGCGAAACAAGAGGCAGAACAAGAAGCTGCAAAAAATGCTCTTAAAGTAAAAGGTTGGGAATAGGTATAAAAAACTAGACATATAAAGACAGGGTTGCATACAGCAACCCTGTCTTCTTTGTAAGATTATACTTGCGGTCGAACCCAGACAGTAAGTGTGGTACCGATTGTTGTAGAACCAATAGTAAATGGAGACTCTTCCCACGTCCCTTCCATGGAAGAATACACATCACCTTTTTCAAGCTTATCTCCTGCTTTTAAAAGTCTCCCGACTACAACTTCTTCACTATGTGGGTGTTTGATACTTTCGTTCATTTGGATTTCTCCTTTGTTGCAAGTACATAACTAATACTTATTAGTTTATATCACCAACTCACTAATGTATCAAGTGGTATGTTTTTTGTTATAATTATCCTTAATGTATTTAAAAAGTATAGAGCTTTCGGGCTTTAAATCATTTGCAAAGAAAGGCGAGCTAGAGTTCATCTCGCCGATTGTTGCTATTGTAGGACCAAATGGTTCAGGTAAATCAAATGTAGCCGAGGCATTTCGTTTTGTGCTTGGAGAACAGTCTTTTAAATCTATGCGTACAAAACGAGGTGAAGATTTAATTTGGGGTGGTTCACACACTATACCAAGATCAAACAGAGCTTCAGTGAAAGCAGTATTCGACAACACATCACGTATATTTGATATAGATTTCGACGAAGTCTCAATTGAGAGAATAGTGCATCGTGACGGTGTTAACCAATACTTTATCAACGGATCAGTTGTACGTCTTAAAGATGTTGCGGAGCTTTTAGCTGGTGCAAACATAGGTTCAACAGGACATCATATTATTTCTCAAGGTGAGGCAGACAGATTGCTTTCAGCAAACATTAAAGAACGTAGAGAAATGATTGAGGATGCTCTTGGGCTTAAAATATTTCAATATAAGAAAAAAGAAAGTGAACGAAAACTTTCACAAACAGAGAAAAACATAGAAAGTGTTACATCATTGCGCAAAGAAATAGCTCCACATATTCGTTTTTTGAAGCGTCAAGTAGACAAGATAGAGAAGTCAAAACAAATGAGGGAAGACCTAAAAGGTTTACTCAGAGAATATCTTAAGCGTGAAGAATTATACATAACTCATTCAAAAGAATGTATAGAATCAAAACGCAAAGAACCAAAAATTCAATTAAATAAGTTAGAGAGAGATTTAATAGGCGCTCGTGCAGTTCTAGAGAAAGCGTCTGGAGATGACAATCGAGGTAAAGAAATACTCGAAGCAGAACAATCTCTTAGAGAAGTTAGAAAAGAGCGAGACGAGATTTCTAGAGAGATTGGTCGCCTTGAAGGGCAGATTTCATTTGCACAAAAGCATGTCACTATTGTGTCGGGTGAATCCATACCACTTGAAGATATACAAAATCTTACAAATAAAATAGATATAGCAATTACAGAGATTGATAATAATTACGATAATCCAAACCATCAATCTATAATAAAAGAAAAAATACAAAACATACGTTCGTTGTTCATTTCTTTTTTTTCAAAACATAATCAAAACAACAACGATTTCTCTCAAGGAATCATGTCCGGAGACCAAGACCAAGATGACACTGTTAATCCACAAAAGCTTCAGATAAGAAAAGAAAAGTTGGACATTCAGTTTAGTGAAATAGAAAGTAAAGAAAAAAAGAACACAGAAATATACAAGAAACTGCAAGAGGAAATAGAGGGAGCTAAAGACGAGGGGCGTGATGCAGAGAGAGATGTATTTAAGATTACAGCTGAGAAAAACAAGATAGATGGTATCTTACGTGACTTAGTGCGTGACGAAGAAATACTTACACAAATAGAAGCTGAGTTTATGCGTGACATGGAAGAAGGTGCTGTACTTGCAGGGCGTGAAGTTCTTCAGTATGCGTCATATGAAATAAGTGAGCACGAAACTGTTAGTGAAGACAGAGAAAAACAAGAATCACGAAAGCGTGATATAGAAAAGATAAAGATACGAGTCGAGGATCTAGGAGGAGGTTCAAATGAAGAGGTAATAAAAGAATACAACGAAGTAAACGAGCGCGACCAATTTCTTGAGCGTGAAATTACAGATCTACAAGCTTCTTTTGAAACACTAAAGGTTCTCATTGCTGACCTTGATGAAAAACTTGCCTTGAAATTTAAAGAAGGAATAGTAAAAATAAATAAAGAGTTACAACATTTCTTTGAAGTGTTATTTGATGGAGGTACTGCGTCTTTAACAGTAATTGAACAAAAAAAGAAACAAAAGAAAGATGCGATTCCTCTCAAGGAATCGCGCCCGGAGGCGTTGTACAAGATACTTTCAGACGATGATATTGAAATGGATGAAGTAGAAGTTGAGGCGGGGATTGATATCAATGTTTCACTACCACGTAAGAAGATAAAAGGACTTCAGATGCTTTCAGGAGGGGAGAGAGCATTAACATCGATTGCACTTCTTTTTGCAATGAGTCAGGTGAATCCACCACCGTTTCTTGTGTTGGACGAAACAGAGGCAGCGCTTGATGAGGCAAACTCTCGTAAGTACAGCGCAATGGTCAAAGACCTATCAAAACAGACTCAACTTATTCTTATTACACACAATAGAGAAACCATGTCAGTAGCAGGGGTACTGTATGGAGTAACTATGGGTTCAGACGGAATCTCCAAACTCCTTTCAGTAAAACTCGAAGAAGCAGTACAGGTGGCTAAGTAATTACGACAATTTTGAACTTATACCGCACACTTCCAATTCTACGAGGTTAGTGTAGTTGGTGTAAATAAATAGCCAGAGTACTCTGGCTATTTAAAATGACTCAAGATAGACACAAAACAAACGAACCTTGCGATATATCGCAAGGTTCGTTTGTTTTTTAAATTATATTTTTTATAGGTTGATGTCTTGACTAATAGTACTGTGAGGATTATTCTCCAATACAGAACATGTTAAATTTAATTAAATATAGGAATAGGAGGTCACAGTGGAACAGACAAAACAGATACTTTTGATCGATAGTGGATCAGTCGTTGATGAATATTTCTTCTTTGTTCACCTCAAGAAAGAAGGCTTTTTAGTGAGAAATGCAATATTGTTTGAAGACGCTAAAACAATATTGCTATATTACGAGGACTATTTTTCTTTGGTTTTTATGCCAGTTGGAGGAACAGATTCAGGTGTAAATGAAATCCGAGCACTCAGAGAGCTTGAAGTGGAAACTCCAATATTTGCTTTTGCTCGTGATACGCTTTCTATTTGCAAGCTTGTTGTTGAATCTCTTAATGCGGGGGCCGATGAATGTCAGTCTATTCCGATTAATCCTTATGTATGGACTGAACGAGTTAGGGCTGTGCTTCGACGAGGACCTATCTTACAAGAGTCAATAATTGATTACGGCAGAATGAGTATTAATATAACAACTAAGGAAGTTCTGATAGATGGGAAAATTGTCCATTTAACAAGAAGAGAAACTGGGACATTATGTTCACTTGCACAATCGCTTGGTGGATGTCTTTCAAAGACACAGATTCTCGATAGTATATACTCACTTAGTCAAAATGTACCAGATATTGAAGCTGTTGATGTATTTGTATGCAATATGCGAAAGAAAATAGCCACAGCTCTCGGTATTCCAAATAGAGATACCCCAATTCGTACAATGTGCGGAAGAGGGTATCAATTGATTAGTCCAAGTCAGTGGAATTCGTTGGTAGTCTCACATGACTAAGGTGATACAAACTAAAAAGTGCGGACAATATATGTTGTCCGCATTTATTTATATTATGTATATAAAACCTATACTGGCTTCCATGTAAGCATCTTTTGTTCTAGATCTGCTTCGATTAGTTTTATTTTTAATGTGTCACCAAGCTGATACTTCTTCTTATTTCTTGATCCTACAATGGCGTATTTACTTTTTTCAAATGTATAGTAGTCGTCACCTAAGTCACGCATACGTATCATACCCTCTGCCTTTGTATTTTTTTCTTCAACAAATACCCCAAAGTTAGTGACGCCGGAAATAGTACCATCAAATGTCTCGCCAACGTGTTCCTTCATATACTCTACTTGTTTGTATTTAATAGAGTCTCTCTCTGCACCAACAGCCTCTGCCTCGCGTGCAGATGATGCAATAGCAAGACTTCTGTATAGTTGTATTTCTTCCTCTGGTATTTTTGAACCGTCTAAATGACTTGCCATTATTCTATGTACCATCATGTCAGGGTACCTTCTGATAGGTGAAGTGAAGTGTGTGTAGTATTTAAAGGATAAAGAGAAATGCCCAATGTTTTGTGTTGAGTAGATAGCCTTTGCAAGTGAGCGGATAGTTGCAGTAGAGATAAGGCGCTCTTCAGGTTTTCCTTTAATTTCTTTAAGTAAGTGATTGATATTATTTGAGCTTATTTCTCCGTTCTTTACTTCAAGGTCATAACCAATAGCTTTAAGAAATACAGAAAGCTCTTCAATTTTTTCTTGATTAGGCACATCGTGGATTCTGTATATAGCTATGGAGTCTCGTCCACTATCTTTTTTACTCAACTCATAAGTAAATTTTGCAACTTCGCGGTTTGCCAGAAGCATAAAGTCCTCAATCATTATCATTGTCTCAACTCTTTCTTTTACTTTGACTCCTATTGGTTTACCTGCTTTATCTAGCTCAAACTTAACTTCGTCAGTTTCAAATGCTATTGAGCCTTCATTAAATCGCTTTTCACGAAGTTCTTTACCAATTTTTTCTAAAGTCTTTAATTCGTCTACAAAATCTCCTTTACTTGTATCAAGAACTTCTTGTGCACTTTCATATGTGAATCGTTTATCAGAATTGATAACAGTTCGTCCGAACCATTTCTTTAGCACTTTACCTTTCATGTCTAGTTCAAAGATTGCAGAGAAGGCTAGTTTATTCTCATTAGGGTTAAGACTACACACGTCATTTGAAATTACTTCTGGGAGCATTGGGATAGTCCTGTCTACGAGATATATAGAAGTACCTCGTTTCTGAGCCTCTTCGTCGATAGCATCTCCTGGTCGCACATAGTGAGTAACATCAGCAATATGGATACCAACCTCAACTGTATTGTCGTCAATCTTTTTAAAAGAAAGTGCATCATCAAAATCCTTTGCATCAGCAGGGTCAATAGTAAAAGTGACAGTGTCTCTCATGTCACGACGTTTTGCAACTTCGTCATTAGTAATCGCTCTGTTGTCTCCAATTGCTTTAGCAGCATCCTCAACCTCTTGAGGAAACTCTAAATCAAAACTATGTCCAAGTACGATAGCTTGCATCTCAGTCTCATGGTCTCCCTTTTTACCAAGTACTTTAATAAGTTCTCCTTCAGGGTCCTTTCGTGGGTCGTCCCATTTTGTAAGGCGCACAAGCACTTTAGTATCACTAGATACTTCTTCAGAAACATTTGGCAGTAGAATATCTGTGTACATTCGTCTATCATCTGGGGAAAGGTGACAAAGCCCGTCGCTTTTTTTAAGTACTCCAACGAACTCTGTTCGTGCACGTGTGACTACTTTGGAGACCTCTCCTTGTGCACGCACACCTTTTTGTTTAGGTAGTAGAACAACCTCTACAGTATCTCGGTTAAATGCAGTATTGAGAGAGCCTTGCGGTATTTCTATATCCTCATCGAAGCCTTCTGCTGTAATATATCCAATACCGCGTGCAGTAACGCTAATGATTCCTTCGATTTTGTTTCGTTTTTCGTTGTTGTTTTCCATATTGAACAGGCTCTGAGTATAGCACTTTATTGCCTTACGTAAAAGAATCAAGACCTTTGCAACACTTCTAATGGAGTCTTGTAATTAATAC
>CAZVBS010000012.1:0-20367 GCA_964625905.1 uncultured Candidatus Saccharibacteria bacterium | reverse complement strand
TGCATGAAGAGCATTTACCAAAATAATGTTATACATATAAAAAGTAATCAAATTATAAAAAATGAGATATTTTTTATTAAAAATGACGTTTTAAAAGAAATAGAGAAACAGCTCGATAAAGTAGTGGTAAAAGATATTCGTTAAAACTTTATATTTAATTCAGATTCAACACTATTTCTATTAAAATATATATCATATATAATTGCTTTTATTGTATTTTTCTCTCCTATGTTTAAAATTGTATGTGGGGAAAATACTAACGTATAAGGTTGTTTTTCTATTGAACTTAAAAATACTCCATTGATAAAATAATCAACCTTCTTTATTGGAAATGTATTTGTGTAAGATATTGTTGATACGATAGATGAATTTATAGAATATTTAATGTTTGGGTTTATTAAAGTAAAACGCACTGTTGGTTTGTTTTTAAGTGTATGAATAGTATCTGTTTTTGTTGGTATTTCTCCTCCCTCTACGATACCTCTTTCTTTAACCCATTCTTGTATAGGATATTCCCATAAATTAAATTGAAAATCATTTTCTGGATTTTTTAGTGTTTCACCTCTTGGATCATTTTTATTAACCCAATTAAGTATAGAGTGTATATTAATAATAACTTTTTCTTCTCTTGTCTCTATTGGTGTAAGTTCTGTTGCTAAATTACCAGAGACAGAATCTATAATATATTGTTCACCACCTCTCCACTCACCTTTTAATACAGGTTTTATTGGTTCCGTTTCTTCAAGTATTGGTTTTTTAAAATATTCATTTGGCATATCTTTTAATGCTTCATTCATAAACTCATTCCAAAGCGGTGCAATTGTAAAACCAGCAACTTTTTTCTCCATCGGTGAGTTGTCGTTGTTTCCAGCCCATGCACCAACTGCTATATTTGGAGAATATCCAATAATCCAAGCATCTCTAAAATCATTTGTTGTTCCAGTCTTCGATGCTACATCATAGTTTTCAAAATAAAGAGGTGAACGAAAACCAAATGCTGGTGCACGAGCTTCATTATCTGATAAAATATCAGAGATTTGTCGTGCAATCTGTGGTTCAAGAATTCTAGCTGGTCTTTTTGTAAATTCTTCTAATATATTTCCTTCACTATCCTCTATTCTTAATATTCCTGTATAAGAATTTTTAATACCATCGTTTGCAAAAACACTATAAGCACTAGTTATATCTAATAATGTAACTTCACCACCACCAAGTACTAAAGTAAGTCCGTATCTATTAACATCTGTTAGTGTTGTTAGTCCCATATCGCGTGCTGTGTTGAATGAAGACGTTAATCCAGCTAGGTACAAAGCTTTTACAGCTGGTATGTTTATAGACTGTGCCAGAGCATCTCTAAATGTTACAGGACCTCTAAATACACCATCATAGTTTCCTGGTGAATAACAATCATCTTCACTTGTCATGTTATCTGGTTCACATGTGGTTGAAAACTGTGTTTTAAGGTCAAAAACAACTGTTTCTGGTGTATATCCTTTATTAAATACAGTTGCATATATAAATGGTTTAAACGCAGATCCAGGTTGTCGTTTAGCAATAGCTACATTGAAATTACCTTCAATATCTTCATCAAAATAATTACGTGAACCAACCATTACTAATATTTGTCCTGTTTTTGGATCAATTGCAACAAGAGATGCATTTTCTGCATTAAACTTTTCTTCATTCTCTAAAGCGTATCTGTTAACAATTTCTTCTGCCTTTTTTTGTAGAGGGTAATTTATAGTCGTTATCACTCTTAGTCCTCGTTCTTCAATAGCTCTTTTACCATATTTATTTTCCAAATATTCTCTTATAAAAAATACAAAATGAGGAGCTTTGATACCAATATCTTGCTGTGGTTTAAATTCAACAACTTCTTCTTTAGCAGTTTTATATTCTTCTTCTGATATAAAATTATTTTCAAACGTTTTTAATAATACTAAATTTTTTCTATCTTCAAGTCTGTCTCTATTGTTTCCGTATGGTGAGTAGTATGTTGGTGCTTGTGGAAGTGCTGCTAAATAAGCTGATTCAGCCAAAGTTAAATTAACAGAAGATTTACCAAAAAATGACTGACTAGCTTCTTCTATACCATAGATACTTCCTCCGTAAGGGGATTCATTTAAGTAAAGTGTAAGTATTTCTTCTTTAGTTAATTTATTTTCAAGTTTTACGGAAAGTACCCACTCTTTTAATTTTCTTGATATCTTTCTTTCATTTGTAAGTAAAACATTTTTAATTACCTGTTGGGTTATAGTTGATCCACCTTGTACACCTTTACCTCGTAATGGTTGTATAAATACAGCTCTAAAGGTTGCTATTGGACGTATACCAAAATGATTGTAAAAGTCTGCGTCTTCAATAGCTATTGTCGTGTTTTTAATGTTTCTAGATATTTCACTAAATGGAACTATTGTGCGTTGAACATTTTCATGTAAATCAAATAGTAGTATTTCACCTGTATTATCATAAATTTTAGTAGATTGCTTTATTTTACGACTTCCAAATGATTCTAAATCAGGTATTTCAAGTGTTGCTGTCCAGAGAATAATAATACCAAAAAGAGACATCCCTATGGCTGTAAAAAATAATATAGCTTTATATAAGAATGTATTCTTGTGTTTTTTTATCATTAAAGACCATATTAACACAGCATAACAGTAGTCGGAATTGATTCTGTAAGAACTTTAATTTAATAAATAAGTTGTTGATTTTTCCTATATACAGTGGTCCGGCCACCGTATATAGAATGTATTCAAACATTTAAGGTTAGTTATTATTAGCTTGAATATTAAACACACAAGTTAATGGAATTAGTTTTGTTATTATGTAATATCGCGATGTTCTGAGGCTAGACAAGTAATACCAATAGCAATAGCATCATATTCGTCATCTATTTTTATAATTTTTTGTATCTCAATTAGGTTTGGAACCATTTTAGATATTTGTTCTTTTGTACTCCTACCATACCCAGTTACGGCATTTTTTATTTGTAATGGTGTATATTCAAAAATATTAAGTTTATTTTTTTTACATATATAAATAATAGCACCACGGACTTCCGCTACGTTCATAGCGGTTTTTTGGTTTGTATTAAAAAATAATTTTTCAATAGATAATGAGTTTAGAGAATATTTTTTTACTAATCTTTCTATTTCTTTTCCAACTTGCAATAATCTATCCTCAAATTTATCTTTTGGATCTGTTTTAAAACAGTCAGAATATATTAAAGTATCTTTTTGTTTGTTAGTTTTTTCTATAACAGCAATACCAACTCGTTCGTATCCTGGATCAATAGCAAGTACTCTCATAGTTAATAGGTTCTAATTCAGATATTCTTCATTTGAGTACACGTCTTGTACGTCCTCATGGTCTAGTAAATTTTCTATAACTTGTTCTAGTTTCGTATTTTCTTCGTAAGATATTTTGGTTGTTGTTTTTGCTGTGTATTCTTCACCAACTTTTTTAAATGCCCATGATGCTGCACCTGGTTCTGCCAAAGAAAGACCTTGTTTACTCAATAAATGTTTAATTTCTGCCGCTGTACGATTTTTATTGTCTGTTAAGCCTGAAATAATCACAGCAACTCCACCAAGGCCGTATGTTTCATATAGAACTGCTTCCATAGGTGCTGAATTATCAGAAGTACCTTTTTGTACAGCTCGTTTTATGTTGTCAGTTGGCATATTAGACTGTTTAGCTTTATCTATTGCAGCACGTAAACTAGGGGAGTTTACATCGCCGTTAGCTTTCTTTGATTCAAGCGTAATAAGCTTACCTAGTTTGCCAAAAATCTTACTCTTTTGAGCGTCAGTTGCTGCTTTTTTGTGTTTAATCTTTGACCATTTGTTGTGTCCACTCATATGTTTATAATTAAAGATAATACTATAACAAAGTATTGTTTTTAAGTTCTCTGTCTAAGTGTTCGTATGCTCTTTTTGTTACCATTCTACCGCGAGGAGTCCTTTCTATAAGGCCAAGCTGTAGGAAGTACGGCTCGTGTACTTCTTCTATTGTACCTTGTTCTTCTGAAGCTGCGGCAGCTATTGTACTAAGACCTACTGGCCCACCATTAAACTTATCAATAATAATTCCAAGCAAATCTCTATCTGCCTTATTTAATCCTAAATCATCTATCTGAAGTAATGAAAGCGCTTTGTCTACCATATCTTTTTTTAGAGGTTCTTTTTTAACTTGAGCAAAATCTCTACACCGCTTTAGTAAAAAGTTTGCTGTCCTTGGTGTAAAACGACTTCGTTTAGCTATTTCCGAAACACTCTCGCTGTCTATTTCTGTTTTAAGTATTTGAGCAGAGCGTTTTAGTATTTGAGCAATCTCTTCATCTGTATAATAGTTTAAGCGAAATGTTCCGCCGGAGAATCTTGACCTAAGTGGTGAAGACAGAAGTGAAATACGTGTAGTTGCTGCTATAAGTGTAAATGGTGGCAGTTCGAGTTGTATGGTGCGCGCAGATGGACCCTTTCCAATAATAATATCAAGAGCACCTGACTCCATAGCAGGGTAGAGAACTTCTTCAATTGTTTTGTTTAATCTGTGAATTTCATCGATAAAAAGAATATCTCCAGGACTTAGGTTTGTGAGTATGGACGCAAGGTCTCCAACACGCTCTATTGCTGGTCCTGATGTAATTTTAATTTGTGTACCCGTTTCTTCTGCAATAAGGTGCGCCAATGTCGTCTTACCTAATCCAGGAGGTCCATAGAACAGTATATGTTCTGGTGGATGTTCTCTTTCTTTAGCTGCTGTAAGTAATATTCTTAAGTTTTCTTTTAGGTTTGCTTGTCCTATGTAGTCGTTCCATTTATGTGGACGTAAAGTATGATCTAGGAATGATTTGTCTTGGGACACTTCCTCAATATTTGTATCAGGTTTAGGGCTTGACATATATCTTTTTTATGTTAGCATATAGGCAGTATTAATAATAAAGATTACAAGAAAGTCGCTTGGCATTTTTTTTGAAATTCTTTAAAATCATTAGCATAAACCTCTAAACAATTCAGCTCCGCGCTTTGAACCATATTCAAGGACGTTTTGGTCTTGCCTTAGGGTAAGTAGCTGCAACAATCCTTAGATGCTTGGTTGACTTTAGGTCTCCTAAAGTATTGCTTAGGGGTTTATGCTTGTGATTCTGTTATATTATCAGGGATATTTCCCTTAGTATTTACAGTATCATTAATCTCTTCTAAATCAATGACTCTTCGTAGTTCTGAAAGAGAAGTTACTCCTTGTAAAGCTTTTATAATTCCATCTTGTGCCATCGTTAGTATACCTTGGCTTTTAGCAGCCCGAGCAACTTCACGTTCGCTTGGGTTTTCTGCTATTAATTTCTCTATTTCTTCTGTTACTAGGATGGCCTCAAATATTCCTATACGTCCACTATATGCTATGGGTGATTCTTCGGTAGCTTCAAATATTTTTGATGTGTCTTCAGGTATCAATTTTTTATCATAAACAGAATCAAGTATTTTATCTACAATAGTTTTATCTTTACCAGTAAGAACCACTTCTTTTTTGTAATCATCTTTAAGTTTACGTACTAATCTTTGTGCCATTGTTATATTTATTGCCGAGCCGATTACTTTTGGATTAACACCAAGATCAATTAATCTAGGAAATGTACCAGCTGCAGTATTTGTATGTAATGTTGAGAATACTAAATGACCTGTTAAAGCAGCATTAACAGCAGTCGATGCAACTTCTTTGTCTCTTATCTCACCAACCATTATTACGTCAGGATCTTGTCTAAGTGTTGAGCGAAGGCCGCTGGCAAATGTATATTTTTCTCCTTCAGTTTGTGTCTGCACAATACCAGGTAGGTGATACTCTATTGGATTTTCTATTGTGATTATCTTTATTTCTGGGTTATGTATTTTTTTTAGAAATGCATAAAGTGTTGTTGTTTTACCAGATCCTGTTGGTCCAGTATTTAAGATCATGCCGTTTGGTCTAGTTATTTCATAGTTTAATATTTCTTGTAGATTTTGTGGTATACCAAGATCTTCCATTGGTACAGCAATTGTATTTGGGTCAAGGATACGCAAGACAATAGATTCTCCGTATGCACCAGGAAGTATAGATGTACGAATTTCAGTATCATTTTCATGTACAGATACACTAAATCGACCATCCTGTGCAGAATTATGTACGTTTAATTTTAATCCTGAGATAAGTTTAATTCTAGAAAGTATCAAATTGTAAGTTTCAATATCAAAAGAAAGAATGTCTGTAAGCACTCCATCAAGTCTGTATCTAAGGCGTACATATGTTTCTTCTGGTTCTATATGTATGTCTGACGCAGAAAGCCCCATTGATCCAGCCAGTACAGCTTCAAGAATACGTGAAATACGGTAAGCCTTTTTCATTTTCATAACTGTTTTAATATACTCTTCTACATCGGGTATAGTTTTTAGTTTTTTAATTAAAGAAACTATTTCTTCACCAGAAATATCAAGTACACCAGCTTTTGATTCTACTGAGAATGAAAGATCTTTATATCTTTCCCATGCTCTCTCTAAACTTGCACGTGATACCATAAACACATCTACTTCATAACCAAGTTTTTCTAGATCTTTAATTGTAATTTGTACTTCTTTTTTGTTTGGAGCACGAACAGCAAGTGATAGTTTTTTAGCTATTTTATTAAAGAGTGCAACCTCATAATTACGAGAATCTACTTCTTTTATTAGTCTAAGAGCATTTGTGTTAATCGATGTCTGAGATAAATCTATGTATTTAACACCGTATTTACCCGAGAGAATACGAGCAAGATCCTCTTCTTCTTCTTGAAGTAGTTTTTCTACTCGTGCATCTTGCTCTGATTCATCAAATGTTGTCATATTATGGCTTAATTGTACCCCCACACTTAAAAATAACATAATAATTTTTATGACATCTTTCTAAAATAAAATATATGGTGGTTATGTGCTGTGGTGGTAATATATACGTATGACTAGAGTTACAGAACAAGATCTTAAAAAAGAAGCAGAAGAGCTTATAGATACATTAATACCAAAAGGTAAGGCCACAATAATTGGTCTTTATGGTGATCTTGGTGCTGGTAAGACTACATTTACCAAAGTCTTAGCAGAAGTGCTTGGAGTTAAAGAAACAGTAACAAGTCCAACATTTGTGCTTGAAAAAATATATAAGCTTGATAAGCAAAAATTTTCTCATCTTATTCATATTGATGCATATCGATTAGATGTTAGTTCCGAATTAGAACATCTTGGATGGGATATAATAATGTCTAGCGGAAGTAATCTTATTGTAGTTGAGTGGGCTGATAAGATTGAAGATATGCTTCCAAAAGATACTAAAAAAATTTATTTTAAAATTACAGGAGAAAATGAAAGGGAAATTAGCTATGACTAAGAAAGTAAATAAAACAAAAGAATTAAAAAAGAAGCGTGTCGTCCTCCTAGATGCACATGCAATTTTGCATCGTGCATATCACGCGCTTCCTGACTTTACGTCAAACAAAGGCGAGCCGACTGGTGCACTTTACGGTTTGACTGCAATGCTAATGAAGATTGTAGAGGTGCTAAAGCCTGACTATGTTGTAGCTTGTTATGATTTACCAGAGCCAACATTTAGGCATGATGTGTATGATGAATACAAAGCAGGTAGATCTAAAACAGATGACGAGTTAATAGCACAGCTGAATAGGTCGCGTGATATATTCAAAGCATTTAATGTACCTATGTATGAGAAAGTAGGCTTTGAAGCAGATGATATTTTAGGAACAATAGTAGAGCAAACTAAAGATGAAAAAGATATAGAAATAATAATTGCTTCTGGAGATATGGATACACTTCAGTTAGTAGATAAGAAAAAAGTTCAAGTATATACACTCAAAAAGGGTATTAACGACACAATTTTATACGACGAAAAAGCTGTGATAGAGCGTTTTGGGTTTGTACCAGACTTACTGCCAGATTATAAAGGTCTTAGAGGTGATCCCTCTGATAATATTATTGGTATTAAAGGTATAGGAGAGAAAACAGCAGGTATACTCATTCAGACATTTGGTTCTATTGAGAATATATATAAACAGCTTAAGAAAGATCATATTCAATTCGAAAAGGTTGGTATTAAACCGCGTATCATAGGGTTACTCGAGGATAACGAAGAAGAAGCGCTCTTTTCAAAGATGCTTGCACTTATTCGACGTGACGTCCCTATAACTTTTACTCTTGCAGAGGAGGGTTGGAGGGATAATATTGATATAAAAAAGGCTACTGAACTATTTGAGGAACTTTCTTTTCGTACACTCGCACAACGCTTTAAAGTTTTGTTTGGCGTTAATAGTGCTGATGACACAACTGATAAAAAAGAAGAAAAAGAGCAAATCAAAGAAAAAGATGTAGATCAAAAACTTCTTAAAGAAACGGCAGTAGCATTGTGGGTGCTTCGTTCTGATAAAACAAATCCAACTTTGGAAGATATTTTACAATTCACACAATCTGATAATCTAGAAGATGCTAGTGAGAAAATATTTAAACAATTAAAGAAAGATAAAACTGAAAAGGTGTATGAAGAAATAGAAAATCCACTTATACCAATCACAAAACAGATGCAAGAAGATGGTGTACGTATTGATGTAAAATATTTAAAAGAACTTTCGAAAGAATATCATAAAGAACTTTCAAAATTAGAAAAGAAAATATATAAACATGCAGGTGAAGAATTTAATATAAGTTCGCCAAAACAATTAGGTGAGATACTTTTCGATAGAATGGGCTTGTCTATTAAAAACCAAAAGAAGACAAGTACAGGACAGAAATCCACAAAAGAGTCTGAACTCGAAAAAATGAAGGACCTCCATCCGATCATCGAAGATATACTTTCGTTTCGAGAGTTACGAAAATTACTTTCAACATACATAGACAATTTACCAGATATGGTAGGAGCTGACGGGCGTATTCATGCAGAGTTTCTTCAAACAGGTACAACAACAGGGAGGATGGCATCACAAAATCCAAACCTACAAAACATTCCAATAAAGACAGAGCTTGGAAGACGTATCAGAAATGCGTTTGTTTCAGAAAAAGGAAGTAGTCTATTAGCGTTAGATTACTCCCAGATTGATTTACGTTCAGCTGCACTTTTATCAAAAGATGAAAAACTTACAGAAGTATTTAGAAGTGGTGGAGATATTCATACTGCAGTTGCGTCAGAAGTATTTAATGTTTCGCCAGAAGATATAGATAAAGAGATGAGAAGAAAAGCAAAGGTAATTAACTTCGGAATTATTTATGGCATGGGTGTAAATTCATTAAGACAGTCTCTTGGTAAAGACACAACAACACGTGCTGAAGCACAGCAGTTTTATAATGATTATTTCAAACAATTCAGTACACTTGCGCACTATCTAGATAAAGTTAAAGCAGATGCGGCTCGTACAGGATATACTGAAACATATTTTGGAAGGAAGAGGTATTTTGAAGGTATAAAATCTAAAGTACCGTTTATACGTGCTGCAACAGAGCGTATGGCTATAAATGCACCTATTCAAGGTACATCAGCAGATATTATTAAGCGTGCAACAGTTGATATAAATGATTACCTTAAAAAGAATAAGTTAGAAAATGATGTAAAGCTTATATTGCAAATCCACGACGAACTAATATTCGAAATAAAAAGTAATAAGATAGACGAAATTACACCCAAAATAAAATATATAATGGAGTCAGTATTATCTCCAAAAGATACAAATGGGATAGTGTTTACTGTTGAAGCGTCTGTCGGAGACAATTGGGGAGAAATGTCATCTGTATAATAAAAAAGCTAAATTTGACTTTCAATGATTTATTTGGTTTAATTATGTATAGAATTATTTAATAAGAGGGAGAAAAAAGATGATTAGTAGAATTCCGCTTCAAAAAGGCTTGCCGGCACAATGTCAGACTAGAGAAGATAATGGGTGGGGTAAAAAAGCCTTAAAATTTAGCGAAATTATCTTCTTTGTACTATTTATGAGTGCAGTCAATGTAGCTAGGTTTTTCAGTCGAGCATTTCGAAAAATAATAGGTGCGGTCAAATATTTATGCGGTACGGTTTAAACGGGACATTTTTGTCCCGTTTCTTTTTTTATCTAAAAACAGTAAACTAAAAGCTTCACATAAATTGGTGACGTCGGACGTCACCAATTTGAGATTAATCCCATAAACCGTCGGCTTTAGCCGACGGTTTTCATTTCTTGTCTAAAAACTGTACACTAAAAGCTAATACTCACTACATGATTTATCTTTTACACGGAAACGATATACAGACTTCACGTAAGAAACTCCACATACTTCTTGATGGTCTTTTTAAGAAGCGTCCTGATGCAGAATATTTTCATATAACACCACTGAACTACTCTGAGTTTAGTGTAAAGGAACTTGTCTCATCACAAGGACTTTTTGAACAAAAATATATAGTGGTGCTAGATAATCTTTTTGAAGATAAAGTAAAAGAAAATAATAATAGAGAGGAGTTGGTTAAGTATCTTAAAGAGATGCAGGATGCAAAACATGTTTTTATTTTCCTTGAAGGTAAACTTGATAAGAAAACACTCACCAAGTTTGAAAAAAATGCAGAAAAAGTACAGGAGTGTAGTGTAGTCGAAATAAAAAAAGAACGTTTCAATACGTTTTCACTCACTGATGCACTTGGTAAACGCGATAAGAAACAACTATGGACTTTGTATCAGAAAGCAAAATTCGAACATATAGCAGATGAGGAGATACATGGAATCTTGTTCTGGCAGGTAAAGAGTATGCTACTTGCATCAGTGAGCGATAGCGCAAAAGAAGCAGGCCTCAACCCGTTTGTATTTAATAAATCAAAAAGTTTCCTAAAGAATTATTCTGAGGGTGAAGTTGGTAAACTTTCTAAAAAACTAATCTCACTTTCACATGACGCCCGCAGAGGAATACACGAGTTTGATGTAGCACTTGAGAGGTTTATATTGGCTTTATAGGTGTTTAAGGTTGAAGCGTTATTTTAGTGCGATGCATCGCACTAAAACTACATATATTTCAAGCTGTATTAAATAGCCAGAGTAGGTCTGGCTATTTAATATAAGTGGTACAAGGGTGTTTTTATTTGTCGTCACAAGTTGCTAAATATATTACTTCACTACGTTCGTAATCTACTAAGCACTCGCGACCCCAACTCGACCGTCTCAGCTCCTTATAGTCGCAGAAACATGTCTCCGTCTCGGACAACTAAAAAACAGTGCGCAGGCACTGTTTTTCTTAACGTTGTCCGCCCACCAGGACTCGAACCTGGGACCTACCGCTTAAAAGGCGGACGCTCTACCAACTGAGCTATAGGCGGTAATAAAAAATACTTTCCAATACTTTAAATATAAAGAAAGTACAACAAGACTATACCATAAAATTGGTTAATTACTAGCTATATATAGAGTTTATAGAGGTAAATCTATTGCTAGCGCTCCAGCTCCAGTGAGTAAGAGAGAGAACAAAATAGTGAGTACCATAAAGTAGAATACCTTTTCATGTTTTATAAATATAGGGAACTCATTTTTAAACCATAAGAACTTCAGTACAAATATTATTCCAATAAGGGCTGCGACTTGTGTAAATAATCCAACAATCAATGAAAGACCAACAACAACTTCAGCTATAGCGAAGATGGTTAAAAAAGGTTTGGCGTATTTTCCATGTTTTTTTGTAATTTCTTCCAAAGAGCCACCTTCTTCTTTTCCAAAATCTAGATAGCCTGCATGTAAAAAATAGACACCAACAATAACACGCAAAATAAAAGGCGCTAAAATACCAAATATCAAAAGTGATGGAAAAATACTTAACATAATATCAGTAGTATACTACCTCTATGGCAGAAACAATAGTTATTTTACATAACATACGAAGCTCGCTGAACGTTGGTTCTGTATTCCGCACTGCGGACGGCGCTGGAGTGAGTGAGGTGTATTTAACTGGCTATACTCCTCTACCAATAGACAGGTTTGGTAGAGTTGAGAAAAAGATAGCGAAGACGGCGCTTGGTGCGGAAGAAAATATTCCTTGGAAACACGACGATATTTCTGAAACGATACAGTCTTTAAAGAATGAGGGGTACAGTATTGTTGGTGTTGAACAGACTCCTAATTCAAAAGATTATAAGGGTTTTAAACCCAAAGATAAGACAGTATTTATCTTTGGAAATGAAGTGGAAGGGATTTTAAAAGAAGTTTTAGAGATTTGTGATGATGTTATTGAAATACCAATGCATGGTAAAAAAGAGTCACTTAATGTTGGAGTAACAGCTGGAATTATTTTATTTCATTTTAAATAAAACACTAAAACACTAAAATATAAAATTCAATATTTGCGATTAATCGCAAATATTTTGAAAGTTTGTTATAGGGTTTTTATCTAGTATGTCCAATTAACTGAACATACTAGATAAATCATAGAAAACTAAAATCTATAAGTTACCTAATAGCTGAATACATCAACAGTTTTTCCATTGTTGTCGAGAAGGCGGATTATGTCGCGTGTACCCCAGATTTCTTGATCGTGTTTTAAATAGACACGCCATTCTGGCTTAAAGAAATCCTCATCTTCTCTATGATTTTTAATACAAGACGAGTAGTTTATTTTCTCTGTTATAAATAAAGTACATGAGTCTGAGAAACCTATAGGAAGTGCATCAAGTGGCATAATGCAACGGCTTATATTTTCTATGTAGGAAAGACATTCATCTCCAAAACGAAACGGGTCACTTTCTGCAAACTTAAACTCATCTTCTGCAAGTGGACACTCTTTTGAGAGACTTGGGGTAAAGTTTTGGAATTGTTCAAAGTATCCAGAACATTTATTTACTTGAAAGGAAGTTCCGATTGGTGAGTGTCCTGTAAGAATATGGATTTTATCTTTAGGAGATAAAATAATATTACTCTCTATATTTACTTCACCTGACGTAGATACTTTTGTTGCTTCCCCAATAGAAACAATTGTATTAGAAATCATGCTTTGTAATTTCCACCCAGTTATATTTAGTGACTCATCTAGCTTATATGAAGCTTCCAGTGTAATAAGTTCAAGATTAGCAGATGTCTGTTTTGGGCCATTGGAATGTTTTTTAATTGTTATAAGTCCCCAGTGTGGAGATGTTTCTCCAAAGTCTCGTGTACGTCCGTATTCTTTTATAATCTCATCATATTCCTTATCTGATTCTGACTTTGTATTATCACCACCACGTGAAATATTTGGTATAAAAAAATTCTCAACACTAAAGAAAGTACTTTTACCTAGTATTGTATCGCTTTGATTATTAGTATTTGTTCTCGTTGCTCCTCCTCCAAGTGACCAGATGACCCCTAGTATTATGACAACAGTAGCTACTAAGAAAAGATCTCCAGAGGCGCTACCTGTATTAGTTAATGGTTTTTTGTGTTTAGCTTTCATAATTAAGGTAATAATACGACTACTTTCCATTTTTGTTAAGCTTATTTAATTCTTCTCGTACTACTGTAGCGTCATCCCATGGAGTCTTTTCGCCACCTGCTTCCATAATGTATGGATCAGTACCTTTTCCTGAAATAAGGACTATTGCGTCAGATATATTTTTTGCGTACGTAAGAGCTTCTCTGATTGCTTCTCGTCTATTCATAATAACAAGAGGTATTCCTTTTGTGACTTCTTTCATACCTTCTTTCATATCTAGTAGTATTTTTTCTGGATCTTCATCGTATGGATCTTCGTTTGTAAGTATTACTTTTTCGCAATACATTTCTGCAATCCTTCCCATCTCTGGTCGTTTCCATATATCACGACCTCCACCAGTATTGCCGAGTACACATATTTTCTTTTTGTTTTCAAATGTTTTGTATAATTTCTCGAGCGAGTCCGCAGTGTGAGCATAATCTACAACAACATCAAAAGATTGCCCTTCGTTTATATGCTCAATCCTTCCGCGTATTGTGGAAATTTTTTCAATACCTTTTTTTATATTTTCTTGTGATACTCCAAGACTTTCCGTTAGTTTAATAGCTCCGAGCATATTCATAACGTTAAACACTCCTTCAAGACTCGATTGCATGTGCATCCCTTTATACGTGATAGATAGTCCTTGTTGTGTTTCTTTGTATTCTATATCTCTTAGAGAGAATGGAACTTTCTGTGCAGATGGGACTTTTAAGAAATCTTTTCCATGCGTATCGTCAGTATTTGAAACTATAACCTTACTTTTTTTTGATGAGCTCTCAAGTGCATTACGTAATTTTAATTTAGCCTCTAGATATTTTTCAAATGATCCATGTGACTCAATATGCTCTGGTGTTATATTGGTGAATATAAGAGAGTCTAAGTCGATGTATTTGTGACGAAACTGTTTAACTCCCTCTGACGTCATCTCAATAATTATATGCGTGCATTTTTTAGACACAGCGTTCCTTAAAAATTTTTGGACGAAGAATAACCCAGGCATGGTCATTTTTTTCATATTTCTCTCTGTGTCTGAACCTATTTTAAATCGTATTGTGCTTAAAAGTGCTGTTGTAAATCCAGCTTCTTCAAGAATACTATTTACAATCTCTGCTGTACTTGATTTACCTTTTGTTCCAGTGATTCCAATGACTATAATTTTTTTAGAAGGAAACCAGTATAAGAACGCTCCTGTTATTGATATGAGGTAATGATATGTTGGCTGAAAAAAGGTAAATACCCTTTTTGGAATTATTGATTTAATAAGAGTCTTCATATTATTTTCCCAACTGTTTTAACGCTGCGGTTATACGTTCTCCTGTACCTGTTATATCTTCCGGGAGTTGCTTTAATGCATCGCGTGCTTCTCTCACTGAATAACCAAGGGATTGAAGTCCTTCGAGTGCTTCTGCATCTTCGCTATGAAGCGCAGAACCTTTTTCTCCAAGAGCTGGAATTTTATCTCGTAACTCCATAATAATTTTCTCTGCGCTCTTTTTGCCGATACCTGATACTTTTGTTAAATACGATGTGTCTCCTTGTGATATTGCAGAAGATAGAGTTTGTACAGTTTCAAGGTTCATAATAGCAAGTGCTGACTTAGGGCCTATTCCAGATACCGATATAAGGAGTTCAAAAAAAATGACTTCTTCTTCAATCAAGAAACCATAAAGATCCATAGATGTCTCTCGTATTGCAAGATGAGTAAAGAAGACCGTTTCTGGCTTACCTGTATTTAATTCTCTTATTATCTCAAGCGTGGTGTGTATTCTGTAGCCAACTCCATTAACGTCTAATATAACGTAGCTTACCCCAGAAGAAATTATAGAACCTTTAAGTTGTGCAATCATTATCTCTAATCATACCCTAGTAATAGTTGGCAATAAAGAGACTATATGTGGTGTGGTCTAGGTGTTGCGTTTTAAGGGTTTTTTGGTATAGTAATCTCCATTATGGCAATTACATCATCAGCGAAAAAGGCACACAAAGCTTCTTTAAATAAAAGGGTATTTAACCTGCGTAGAATGCGAACAATGAAAGATGCAATAAAGGATATAAAAACGTTTATTATCGACAAAAAGAGTAAAGAAGCTCAAGCACTCTTGCCAAAAGCTTACAAAGCAATAGATAAAGCAACAAAGCGTGGAATTATTAAGAAAAACAATGCTAGTAGGAAGAAATCTCGTTTAGTTGCAGCAATTAAGAGGATTGGGTAGGTAGGAATTAAGAATTACAAAAAACCTTACGGTATGTCGTAAGGTTTTTTGTTTGTTAAGAGTATAAATTACTATGCGTATCAATGTCGATAAAAATAATTGAATCACTTTTATTTTTGTAGATTGCTCGAAGATCTCCAGTTATGTTGATACTTCTGCAATCTTTATATTTTCCGTGTAATATGTGATTTTGGAGGGATTTTTCAAATGGATTATCTTCGAAAACAATAAGCGTCTCGTTAAATCTATCCTGATCTTTTCTAAAGAGCTTTTTATATTTTTTCTTAAATTTTTTATGATAGCCTATTTTCATTCTAAGAATTCAAAGACGCTAGCATCTCTTTTGCAGATCTAAATGGTCCAACAATATTTTTATTTTCCAGCATGTCTTTCTCTGCCTCCGCGAGCACTTTTTCAAGTCGGGGAGAGGGATGTAGACCCATAGATAAGTATAATTCCTTTTCTCTCGAGAACTGTTTTAAGTTTGCACTAACAACAGTGCTAAGGGGTATACCAAGATCCCGCGCTGCTTTTTGTGCCATTTCTTTTACTTCTTTATCTATTTTTATGTGTATAACTGTTTTCATAATATAACCATTGTATACACAACGGTTATTTATGTCAATCGTGTGAAGCAAAGTAGTGTAAGAGGTCTCGTTTAATTGTAGTAATCAAGAGGATTGGGTATAACAAAATATAGAAACAAAAAACACCACATGTACCTGTGGCGTTTTTTGTTTCTGTGTTCTTTGTGCCCCCGGCAGGAATCGAACCTGCATCACATCTTCCGCAAAGATGTATTCTATCCGTTGAACTACGGGAGCAATTAATGTGCTTGTACTTTAACAGTCTTTCTTGTTTTTTTCCACTTAAATATTTTAAATACTCTGAATAACAAAACTAGTCACGTAGCGAGAAATTTCGGTTTCGAGCGAGACGAAGTTCATAATTTTTAGTTTAATGTTGTGGTATTTACTAAAGATTATAAACAAGCAGTAGCCGAAACTTCCGAGATTTTGTAGTAGTGAGTAGTTTTGTTATTTAGAGTTACTACTATAAAAATAGTATAATTACGAGGTGAATACAAAAACAGCAATTTTTATATCTGTCCTAAGTGGGTTATTACTTGGTTTGAGTTTTAATTACGCTCAGTATATTTGGTTTATAAGTTTAGTCGCAATAGTGCCATTTTTCTTTGTACTCGACAGGCTTGTAGTACATACAAAAAAAGCTTTTTTGCTTGGGTGGCTATTTGGATCTGCTTTTCTTGGTACAGTCTTGATATGGTTTTGGCAGACACTCCCTCTTGATTGGCTTGGTGTAGACAGTGCATTACTAGGTACTGGTATAGTGTTTGTTAGTTGGGCGTCACTTACTGCGGTATTTGCTTTGTTTTTTGGCTTAGCTACTTTTTTGTTTTGTAAATCTAGAAAGAGAAATTTTTTTGATATTTTTTTGATTACATTTATTTGGGTATTTTTTGAATATCTTAGAATGTGGGGATACGCGATTCTAACATTTGGAGAGGAGTCACTCTTTGGACCACATTTCTCTGTTGGGTTTGTTGGGTACGTACTTTCAGAAAACTATTCATTACTTCAATTTGCAAACATTGGTGGAGTATACACACTTAGTGCGATAGTTGTGATCGTAAACAGTGTTTTATTTTGGATATTTTCACAAAAAGAATATTTAATACGAAAAAAACTTATCTCAAGTGTAGTATTTGTCATTATGTTAGGTGTTATTTCTGCGGTACTTGCATATGCACCTGATACATACAAAGACAGTTCTAGAGTTATAAAAGTTGCTACGATACACACAAGCTTTTCATCTGTTGCTGGTTCAAAAAATAACAAGATCAGTGTAGTAAAGAGATTATTTGAAGATATTCGCGACAGTGGAGAAAGTCCAGATATAATAGTTTTACCAGAAGATATTCGTTTCTTAACTACACTCAAAAGAAATAAAGAGCTCAATTCTTTTATGTACGATATTTTTGGAGACACAGAGACTCTTATTATTGATTCCAGTCGTATGTTTAATGAGATTGGAGAAGTAAAATCTCGTATACATTATTACAACACTAGAACAAAAGAATCTGTTGCAGATGAAAAACAATTCTTGTTACCGTATGGAGAATATACGCCATTGTTGTATAAATATTTCCTTACATTAATAGGACAGAAAGATCTTGTAAAACGCCTTGATGATAGGAGGGGATATACAAAAGGCGATAATGAGCGTGTAGTTGCATCATTTAAAGATATTAAAATAGGCGCTTTGTTTTGTTCAGAAGCTCTTTCTCCGAGTTTATATAGAAATCTCACAAACAAATATGGAGCAGATATACTTGTGAATCTGTCATCGCAGTCATGGTTTCATGGTTCTAAAATAATATATAATCAAACAAAAGCAGTAGCTAAAGTTCATGCAGTTAAAAACAAGCGTGCATTTATACAGTCAGGGAATATGTCACCAGCTTTTATATTAAACAGTAGTGGGGAAATAATTATAGAATCAAACGGAAACAAACCGTCTGTTATTTATGCAAATGTTGAGATGTAGCAAGATACCACTTGTAATGTATTCCATTTGTGGTATAATCTGTTTTAGATAAAGGAAGTTGTGACATTGTGTCATAAATAAGATTTAGGAGTTCGAAAAATGAAAAACGTCTTTTTTGCGATCATATTTGCAATCATTACCCTCTTTTCTTCAGGTTTTGTGTTTGCAGGTGAGGCTAAGAACACACATGATGTATTGTTTACGACATCAAGCGACATCCTTCTTACGATGTGCTACCCAAAAGGCAAGAAGCCTCCTATGCACAAGTTCACTGGAGTATCGTCGTCTGGCAACATCTCGTTGAAGTTTGTGTGCCTTGCACGCGAACCTAAAAAAGGGAAACTTGGGCATGCGGTACGCTATTATATAACAAAAGACAGAAGTGTTGAAAGTGTCCTGGATGCTTTTTTGGGAAGTGTTACTGTTTTTAAAGACAAAAAGCTTTCATATTCTGCTGTTGATTCGGAAGAATACCCTGAGCACTATAACAACCTTTCGTTTAAAGAAGTCACTTTCTCATCTGGCAAAAAAATGTCTTTTCATTATAAGAAGAAAGAAATAGCTTCTGGTCAAATTGCAGAAGTGTACTTTATTACTCTATATATTAACAAAAGAGTTTATCGACACCATGCAATTGCAAGACTCCAGACATCTATTGAAAATACTGACATCTGGATTATGTTCTCAAATGAGAGATATTCGAAATACAAAAAAATCAAACAGGGTCAAAATGATCCAGTAAACAAAGCTGTTGACTCTATTCTTTCAGGATTCAATTTCCAATAGAAATAAAACCTGAGTAAAACCAATGCATTCCTGCGCATTGGTTTTTCTTTTTGCTATACATTAATGTGTATAGCATTTATTTAATTAGGTACGTATAATAATAGTAATGTCAATTTTTAATTTCAAAACAAAGATTGGAACACTGCTTGTCTTAGCAATACTTGGAGGAGCTTTATATTACTCACAATATTATATAGATTTTACAAACAAATCTTCAGAAAAAATCTATCTTTCGCTTGTTCCAAATGAACGCAATATTACAACTGGGATATATTCATTTGATCTAGAGTCTCGTAAGCTTAAATCAGCGTTTGTTGATATGAAAATTCCATCTCAAAATTTTAACGGATCTTTCTCTAATGACGGAGAGATGTTTGCTCTTATATCTCGAGAATATGGTGATATATACGCACAACTACATGTGGTGGATAAGAATATGAAGAATAAAAAACTTATTACTTCAAGCCCTTATCATAAAAAAGATCCAAGATGGTCACCAAATGGCAACTCCATTGCATTTATTGTTAATTCAGATGGTCCAGAATCAAATAATTATATAAATGTAGATACATGGAAAATATATATTACTGACCTAAAAGGAAATGAAAGATTTATTTCAAATGGCGCAAACCCTATTTTTTCTCCAGACGGTTCAAAGTTACTAATATTAAGAAGTGATGGACTTCATTTAATTGATATTAAGACTAAATCAGATGAACTTGTGTGGGATATGGTGGGAGGTATTGCTTATTTGGGTATGAAACTTGATCTGTCTAACAGTGGAAGTTTGCTTGCATGGTCAGTTCCAGATGATGGAGAGATCTTGATAATCAAAATAGATTCTTGGGAACCATTTAAAGGATTCATTAAAGATAGGATACAATCTAGTTCTTTTTGGCCACGATTTTCTCCTGATGATACATATCTTGCCGCTCAAGAAGTTGATTGGGGTAATAATGACAATCAAAGACTTGTAATTTTTGATTTGAATTTAAAGACAAAAGAAGTGGTACTTGATTTAACTGATTACGTGCAAACTTCAATGTTTATTGATGACTGGAAATAATAATTTTATGTTCAATACATTTTTTTTAAAAAAGAATAATATATCAATTTTCTCGATACTTTTGGTAAGTTTAATTGCTTCATTCTTAATTATATTACCTACAGTATTTGCCGGCGGCGGTGATGGTCCAGATGGCGGAGGCGACGTTGCCTCAGAGATGGAAGCAATAGGTGGGCCTAATAATTGTGGAGGCCAAATAGCTGGTGCTATAGATGCTGCTGAAGGTAATTCTGGCTCTCCGTCTTCAAATGATTCTATGGGCGACGGACTAGGC